>PLRW01000334.1 GCA_003164955.1 Actinomycetota bacterium
AACGCCCCGACACGGGGAAACGCCCGCGCGCGGGCCGGGACTCCGGCGACCGGCTGACCCTGGCGGGCGCGGCAGTGCTGATGCTGGCGGACGCCCGGTTCCCCGCGGGAGGACACGCGCACTCGGGAGGACTAGAGGGCGCGGTCAACGACGGTGCGGTCTACGACGTCCGCTCGCTGAACCTGTTCCTGCACGGGCGGCTCGGCACGGCCGGAGTCGTCGCGGCGGCCCTCGCTGCCGCTGCGTGCGCCCAGCCACACGCGGACCGGCTGGCGTGGCTGGACGCGGAGGCGGACGCGCGGACACCCTCGCCCGCCCAGCGGGACGCCTCACGCCGCCAGGGACGGGCGTTGCTGCGCGCCGCCCGTGCGGCGTGGCCGGCCCCGTGGCTGGTGGACCTGCCGCGCGCGGGCCACCCGCCGCACCACGCGATCGTGCTGGGCGCGACGGCTGCGGCGGCGGGGTGCGCGCCCGCCGAGGCGGCCCTGGTCGCGGCGTACCTCACGGTGACCGGCCCGGCCAGTGCGGCGGTCCGGCTGCTGGCCCTGGACCCGATCGAGGTCAGCGCGGTGATCGCCCGGCTGTCCGGCCACATCGAAGAAGCCGCGGCCCGGGGCGCGGCGGCTGCCGGGGACGAACTCCCTTATCCCTCGGCACCCGCGCTCGACCTGTACGCGGAAGCCCACGCCCGAGCGGAGGTGCGTCTCTTTGCATCCTGATCATGACCATCCGTCTGTGCATCCTGACCCTGGGCATCCTGACCCTGGGCATCCTGACCTTGGGCATCCTGACCATGGCCACCCACACAGCCACGGCGGGGGTGCCGACGTCCCGGCGCGCCCCGGAGCCGGCACCACCCGGGCACTGCGGATCGGAATCGGCGGGCCGGTCGGCAGCGGGAAGACCGCGCTCGTTGCCGCGCTGTGCCGCGCCCTCGGGACGCGCGTGCGCCTGGCGGTCGTCACGAACGACATCTACACGACGGAAGACGCCGACTTCCTCCGCCGCGCCGGGGTCCTGGACCCGAGCCGCATCCAGGCCGTCCAGACCGGATGCTGCCCGCACACCGCCATCCGCGACGACATCGCCGCCAACCTGGATGCCGTGGAAGATCTCGAAGCGCAGTTCGGCCCGCTGGACCTGATCCTGCTCGAGAGCGGCGGCGACAACCTGACCGCGACATTCAGCCGGGGCCTGGTCGACCTGCAGATCTTCGTACTCGACGTCTCCGGCGGGGACAAGGTCCCGCGCAAGGGCGGCCCGGGGGTGACCACATCGGACCTGCTGGTGATCAACAAGACGGACCTGGCCCCGCTGGTCGGTGCCAGCCTCGAGGTGATGGACCGGGACGCGGCTGCGGTACGCCAGGGACGACCGGTGATCTTCAGTTCGCTGCGTGACGATCCGCAGGCCGCGACGGTCACCGAATGGGTCCTGGACGCCCTGCCCGGCCGGGCCGTCGCGGCCGCAGGGCCCGCGCCCGGCCCGTGAAAGCGTCGGCCGCCCTCGTCGCCGAACGTGGCGCCGACGGCACCACCAGGCTTCCCGTTCAGCGTTCCCAGGCTCCGCTCATCCTGCGCCGGACGGCCGAGGCCGTGTACCTCGTCGGCGGCGCGGCCGGCCCCCTGGGCGGGGATGTCCTGGAACTGCGGATCGAGGTGCGGGAAGGGGCGGCGCTCCGGCTGCGGACGGCCGCGGCGGCGGTCGCGCTCCCCGGCCGGGACGGGCGGGAGTCCCTCCTGTCCGTCACCATCACCGTGGCCGCGGGCGCGCGACTGGAGTACCTGCCCGAACCAACGATCGCGGCCGGTGGCGCCCGGCACCGGACCGACATAAGGGTGGACCTCGCCGCCGGGGCCGCCCTGGTGCTGCGCGACGAGGTGATCCTGGGCCGTCACGGTGAGCGCGGCGGAGCCTGCCGGACGCGGCTGCGCGCCGATCTGGCCGGCCGCCCGCTGCTCCGCCACGAACTGGACGTGAGCGGCACCGATGAGGTGAGCCTCGGCCCGGCCGTGCTGGCGGGGCACCGCACGGCCGGGTCGCTGCTCTGCGTTGAACCGGAGTGGGCCGAACCTGATGGGACCGGACCTGGCTGGGCCGGACTGGATCGGGCCGGACTGGATCGGGCCGGACTGGATGGGACCGGACCTGGCTGGGCCGGACTGGATCGGGCCGGACCTGGCCGGGCCGGGCGTCCGATCGGGGAGCTTCCGTCCGGCTACGAGCCGGGGGTCACGGTCATGCCGCTGGCTGGCCCCGCAGTCCTGGTCAACGCGCTGGCGGGTGACGCGCTGACCTTGCGCCGGCGACTATGCCTGCAGGCCCTGGTCCCGGCCCCAGCCCAGGTCCGGTCCGGAGCAAGGGGCTAGTGGGTGATCGTGCCGAACGTCACGTCGGACGACCAGATGCCCTGCCAGGCGATGCCCGACTGCGGGTCAGCCGCCGAGACCATTTGGTTACTGCCCTCATAAATGCCGACGTGGTACACGTAGCTATCAGGGCTTGAGCTCTCGTGGAAGAACACCAGGTCACCGCCCCACGCCCGGCTGCGGCTCTCAGGGTGGAAATACCGGAACTGCGCGTCGGCGGTGCGGGGGATCGACTTGCCGTAGTGGCGGTAGACGTACTGCGCCAGGCCACTGCAATCAAAGCCTGAGCTGGGCGAACTTCCGCCATAAAGGTACGGGACCCGTCCGACAAATGACTCTGCGTATCCGGCTGTCCTTCGGTTGAACGACTCCGTCTTGGCATTGGCAGCCGAGTTCGTCATTCCCGGGAGCACGGCCAGAAGTAATGCCATCGATCCGGCGACGGTGCCTGCCTTATGTCGGATTGTCATGGTTACTCCTTCGCTTAGGCGTCCGGAGCAGCATGACCAGATATCGATGGACAAGTCTGGCAAATTAGCAAATTTACACCGATCACTGTTAGATAAATCACAATTAAAATGGGATATTTGAACCACAAGATTTCAAAGGCCACTGCATCTCACTCAGATCACACGAGCATCACAAGCGAGTTTCGGACCGCTACCGCCGGTGTGGTGAGCGGACGGACATGAGCCACGTCCGAGCAGGTCAGAGCGATGTCGCGGCGGTGAGCCGCGGGTTACAAGCCGGCCGGGCACATCAGCGAGAGGCATCCGCCGGTTGGGACGGCCCGGCGGACGGCCACGCGGTGGGGAACGGGTCAACGGACGGCTACCCGGCGTGGGAACAGGCCAACGGACGGTAACCCCGCGGCGGCAACGGGGGCGACGGGCGGTGGCCCGGCGTGGGAACGGGCCAGCGGAAAGTAACCCGGCGGCGGGAACGGGCCAGCGGGCGGCTACCCGGCAGCGCGAACGGGCCAGCGGGCGGCTACCCGGCAGCGCGAACGGGCCAGCGGGCGGCCATCTCGCTGGTAAGGGCGGGCCACGCGACCGGGTCGTGGCCGGGGACCAGGCGGTAGCCCCGCTCGGCGGCGAGACGCTTGAGCTTGCGGATCTGGACCGCGGTCTCCTCGGGCTCCACGTCGATGAAGCCGCCGACCGCGAGTTCGTCGTCGATGTTCTGGGTGAGATCGGCGGCGTCGAAGGCGAAGATGATCCCCCCGCCGCCGACCGAGGGGTCCAGGTCAACCACGAAGCTCTGATGGCCCGGGGTGTGACCGGCGGTCAGCACGGCCGTTACGCCGGGGGCGATCTCGGCGTCGCCGTCGGCTTGCCGCCAGTCGATCCGCGGATCGTCGTAGTCGACGCGGAAGATCCCGTGCTGTTCCGGCGCCGGGGTGCCGCTCATCCCGTAGGACAGCTCGGTGCGCTGGACGTGCACGGGGACCCGGCCGGCGAACAGCTTCAGGCCGCCCGCGTGGTCGTTGTGAAGATGGCTGACGGCCACCGCGTGGATGTCGTCCAGGCCGATCCCGGCCCCGGCGAGCGCCTCTTCGAGTGGCTCGCCGGGCCCGGGCAGGACCGGCTGGATGAGCGGGTCGCCGTGGTAGCGGCGGCGCAGGGCCGGATCGGTGATCAGGGCGGTGTTAAAGCCCGTGTCGAGGAGCAACCAGCCGCCGTCGCACAGCAGCAGCACCCCCGGCACCGGCTCGCGGAGCATTTCGGTGCCGGACGCGCCGTGGATCGACACGCTCAGCGGCAGGTCCTCCCAGCCCAGCGTCAGCGGAACGATCCGCCGCACCCCACTGCCCATCCGCCTCTCCTCTCCCGCTCAGATTTCTCATCCCAGCATGCCAATGGCGCCATCGCGCACGTTGCGGCCGCTGCTGCGTCCGTCACGGGGGGCGGCTCCGGTCCCGGTCCGGGGGTCAGCCGGCGTAGAGGTCGGCCAGGTCGAGGGAGTAGGGGTAGGTGACGACGTGGGCCTGGGAGATCCCCTTCAGCCACGGCTGGGCGACCATGAAGTCATTCTGGTTCACCAGGTTGTACCAGCAGCCGGTCTGCACCGAAAGCTGGCCGATCGTGGAGAACGTGGCCAGGCTGCCGGTCCCCTGGCCCTGCTTGATCAGCTTGCTGATCTGCGGGGTGGAGCAGTGCAGGTAGTTCAGGCCGCCGTTGGGGTCGAAGCTGATGTGCGCCCACATGTACGGCGGTGCGGCGTCCGGCCAGCCGCCCTCGATCACCGCGTCCGGCGCCCCCTTGGCGCTCGGGGCGGGCGGCGCCCAGGCGTAGACCTGCGCCGTCGTATAGGACTGGACCTGCACGTTCAGCCCGAGCTGGTCGAGCTGGGCCGAGATGATGTTGGCGATGAGCTGGCCGTCCGGCGAGGATGAGTCGTAGCCGATCGTCAGGGTCTTCTGGCTCGCCGGGAGCGACCTGGCCAGGCTCGACAGCGGTCCGGTGGCATACGGGATGGCCTGGGTGGCGTCGCCCTGCGGCATCATGTGCGCGGGGTAGGCCTGGTCGGCGATGGTGGCGCGGCCGGTGAAAGCCTCGGCGTAGATCTGCTTGACGTTGATGGCCTTCAGCAGGGCCGTCCGGTGCGCCGCGGTGGTGAGGAAGCCGGCGTCCGGGTTCACGTAGAAGTACTGGGAATTCTGCGTCGGCAGCGAGTAGGTGTCCGCCGCCTTGTCCGCCAGGTAGGACTTCACCGCCGGCTCGGGCAGGTCATGCAGGATGGCGGCGAGCGCGCCCTTGTTGAACTGCAGCTGCTGGGAGGACGAGTCGGTGATCACCGGCAGGTTGACGGTCGTGAAGTACGGCTTCGGCCCCCAGTATTTGCTGAACGCCTCGAGCTGGTACGCCGAGCCGATCCTGGCCTCGGTGAGCTCGTAGGGACCAGTGCCGAGATCGTGCGTCCGCAGGTAGGTCTGGTCGTGGTCGCTGCCGGCGTGGGCGGCCAGGCCGGCTGGGCTCATCATCCTCGGGCCGTACGCGGAGGCGAGGTAGGCCGGGAAGTTGGGGTTCGGCCCGCTCAGCGTGATCGTCACCTGGTACGGCCCCTGGGTCGTCACCGTGGCGCCTTGCACCATGTAGGCGGGGCCCTGGCCCACGGCCAGCCGCCGCTGGAAGGAGGGCTGCACCGCGGCCGAGGTGAACGCCGTCCCGTCGTGGAACTCCACGCCGTGCCGCAACTGGAGGGTGAACACGGTGTTGTTCTTGGTCGCCGTCCAGCTGGTGGCCAGGTCCGGGATGACCGTCGGCGTGGCCGTACCCGGCTTGTACTGCAGCAGGCCCTGGTACACGTTGTCCTGCAGGATGATGCCCTGGCCGGCGTAGTAGACGTCCGGGTCGGTCGCGCCGGTGCCGGGGTCCTGCAGGAAGCTCAGGTCCAGGGTGCGGCCCGCGGGGGGCTTGGTCGTGGCGGTGGCGCTCGGCCCCGACGACGAGCCGCATCCGGCCAGCGCGAGGACGGCGGCGAGCGCGGCACCGACGCAGGTGGCCAGCGCGCGCGGCGCGGGTGGCAGAGGTCTCATCGGGCTGCTCCTGTACTGGTCAGGCCGGCACTCTTAGGCATTGATCCTCGGATCCGCGATGGCCTGCAAGATGTCCACGATCGTGTTGACCGCGACGTATCCGGCGCCTAGCAGGAGTGTCACGCCGGATATGGCGGGGAAGTCGGCGGCCGGGATGCTCTGCGCCATGTACTGGCCGATGCCGGGCCAGCCGAATATCTCCTCGATGACGACCACGCCGGAGAACATGAGGCCGACCTGCAGGCCGGTCATCGACAGCGCCGCGTTGACGCTGTTGCGCAGGACGTGACCGAGCACCACCTGCCGTTCGGTCAGCCCCTTGGCCCGGGCGGTGCGCACGTAGTCGGCGCGCATCTGGCCGATCAGGCTGGACCGGAGCACCCGCCCGATGGAGACCGCGGGAATGGCGGCGACGGCGAGCGCCGGCATCAGCAGGTGGCGGAACGCGTCGAAGGTGACCGACGGCTCGCCGTGCAGCAGGCCGTCGATGGTGAGGAAGCCGGTCGGCCCAGTGGGCGGGTTCAGGACACTGGTCCGCCCGGTGGCGGGCAGCCAGCCGAGTTTGGAGTAGAAGATCAGGATCCCGACGATGCCCAGCAGGAACGCGGGCGCGGAGGCCCCGGCGATCAGCAGCAGCCGGAACACGCTGGACCCCGGCCAGCGCAGCGTGCTGCCGAGCGCGAGGATCACGGCCAGGATCAGCGCGAAGATCAGCGCGTAGACGCTCAGCTCGGCGGTGGCGGGCAGGAACGAGCCGAGGTCGGTGCTCACCGGCCGGCGGGTCCGGTAGGACATCCCCAGGTTCCCGTGCAGGAGCCCGTTCAGGTAGCTGCCGTACTGGGCCAGGAACGGGCGGTCCAGGCCGAGCCGCTTCTGCTCGGCGACGATCGCGGCTGGCGAGGCGGACGGACCGAGCATCGCGTGCACCGGGTCGACCGGGGAGATCTTCTGCAGGAAGAACATGACGGCGGTCAGCGCCAGGACGATGACGGCGGCCGCAGCCAGCCGCTTGGCGATGAGCTGGATCACGCGCTCCTCCTTGCGCCGGCGCTACCGGTCGCCCAGCAGGTTCCGCACGCCGTCGCCGGCGATATTGGCCGCCAGGGCGAGCACCATGACCGCGATGCCGGGCATGACGGGAATCCACCACTGCTGGAGCAGGTAGGTGAGGTTGTGCGCGGTGTCGGCACCCAGCTCGGGCGCGGGCTGGGGCTGGCCCAGCCCCAGGAAGGACAGGGCGGCCAGGGTCAGCACGAGGTTGCCGACGTCGAGGCTGGCGGTGATCACCGCCGCGGGCACGGCCCCGGGCAGCAGGTGCCGCACGGCGATCCGCAGGCGGCCCGCGCCCGCCAGCCGGGCCGCCTCCACGTGCGGGCGCGCCGCCAGGAGGCGGATCTCGCCGCGGACGATCCGCGCGTAGAACGGCCACCACACGACGGCCACCGCGATCAGTGTGTGCACGAAGCCGCCCCCGAGCGCGGCCACCACCGCGATCGCGACGACCGGAGCCGGCAACGCCAGGAAGCCGTCGGTGATCCGCATCAGCACGGTGTCGGCGACTCCGCCGAGCGTGCCGGCGACCAGGCCGATGAGGCCGCCGATCAGCAGGCCGGACGCAATGACGGCCAGCGCCGCGAACCAGCTCGACCGCCAGCCGAACAGCACCCGGCTGAGAATGTCCCGGCCGATGCTGTCGGTACCGAGCAGGAACCCGCCGGAGCCGGGCGACTGCATGGGCAGTCCGACCGGCTGGATCGGGTTGTGCGGCGCCAGCACCGGAGCCAGCAGCGCGATGAGCGTGACCAGCACGAGCAGGCTGGCCGCCGCGACGTCCAGCCGGCCGTGGGCCCGGAGGATCGCCGGCCGTCCCCGGCGGGCGGGCGGGGTCGCCGGGGCAATGTAGGGCTCGGCGACCGCCATCTCAGTTCACCTCCGCGCGGATGCAGGCGACCGTGCGGTCCTGCTCGCCGCGGAGCTTGATCAGCCGCGGCAGGAAATCCGGGTCGGCGCAGGCCGGCTCGGCGACCGGGCAGCGCGGGTTGAACGCGCAGCCGGGCGGCGGGTCCAGCGGGCTGGCCGGCTCACCCGGCAGGGCGGCCGGCGTGACGCCCAGGTCAGGTACCGCCCGCACCAGCGCCTTGGTGTACGGGTGCTGCGGGCTCGCGACTACCTGCTCCGCCGGGCCGAGCTCCACGATGCGGCCCAGGTACATGACGGCGATGCGGTCGGCCACCACCCGGGCGACCGACAGGTCGTGCGTGACGAACAGCACCGCCATGCCGAGCTCGCGGCGCAGCCTCGCCACCAGGTTGAGCACGACCGCGGCCAGCGAGACGTCCAGCGCGCTGGTCGGCTCGTCGCAGAGCAGGACCTCGGGCGGGACGACGGTCGCGCGGGCCAGCGCGACCCGCTGGCGCTGCCCGCCGGACAGCTGCGTGGCCCGGGCCCGGGCCACGTGCGCCGGCAGCCCGACGTGAGCCAGGGCTTCCTCGACCCGCTCTCCCCGCTGGGCCGCGCCGAGGTGGGCGTGCCGCAGCCGTTCGCCGATCAGCGCGCCGACGGTCAGCCACGGGGTCAGCGACGCACCGGCGTCCTGGAACACCATCTGCGGGCCGGCGCCCCGGCCGAGCGTGATGCCGCCCCGGTCCGCGCGCTCGAGCCCGGCGATGACCCGGAGCATCGTCGACTTCCCGGACCCGCTCTCGCCCACGATCGCCACCGACTCGCCCTCGGCCACCTGCAGGCTCACGCCGCGCAGCGCCTGCAGCCCGACGCGGCGGCGCCCGGACTTGACCCGGAACGTCTTCGCGACGTCCTGCACGCGCGCGGCCACGGCCGGCTCGGCGGCTGCCGCGGACGCAGGCCGGCCGGCGGGCGCAGCGGGGACGTCCGCAGCCGCCTCGTCCAGCGTGGTGATCCGGGAAGCGGGCGGGGCGGGAGCGAACGCGGCGGCGACCTCGCCGGGCGGCAGGATGCAGGCGCTCAGATGCCCGGGCGCAACCTCGACCGGCTCCGGCATCGTGACCGAGCACTCGTCCCGGGCCAGCGCGCAGCGGGGCTCGAACGGGCAGCCGGGCGGTGGGCCCGCCGGGTCCGGCACCTCGCCCGGGAGAGTCACCAGCGGCCGGCCGCGCTCGGATGACAGGGACAGCCGGGAGCGGGTGAGCGCCGCGCTGTAGGGGTGGGCGGCGGCGTGCAGCACGGTCGCGGTCGGGCCCAGCTCGGCGATGCGCCCGGCGTACAGCACCGCGATACGGTCGGCTATCTGAGCCGCGACCCCGAGGTCGTGGGTGATCATCAGGAAGCTGCACCCGATCTCGTCGCGCAGCGAGCGGAGCAGCGCGAGCACCTGGGCCTGCACCATGACGTCCAGCGCCGTGGTCGGCTCATCGGCGATCACCAGCGCCGGGCGCCCCGCGATCGCCATCGCGATCATGACGCGCTGCCGCAGCCCGCCGGACAGCTCGTGCGGGAAGCTGGCCATCCGCCGGGTGGCGTCCGGGATGCCCACCGCGCGCAGCAGGCGGACCGCCTCGTCCTCCGAGCCCGCTGCCTCGATGACCTGCCGGCCGACCCGCATCGTCGGGTTCAGCGAGGTCATGGGGTCCTGGAACACCGCGCCGAGATGCTGGCGGCGGACGGCCCGGCGCAGCCCGGCCGATCCGTTCAGCATGTCCTTTCCGCACACGGTGACGGCGCCGGACGTGACCGGGGCCGGCTCACCCGGCAGCAGGCCCAGCAGCGACATGCCGAGCACGCTCTTGCCGGACCCGGACTCACCGACCAAGCCGAGGATCTCCCCGCGCCGGACCTCCAGGCTGACGCCGCGGACCGCCTGGATGTTCAGCGCGCCCCGGCGGAACGTGATGGACAGGTTCTCGACCCTGGCGACCGCCTCCATCGTGTCCGGCTGGCTGGCCGCCGTGTCCAGGGTGGTCACCAGGGACTCCGAGCGTCTGGCCCGGTCACGGGGTGGGCCGCCGCGGGAGGTGGCCGGCCCGGACCAGGCAGCCGAGCGTGTCGCAGATGACCCGGGTCGCGATCAGCGAGGTGATGTCGGCGTTGTCGTAGGGCGGCGAGCACTCGACCACCTCGATCCCGGCCAGCGGCCGGGCCGCGATGAGCTGGATGAACTTGAGGACCTCGCGCGGCAGGAACCCGCCCGGCTCGGGCCATCCGGTACCGGGGACGAACGCCGCGTCGAGGCAGTCCACGTCGAAGCTGAGCCAGACCGCCTCGGCGCCGTCCCAGGCGACCTCCAGGGCCCGCGCCGCGGCGTCGGCGATCCCCATCTCCACGCAGTCGGTGACCGTCATGATCGTCGTCTGGCGCTCGCGGCCGATCTTGACGCCGGGCCGGGGGGCCTGCCAGCCGCCGATGCCGATCTGCACCAGGTTCTCCGGAGGCACGTTCGGCAGGTTGGTGGCGTGGAACCAGGGGGTGGTGTGCATCCGTTCGTCGAGATCGGTCTCCTGCGTGTCGACGTGCCGGTCGAAGTGGATGATGCCGAGCTTCCCGGACAGGTTCTCGGCGACGCCGCGGGTGGTCGGGTAGCCGATGGAGTGATCGCCGCCGAGCACGACCGGGAAGGCCCCGCTGGAGTAGACGTGACTGACGGCCCTGGTGATCTGGTCGAACGTCTTCTCGATGTTGGCCGGGATGGTGAAGATGTCCCCCAGGTCGGCCATGGTCACCGATTCGCGCAGGTCGACACCGAGCTCGAAGCTGTACGGGCCGTACAGCGCGGAGATCCGGCGGATGCCCTGCGGGCCGAACCGGGTGCCGGGCCGGTAGGTGGTGCCGCCGTCGAACGGCGCGCCGAAGATCGCGATGTCGTAGTCCCCGCAGGTGCGGACATCTTCGACGTAGGGCGCCTTGAGGAACGTGTTGATGCCGGCGAAGTGCGGCAGTTCGCCGCGGGAGAAGGTGGGGATGCGCTTGTCGATGATCGAGTCGGCGCCGGGCAGGCCCAGCTCCAGCCCGCGGGCCACCTCGGCCTCCCACCTCGTGGTCGGCAGCTGCTCCTCGGCCGCGACCGCGTACCGCGCCTCCGGGCCGTACCGGTCGTGCATGCCATCGGCGGAGAAGTCCGGGGGGAGATGACGATATGGATCCATCGCGCGCAGCCTCCAGGGACCCAGCCCCATCCGTGGATGGGCCTGCACTGGTCTCCCGGGCTTTTGTCCCGCCGTGGAACGGACGCCGCGCCGGCTATCCGCCTCGCCTCTCGGTCCAGGCCCGTCCCGTCCGCGGCGTCACCACCGCGCCGGTCCAGCGGAACCCTAGGCGCGCCTCACCGTGGGTGAGTCGATCCCATCGAAATGCGCCGATGTCACGCCGGCTGGTCACGTTCATGTCGGCCACGTAAACAGGCACGGGCCGATGTAAACAACGCTTAACGGACCTTCCGGGAGTCACCTCGCGTACCGGCGTTTAACTGGCGATACGTCCCCATCGGCGATCCTCCGCATGATGGGAAAGCGGCTGGTAGATGATGATGGGATGGATCTACCGGTGAACCCGCCGATCGCGCCGATGCTGGCCAAGGCCGTCGGCGAGATACCCGATGGGCCGTTCAGTTTCGAGCCCAAGTGGGACGGCTTCCGCGCGGTCGTGTTCCGTGACGGGAGCGAGGTCGAGATCGGCAGCCGGAACGAGCGGCCGATGACCCGTTACTTCCCGGAGCTGGTGGCCGCCATCCAGGCCGAGCTCCCGGAGCGGGTTGTCGTCGACGGTGAGATCGTGATCCCGGACGGCACGGGGCAGCGGCTGGACTTCGAGGCGCTGCTGCAGCGCATCCACCCCGCCGAGTCCCGGATCAACCTGCTGGCCGAGCAGACCCCCGCGCATTTCGTCGCCTTCGACCTGCTCGCCCTGGGGGACGAAGACCTGACCGGCCAGCCCTTCGCCGCGCGCCGCGCCGCGCTCGCCCGCGCGCTGGCCGGGGCGGGCACCTCGGTGCATCTGACCCCGGCCACCACGGACCGGCCGACCGCCACGGACTGGTTCCGCCAGTTCGAGGGGGCTGGGCTCGATGGCCTGGTGGCCAAGCCGCAGGACGGCCCCTACGTCCAGGACAAGCGGGTCATGTTCAAGATCAAGCACGAGCGCACCGCGGACTGCGTGGTGGCCGGCTACCGCGTCCACAAGAGCGGGCCGGACGCCGTGGGGTCGCTGCTGCTCGGCCTGTATACCCCCGAGGGCAACCTGGCCAGCGTCGGCGTGGTCGGCTCGTTCACGATGGCCCGGCGCCGGGAGCTGATGGAAGAATTGCAGCCGCTGCTCACGAGCTTCGAGGACCATCCGTGGAACTGGGCCCGGCAGGAAGAGGGCAACCGGACGCCACGCAAGGCGGAGACCAGCCGGTGGAACGCGGGCAAGGACCTGTCCTTCGTCCCGCTGCGGCCGGAACGGGTGGTCGAGGTCCGCTATGACCACATGGAGGGCCCCCGGTTCCGGCACACCACCCAGTTTGTCCGGTGGCGCCCCGACCGGGACCCCGGGTCCTGCACCTACGCCCAGCTAGAGGAGCCGGTCAACTTCAACCTGGGCGACATCCTGTCCGCCAAGGCCCCCTAACGGGGCACTTCCATGATCGGCTGCGGTAAATGTGCGCCGCGGCGCATCCGGGAGCCGACCTGATCGCGACCCGCCCCCGCATATCAGCGGATCTGTGACGACCTTTCCGCACTATGCGCGGAAAGGTCGTCAAACATGCGGGAACTCTCGCGCAGCCACCGCACGACCGTGCCGGTGACCGCGATCGGCCCCTCCGGGCCCGCATGCGTGAGGTTGACGATGTACATACACTGTGGGCAAGGCCAGTGCGACACGTCCATCTCAAAAGTACGCTTTTGGATAATTAAGAAGGAAGCGCCTCATGGCCAAGAACGGCAGGCTCGACGCCCGCGATCGGGGCGCCGTCCTCGATCGGCTGGCCAGCAGGGAGTTCGACGTCCTGATCGTCGGGGGCGGCGTGACCGGTGCGGGCGCCGCGCTGGACGCCGCGTCACGCGGGCTCCGGGTCGCGCTGGTGGAGGCGCGCGACCTGGCCTCGGGTACCTCCAGCCGGTCGAGCAAGCTCATCCACGGTGGCCTGCGCTACCTGGAGCACTTCGACTTCAAGCTCGTCTGGGAAGCGCTCAGGGAGCGTGACCTGCTCGTCTCCAAGCTGGCGCCGCACCTGGTCAAGCCGGTCTCGTTCCTTTACCCGCTGCACCGCAAGGTGGTCGAGCGCCCGTACGTCGGGGCCGGCCTCGTGCTCTACGACGCCCTCGAGGGCACCAAGCGGCCAGTCCCCCACCACAAGCACCTGACCGTACGCGGGGCCCTGCGGCTCGCGCCCGGCCTGGAGCCGTCCGGCCTGGCCGGCGCGCTGCTCTACTACGACGCCCAGGCGGACGACGCGCGGTACACGCTCACCGTCGCGCGGACCGCCGCCGCGCACGGCGCCCTGATCGCCACCCGGGTCAGCGCGCATGAACTGCTGCGCAGCCCGGACGGGGCCCGGGTGACGGGCGCACGCGTGCACGACGAGGAATCCGGGCGCGACATCGACGTCTCGGCCAAGCGGGTCGTCGTGTGCGCCGGGGTGTGGACCGACCTGGTACACGAGCTCAGCGGCATCCAGGCCGGCTACAAGGTGCGGATGTCGAAGGGCGTGCACATCGTGGTGCCGTACGAGGCGATCCGGTCGGACACCGGGATCATCCTGCGGACCGAGAAGAGCGTCCTGTTCATCATCCCGTGGGGGCAGCGCTGGATCGTCGGGACCACCGACACCGACTGGACCGGCGACCGGGCCGAGCCCACCGCGACCAGCGAGGACATCGACTACATCCTTGAGCACGCCAACCGCATCCTGGCCCGGCCGCTGACCCGTTCGGATGTCATCGGCGTCTACGCGGGGCTACGGCCCCTGATCGCGGCCGACGACAGCACACCTACCACCAAGCTGTCCCGCGAGCACGTGGTCGACTCCCCGGTGCCCGGCCTGACCAGCATCGCCGGCGGCAAGTTCACGACGTACCGGGTGATGGCGCGAGACGTGATGGACGCCGCGCTGGCCGACTTCGGCCGCTGGGTGCCGGCCTCGGTCACCGATCAGTTGCCCCTGCTCGGGGCGGACGGCCTCGCCGCCGCCGCGGCCGAAGCGGAGCGGCTCGCCGAGGACTACGGGCTGCCGTGGGAGGCGGTCGAGCACCTCCTGGACCGGTACGGGACGCTCACCGAGGAGGTCCTCGAACTGACCCGGGACGATCCCGCGCTGGCGCAGCCGGTGGCCGGCGGCCATCCCTACCTGGGGGCGGAGGTGGCCTATGCGGTCACCCACGAGGGTGCCCTGCACGTCGAAGACGTCCTGGTCAGGCGCGTTCGGCTGTTCATAGAGACGGGCACACGCGGAGCCGACGCCGTGGGCCCGGTGACCCGCATCATGGGCGACCTGCTCGGCTGGGACAACCGCCAGCGCGCCGCGGAGACCGAACGGTACCTGCATCTCCTCCAGGCCGACAAGCGGGCGCTCAGCGAGCTGACCGCCGTGTCCGGCGCCGCGCGCGAGACGGCCGGGTAACCACTTACCCTCAATACGGCGAATTTCTGCCGATAAAATGGAGACCGCCCGGCCAGGGAGGAGGGCGGGGTCATGGGATCTGATACGTCCAGCCGGTCGCGGCGGCTGCTGACCTTCCGCCTCGACGGCGATCTCCGGCAGCGCCTGAAGGCCAGGCTGACCGGTGAAGGCCGGACCATGTCGGAGGTCGTCATCCTCGGCCTCCAGCTGTACGTCCAGCGGAGCGCGTGGCTGTCCGCTTCGGGCCCGCCCGACCTGGATCAGGTATCCGGCGTGCCGCCTCAGGCATCCATGATGCGGGGCATGCCCGGAGCCCGTGAGGTGCCCGCGACGGTTGATGCCGCGGTAATAGCTGAGGTCGCGGCGCGGGCGGAAGTCGCGGCGCAGGCGGAGGTTCTGGCACAGGCTGCGGTCCTGGCGCAGGCGGAAGTCGCGGCACAGGCGGAAGTCGCAGCGCAGGCGGAAGTCGCAGCGCAGGCGGAAGTCGCGGCACAGGCGGAGGTTCTGGCACAGGCTGCAGTCCTGGCGCAGGCGGAGGTCCGGGGGCGGACCATCGTTCCGCCGGCGGGAACCACCGTGGTGGCGAGCGCCGGGGATCTGGTGCTCCCCGACCACATTGCCGCCTACCTGCGCAGGCTGCGCGAATCCGGGAACAGCGACCTGCTGTCGGCCGCGCTGGCCAAGCTGCACGAAGCTGGCTGGCCGCTGCGTCCGCTGGCCGTCGCGCTGGGAATCAGCCGCCAGGCCGTGCAGGCGCGAATCCGCCAGCCGGTCCCGGCTGCGGTGCGTTCCGAGGTACCGGACGTCCCGCCGCCGTCCGTCTTCCCCCGGCGGCGGCCGGCCCTGGCGAGCGGCCGGCGCAAGCACCTCACCGTCAAGATCGATCATGCCCTCCGTTCCGCGGCGCACAGCAAGGCGGTCCGGGAGGGCAGCTCACTGAGCCAGGTGATCGAGAAGATCCTGGACTACTACCTGCGGCACGGCATGCCAGCCGGCGAGGTCCAGCTCGGGGACACGACCCCGACGCGACCGGTACGCCGCCGCACCCGCCGGACGTAGGGCCCGCCGGACGCAGCCCCCGGGACATAGGGCCCGCTAGACGGAGCCCCGCCGGGCCTACCCCCGCCAGACGCAGCCCCGCCGGACCCGCCCCCGCCAGACCCGCCCCCGCCAGACGCAGCCCCGGACCTACCCCCGCCGGACGCAGCCTGCCGGACGCAGCCCGCAGGGGTGCCCTGCCGGGCATGACCCCGCCCGGCGCAGGCCCGCTTGGACGTGGGGCCCCTGACTTATCGGCACACCTGGCCCGTCACCGGGGGGACCCGCGGCTATGTCCGTTAAAGATCCTGATGGCGGTCAGTGGCGGCGGGCGGTCACTCGTCGAGCATCGCCATCAGCTTGGTCACGGTGGCCCAGTTACGCGCGGTACCGGCCTTCATCGAACTGGTCCGGGAGAGCTGGGCGGCGAGTTCACTGCGGCCTAGCCCGTCGGGGGTGTGCAGGAACAAGGTGCGCCCGACCACGGTGACCTCGTCCTGGCAATCCTTGGCGGCGGCCCGCTGCCGGGCCGTCTCGACGCGAGCGAGGTCGTCGGCGGTCAGGTCCGACTTGCGGAACACCGCGTGCAGGGCCTTGGGGTCGGGCTCGTCTGGATACGGGTTGTCCGCGATCACCTGAGCCAGCTCATCGCGTGCGACAACCACGACGTGGCCCGGCACGCCGAAGCGCTCGGTGACCTTTTCGTCGAGCACCTCGGCCAGCTTCGCCGTGTCGGTGTCATCGCTGGTGAACACGACGTTGCCGCTCTGGATATAGGTCTTCACATCGGCGTGCCCGAGCGAGGTCATGAGTTCACGCAGGTCGGTCATCGGGACTTTGTTCTTGCCGCCGACGTTGATGCCGCGCAGCAGGGCCACGTGAGTACGCACGCCTGCATTCTCTCAGAATCCGGCGGCCGCGTTCCTCGCCTGCGCCGGTTCCCCCGGGCCATTGAGCAGGGGCGACGAACCGCGGCTGGCTCACGTACAGTAGCCACATGCCGGGGGCTAAAACGGTGCTGGAGGCGGCGGGCCGGGAAGTGACGGTCAGCAATCCGGACAAGGTCTTCTTCCCGCGCACCGGCCACACCAAGCTGGATCTCGTCCGTTACTACCTCGCGGTGGCGGACGGCGCGGTGCGCGGCGTCGACGGGCGGCCGATGGCGCTGAAGCGGTTCGTGAACGGCGCCGAGGGCGAGCCCTTCTTCCAGAAGAGGGCGCCGGACAGCCGGCCCGACTGGATCGAGACGGTGGAACTGCGCTTTCCATCCGGCCGGACGGCCAGCGAGGTCGTGGTCCGCGACGCGGCGCCGCTGATCTGGGTCGTCAACCTGGGCTGTATCGACCTCAACCCGCACCCCGTGCGTGCCGGGGACCTCGATCATCCCGACGAACTGCGGGTCGACCTGGACCCCGTGCCGGGCGTCGAATGGCCGCAGATCATGGACGTCGCGATGGTGGCCAAGTCGGTCCTGGAGGACTTCGGGCTGACCGGCTGGCCCAAGACGTCGGGCTCCCGCGGCTTCCACGTCTACGCCCGGATCGAACCGCGGTGGCCTTTCACCGACGTCCGCCGCGCGGCCGTGGCACTCGCCCGGGAAGTCGAGCGCCGCGCCCCCGATATCGCGACGAGCAAGTGGTGGAAAGAGGAACGGCACGGCGTCTTCGTCGACTACAACCAGAACGCCAAGGACCGGACCGTCGCGTCGGCGTACTCGATCCGCCCGCTCCCGGACGCCCGGGTGTCGACGCCGCTGCGCTGGGACGAGGTCGCCGGGTGTGACCCCGCCGCCTTCACGATCGACACCGTGCCGGGGCGTTTCGCCGAGATGGGCGACCCGTGGGCCGGCATGGATTCGGCTGTGGGGTCTCTCGAAGGGCTGCTCGGCCTGGCCGAACGGGACGAGGCCGCAGGACTTCCGGATGCGCCGTGGCCCCCGCATTTTGTCCGGCAGTCCGGCGAGGAACCCCGCGTCCAGCCGTCCAAGCGGCGCACGGCGCGAAAGGCCCCGGCCAAGAGCGCCGCGGGTAAGAGTTCTGCGGCCGAGGAGGCCGGGCGTACTGAGGCCGGGGCCGGGGCTGCTGAGGCCGGGGCCGGGGGTACTGA
>PLRW01000245.1 GCA_003164955.1 Actinomycetota bacterium
GCCTGGATGGCGAGCAGCAGGCGCAGCCGGGTGGGGTCGGCGAGCAGCGCGAACCGCCGCGCCCAGGCGGTGGCCCGCGCGGGGTCGCCGAGGCCCTCGATGGCCTCGCAGACCTTCTCCGGATCGATGATCCGTTGCCCGGCGCGTTCGGCGGGAAGCAGGTGCATGCGGACAGTCTGCCAGAAAGACGGCTAGATATCTGATTAGCTGATCAGGCTTGACCGACGGCGAAGGGCTGCTGTACGTTCCGTTGTGCCCCGGGCGGTGCCCGGGGCGGCGCTCAGTGCAGCGAAGTCCGGTGAAAGCCCGGCGCTGTCCCGCAACGGTCAAGCCCCTTTTCAGGGGACGAGCCCGGTCGCCTGGCTGCGCGCCGACGTGACCAGCCCTCGGAGGAAGGGCGGTACGCCCGGTGCCGCCGGGGCCGCCTGTTCTCCCCGCCCGCAGGAGGCACCGTTGGCACCCCCGGCCCCCCAGCTACAGGTGAACCACAGCAAGCTGACGAGGAATGAACGGGGCCGGCTCAGCGGCATGGGCCTAGTCGTCGCCGCGCTCAATCTCGGCGGGTGGGGTATCTTCGCCTTCGCGATCGCCCCGCACCATTTCCAGTTCCGCGGCCTGGGCCTCGGCCTGGGGGTGGCGCTGACCGCGTGGACGCTGGGTGCCCGGCACGCCTTCGACGCCGACCACATCTCCGCGATCGACAACACCACCCGCAAGCTGATGGCCGACGGCCAGCGCCCGCTGGGCACCGGGTTCTTCTTCGCCCTCGGGCACTCCTCCATCATCATGGCCGCCGGGGCCGGGCTGGCCATCGCCGCCCGCGCGGTCTTCGGCGCCATGGTCGACCCGAACTCGGGGTATGAGACGCTCGGCGGGGTCATCGGGACCTCGCTGGCCGCGACGTTCCTGTACCTGATCGCCGCGCTCAACCTCGTGGTTCTGGCCGGCATCGTCAAGGTCTTCCGCGGCATGCGCCAGGGCCTGTTCGACGAGGACGAACTCGAACGCCAGCTGCAGGCCCGCGGGCTGATGTGGCGGTTCTTCGGCCGGTTCATGCGCGCCATCACCANNAATGACCCTGTTCGACACCGCGGACGGGTGCTTCATGAACTTCGCTTACGGCTGGGCGTTCGCCCGTCCCGTCCGCAAGGTCTACTACAACCTGGTCATCACCGGCTTGTCCATCGCGGTGGCGTTCCTGATCGGCACCATCGAGATCTTTGGCCTGCTGTCCGGCGAACTGCACATCCACGGCGGGTTCTGGGACTTCATGGCCAGCTTCGACATCAACAAAGCCGGGTTCGCCATCGCCGGGCTGTTCATCGCCGTCTGGGCCATCGCCATCGCCTACTGGCGGATCGCGAAAGTCGAGACCAGATGGGCCACCCAGCCCGCCTCGCCCCGGACGCAAGCTGCGGACGGGCCGCACCCGGCGGCCGGCCCCGCCGGACCAGGCCCATCATGACCACACGTGTATGCAGGCAATCCCCGCTGCACGACGGAGGAAAGCCGCAGGCCGGGGCCGGAATGTACCCGCCGGGCCGAACCCGGGACTGACCAGCCAGGCCAGTCGCCAGTCACATGCCGGCTAACCCCTTGCCAGGTCACCGCCGGGCGGGGAAGGTCCAGCCGTGCCCCAGAGCTCGAACCAGGTCGTCGCCTGGCCGCCGCCCCGCTCGTAGCCCCACCTGGCGGCCAGGTCCTCCACCAGCCGAAGCCCCCGGCTGCCCTCAGCTTCGTCGTCCGGAGGGCGCAGCACCGGGACGCCGTCCGCCTTGCGGCCGGTGACCTCAACCCGCACGCCAGCATCCCAGACCACGACGGTGACCGTGACCGGCTCCCCCGGCACGGCCGAGCCGCCGTGGCGCACACTGTTGGTCACCAGCTCGCTGGCCAGGAGAATCGCAACATCACCGCGCGGGTGCGACGGGCCAAGCAGGCGGGCCACGAACGCACGGGCCTCCCGCACCTGATCGGGCCGGCCCGCGAACGTCACACTCTCCCGAACCGCCACTCCAGCCATCAGCACACCGCCCTTCCCGCCCGCCACGCCCCCCGGGAAGGCACCGGGCCCCCCGACGGGCACACGGGGATGCACGCTCGACTCAGCCACGAACGTCGAGCCGAGCACACCCCCGGACAGAGCACCCGCGGGCCATGCGCGGGCCAGATCCGGGCCAGCAAGCGGCCACGCACACCGCTCCCTGGCCGCTATCCCCGTCCGCTATATGTCCGTGGAGCCCGCAACACAGCGGTCCACAGCGCGACAAGGTGACACACGGCGGGACANNTGTGGCAAGTGGTGGATTCGAACCACCGAAGGCGTAGCCGACGGTTTTACAGCCCTCCGTCCTCCTGCCTGAGTCATATGCCGCTGACCTGCGCGTATGCGTTCCGAGGCGGGATTCAGGGCCGCCGCCGTCCGCTATGCGTCCGCGCTCCCCGCGTTTCGGGGGGTCGCGCAGCCCACGGACGTAGGCGCTCACGACCACGGACGGCGAGGGTGGGAACGGTTATGCCGGCCTTCGTCACCGGGCCTTGCTCGGCGTCGGGGGCACTGAGGCGTCGGCTCCTGTTAGGGCAATCACCGAGGTGAAAGACCACCTTGGCGGTGGGACACCGTCGTAACATTCCGGGACAAGTGGGCGGGCCCAGGTCAAAGCGCCGCGTGACGCCATGTCGCGGCAGGCGCGGTATCAGTGGTCGTGGCCGCCTCGATCAGCGTTCGGGCCATCCGCTGGCGTCGAAGACGGCGATCGGGTCAAGGTAGTCCCGCCAGTGGGTCACTTTGCGGTCCTTGACTGTGATGATGGAGGCGAAGCGGTTGTTGTACGGCCGGCCTGTCAGCGCCGATTCACCGTGTACCTCGTACTCGAGCACGGCCACCGACGCTTCCGGGTCCCGGTAGACGCGGAGGTTGTCGGCGGTGTGCACGGTCATGTAGTCGTCGTAGCCGCTGTACAGGTCGATAACGGCCTGCCGCCCTTCAACGCGCCCGGGGTAGCCGGGCACGGAGATCACGTACTCGACGACGACATCGTCGGCCAGGAGGTCGAAGTAGTCCTCGCCGTCGGCGAGGCCCTCCAGCCCTTCCCGGATCATGCGGAAGAAGGGGCCGTCGGCACCGAAGTTCGAGCTGTCGCTGGTGTACTTGGTCACTTGTCCTCCGGAGTGGTCCAGGCAGCGGCATGGCGCCGGGCGAATGCTTCGAAGCTGGCTGACGGCCGGCCGGTAACGGTCTCGACATCGCCCGTGGGCTTGGACCCGTCGCCGCCGACGATGACACCGGTGAGCCAGCGGAGCATGACGGCGTAGTCGGCGGGCACGCCGGCCGCGATCGCCCCGCTGATCCAGGCCTCCTGGTCGATGTCCTTATACCCGACGGGCCGGCCGCTCACGGCTGCGATGATCGCGGCGACGTCACCGAAGGTGAGGGCCTGCGGCCCGGTGAGAGCGTAGCGGGCGCCCGCGTGCGCGCCCGGGTGAGCGCTGTGTGGGATGTGTTGGTCATGTCTTAAGCATTCAGCCCTCATAATGAGCGGATCAATGTTAATTACGCTCAGGTTATTGTTTGATCCTCTCAAATCGTTGACTTCAACGCGTGTTACTCGCAATCTTGGCGTGTGGACTTGCTGCACGACCACCTCCTGCGGGCGCGCGCAACCGGGGCGGTCTTCGCCCGCACAGTGGTCATGCCCCCGTGGGGACTGCGCCTGGGCGGCTCCATCCAGCTCGCGGTGCATGCCGTGACCCGTGGCAAGGCGTGGCTGTGGCTCGACGATCCGGCCGATGCCGTGGAGCTCCGGCCAGGGGAGATCAGCCTGGTGCGCGGCGGCTCCGCTCACCACATCGCGCACGAACCGGGGGCCTGCTGCCTGGAGCCGGACGAATTCCGGGCCCAGTACCGCCAGATCGCAGCCGACGCTGACCATGGGGCGACGGTGTTCCTGTGCGGTGCCTACCAGTTCTCGGGTGACGTCGCCAGCGGGCTGCTGGAGGCCCTTCCGCGCGTGCTGACGCTCTCGTCCGCGGTCGACGAACCGCTCCGCGAAGTCATCGTGCTGGTGTCCCGCGAGCTCACCAACGTGGAGCCCGGCCAGCAGACCGTGCTCGACCGCCTGCTCGACGTGCTGCTCGTCCTCGCCCTCCGAAGCGACTTCCGCCGCAGCGCGACCGCACCCCGCTGGTACCGGGCGTCCGGCGACCCACGCCTGCACGCCGCACTGGAGGCCATACACGAAGACGCCGGTCACTCGTGGACAGTGCCCGAGCTCGCGGCGATCAGCGGCCTGTCCCGGGCGTGTACCGCTCCAAAATGTCGTGACCGGTCTGACCTGCGGGTTTCGGTGACTCGCTTACGCGGCCCGGTGGTACTCGTTGATCACGCCGCCGAGGACCTTCCGGCGCTGCACCGGCGTGCCAATCGGCACCACCTCCTGCTCGTCATGATCGGGTGGCCGCTGCTGCCGGGACTGGTGGGGCCGGTGCCCGTTGTAGTGCTCGGCGTAGATCCGCAGCACGGCCCGCAGATGGGCTTCGTCGTAGATGAGCATCCGGTCGGTGCACTCGGCCCGGACGGTCCGTACCCAGCGTTCGGCATAACAATTTGCCCGGGGCGTCCGCGGCGGGGACTTCACGATCCGGACGCCCTCGCTGGCCAGGACATCATCGAACATGGCCGTGAACTTGGCGTCGCGGTCCCGGATGAGGAACCGGAACGAGCCGATCCGCTCGGCGAGGTCCATGACCAGGTTACGGGCCTGCTGGGCCGTCCAGGCGCCGTCCGGATACTGGGTCACCCCGAGGATATGCACCCGCCGGGTCGCTATCTCCAGGACGAACAGCACGTACAGGCGTCGGAGGAAGATCGTGTCCACGGTGAAGAATTCGCACGCCAGCAGGCCCTCCGCCTGGGCCCGCAGGAACCTCCGCCAGGAGGTGTCCAGGCCGCGCGGAGCGGGACGGCAGCCCCGGGCGCGGAGGATCCGCCGTACAGTCGCCTCACTGATGCGGTGGCCAAGGCGGGTCAGCTCGCCGTGCACCCGGCGGTATCCCCAGGCGGGGTTCTCCCCCGCCAGCCGCAGCGCCAGGTCGCGGATCTCCGCGCTAGTTGCAGGGCGTCCCGGTCGTCCCGGGTACGTCCACTTGCGGGTGATCAGATGGCGGTGCCAGGCCAGCAGGGTTCCCGGCGTGACCAGGCGACTGCCGCGCAATGCGGCTGGCAGCAGCCGGCCCAGCGCGGCCAGGATCGCGCGGTCGGCCCAGTCCGGCCTGGGCCGGGTGACCTGGCGGCGGAGCACCATCACCTCATGACGCAAGACGATAATCTCCGCGTCCTTGGACGCCTGGCTGCGGCCTAGCAGGACCAACCAGCTGAAGACCCTGAACATGATCAAATACAGCAGACGGACAAGCACAAGCCGCGATCTTGCCGCAACCCGTCTACCCCGCCAAATCGCAGCTCACAGGCCATGCGCAGAGTTCTGGAGCAGTACAAGCCTCACTAGAGGAGGCCTTCATGGAGCTGACCCGTGACAGTGTCGAATACCACGGCTCCGCCGGCCCCGCCCAGCTGGTTACCGCAGCCAGTGCCATCACCTCGTCCCAGGAAGGCAGGAACTGATGACCGTCGCGACCTCCGTTTCACCGCCGAAGGCAGGCCTGCACTACCGGGTCTCCAGCGTGATGGGAGCCGAATGGATCAAGATGCGGTCCGTCCGCTCGACGATCTGGACCCTCACCGCAATGACGGTCATCACCCTCGGCATCGCCATCATCGCAGGTGCGGTGATCCCCGCTCAGTGGCACACGTTCCCTGCCAGCCAGCGAGCTACCTTCGACCCGACCAGCATCAGCCTGCGGGGGCTGCTCTTCGGGCAGCTCGTGATCGGCGTGCTCGGCGTCATGGTCATGAGCGCCGAATACGGGACCGGGACGATCCGGGCGACGCTCGCCGCCATTCCGAACCGGCCGCTCATCGTGGCAGCGAAGGCGGCCGTGTTCGCGATGGTCGCCGCAGTTGCCGGTCAAGTCCTCTCATTCGGGGCGTTCTTCATCGCGCAGGCGTTGCTGTCGAGCCCTGCCCGGCACGCCTCGCTAGGTCAGCCCGGTGTCCTGCGCGCCGTGGTGGGCAGCGGACTGATCATCCCGGTCCTTGGCCTCTTTGCTCTCGGCCTGGCGACCATCATCCGGTACACCGCAGGGGCCATCACCGCTTACGTGGGAACGCTACTCGTCCTCCCCATCACACTCGATGCACTGCCCTCCTCCTTCAGCCACCCGATCCTCAACTGCCTGCCCCTTCAGATCGGCGACACCATGGCTTCCGTCGTCAGCTCCCCGGGAAGTGACTGGACGCTCAGCCCGTGGGCCGGATTCGGCGTGCTCTGCCTCTACGCGCTCGCCGCGCTGGTCATCGGCGCCTGGCTGATGGTTCGCCGCGACGCCTAGCGATGGCGCCTTCGATGCCGCTGTCACCGCGTCCGGCGACCCACGAGGCTCTTCAGGCTCCTGCGTGATCGCATCGATGTCGGCCTTGTCCCGCTCGAAAATAGGATTCGGCGGCTGACCTGCGAGTCTTCCGAGCATCAGGCGGCGCGCACATATTCGTTGATCAGGCCGTTGAGGACGGGTTTCGGCGGATCTGCCATGGGTCGAAGTCGGTTATGATCGCCGGGCGAGCGTCGCGTTCCCCGCCGAGGACGCGCTGGTCGATGCCCTGGCGTGGCCCGCTAACTTCAACGCGCACGCCTCGCTCGGCCAGGGTGGTGCGAGAAGAACGCGGTGGCCAGGCCGTCGAGCAAGTAGCCAAGCCGGCGTTCGAATACCTGGTCTGGGTCGGATGTCTCGCCGGCGCCCGTCATCGCCTGGGAGAACAGCGGGTATTCGCCCCGGAGGCGCCGGACCATCTCGGCCACTCGCCCGGGGAGCCCGGGATCGGAAAGCTCGCGCCCGGAGATGTTGACCGCCAGGGTGAAGGCACCCGGCCAGCCGTCCCGCGCCGCCCAGCCGACGAGCTGGCGGCAGGCTTCGTCCAGCACGAACGAGCCGAGCTTCCCGAGCAGGCCATTTTCCTCGGCGGAGGGAATGAAGTCATCGGGTGGCATGACCGCACCGCCGGGATGGCGCCAGCGCACGAGTGCCTCGACACCGGTCAGCGACCGCGCTTTCAGCGAGAACAGCGGCTGGTAGACCAGGAACAGCTCAGCGTTCTCGATGGCGCGGCATAGCTCGCTGTACAGCATGCTCCGCGCGGGCGCAATGCGCCGGGTCGTAGACCTGATAGCGGTTGCGCCCGGCTTTTTTCGCGTCGTACATCGCCATGTCCGCGTGGCTGATCAGCGGGTCGGGGCCGGCGGCGGCATCGCTGGTCACGGCGATACCGGCGCTGCAGGTGACGGAGAAGTCCCGTCCGCCCTCGACGTAGGGCACAGCGATCGACCGGATGATCCGGTCGCCGATGAGACGGACGGCGGCGTGACTTTCCAGCTCCCCGCACAGCATCACGAACTCGTCCCCGCCGAGGCGGGCTACCGTGTCACCGCGCCGTGCCAGAGCCGAGAGCCGGCGGCCGGCCTCGGTGAGCACCAGGTCGCCGGCATCGTGGCCGTAGGAATCGTTGATCTCCTTGAAGTTGTCCAGATCGATGAACAGCACCGCCAGCCGTGACGGGTGCCGTTCCATGGCGAGCAGCCCCTGGGACAGGCGGTCCAGCAGCGCGATCCGGTTCGGCAGCCCGGTGAGCGGGTCGTGCAGAGCCTGATGGGCGAGGGCTTGCTCGGCTTTGATCTGTGCGGTCACATCGCGCGAGATGCCGAAGGTGCCGATGATCCGGCCGCTTTCGTCCCGGAGCGGCATTTTCGTGCTCGACACCCAGGCGAGCGCCTGGCCGCCATGGGTTTCCGGCTCCAGCTTCCCGATGATCGGTTCGCCGGTGCGGATGATCTGCTGCTCGTCTTCAAAAGCGGCGCAGGCATGCTCCTCGTTGAAAAAGTCGAAGTCCGTCTTCCCGATCAGCTCGGCCGCGGTATGGTCCGGGGCGCATGCGGCGATCCAGCCTGCGCTGACAAAGAGGAACCGGCTCTGCAGGTCCTTGAAATACACCCGTTCCGCGGTACAGGACAGCAGGTTGCTCATACACGTCAGTTCCAGCTCGCGCAGTGGCCCGCTCTCACCCCGCCCCGGTGGCGGCAGCTCAGCATCGCCCCCCGCCCGGCGCCCCATTCGGTGCGATTCCAGCTGCTCCATCCCCCCGGACAGCAACTTGCCTCCCTGCCGGTATCTCCGCAGCTGACGCCCGCTAAACCAGCTACCGGCCACCGTGGGCCAACGTATCGATGCAGGTCAGAAGACGCGTTCAGCGCCAGGAGGGCCAGGACGCCCGGCGGCTGGTGACGGTGCCGCCGGCCACCTCGATCCGCTGGGTGATCGTCACCCTCTCGGCTTCCGTCCGGCCTTGCCGTGGTCCGGCTGCTTGCGCCGGGCGTTCTTGACTCCCTTTTTCCATCCAGGCCCGCTGGACGACAGGCAGTGTGAGTGCCGATAACCTCATCCATGTCACGCGACCAGGCGATATTCGTTGATCAGGCCACCGGGGCGAGTGTCTCTTCGGACGCGGTATCGCTCAAGATCGGCTAGTTCGGGTAGCGGTTTCAGCGGCGCCGCAGAGTCCAGCGACCAGTGAGGCCTGTGCTGGTTGTGGTGGGTCTCGTACTGGTGCATGATCTGCCGCAGGTGGGCCTGGTCCCAGATGAGTGTGCGGTCCAGGAGTTCGCGGCGGCATCCTCCGATCCAGCGTTCGGCGAATGCGTTCATGCGGGGCGTCCGGACGTTGCAGAGCACGGTCCGGATCCCAGCACCGGCGAGGACCGCGTCGAACGCGGCGGCGAAGTTCGAGCCGCGGTCGCGGATCATGAACTTGGCCTGTGCGCCTGCTCGCCGAGGTCCATGATCAAGTTCCGGGCCTGCTGGGCGGTCCATTCCCCGGTTGGATGCAGGGTGACTCCGAGGATGCGGATGCACCTGGTGGCGTGCTCGATCACGGCCACAGCGAACAGCAACGCGATCAGTGCCCTGTCCGCCCAGTTCAGGTTCGGGCGGCGCGGCTGCTGACGTTGCAGGACGGCCAGATGGTGGCGCAGGAGCAGGATCTCTGCGGTCTGCCACGCTCCCTCACGCCGGGACAGCCGCAGCCACGATGCCGTCCGCGTAATCAGGAGGAAGACGAACCGCAGGCACATGATCGGTGATCATCACGGCCGGACGGTAAGGAGAGCAACTCTGCTGGTCACAGCCACGGATGAGATTCGCGGCACGCACAGGACAAAGACCAGGTAGAGCAGACGAAGGAACACGGCTGATCATCATGCCTCACGGCCCTGGCCACTGCTCGCCCATCGCCCCAGGTCACCGAGCTAGGCCGACTTTTGGAACCCGGCAGGATGTCGTCGACCTTGTGGGCTTGACCATGACGCGAACCTCGCGGCTGCTCGGGCACCCCCTCACCGCAGCCTGCGGGCACCAAGTAATATAGTAAGTTATCTGTTAAGTTAACTGTTCAGATGTCTGAATAGATGGTAGTGTGGAGGCATGAGAGACCAGGGAACTACGCATGCTTCCGTTGTCGCCGGCGAACTGCGCGTTGTCCTGGGCCAGCTCGTTCGCCGCCTGCGAGAGCAGGCGGACGGGACCGACCTAACCAGGTCGCAGGCATCCGTCCTCGGCCGCATCGATCGCGACGGGCCGACGACGGCGACCGTTCTTGCCCGCACCGAAGGGCTGCGCCCGCAGTCAATGGGAACCATCGTGGCGGCGCTTGAGGCGGCCGGACTGGTCGCCGGTTCCCCTGATCCCAAGGACGGACGGAAAACGATCCTGAGCCTCACCCAGACCGCCCGGGAACAGTTCCGCACGGGCCGCCTCGCCAGGGAGGACTGGCTCATCCAGGCAATGTCCGCCGCCCTCACGCAATCCGAACTTGATCAGCTCTCCTCAAGCATCGACTTGCTCAGGCGCATAGCCCGTTCGTGATCCGCCGAGCCCGGTACCGGCCCCGGCCATCTGGCCTGCGCCCTTCCACGTCCTCCTCTGGAGGAAATCATTCGCCGCAGCGGTCTCTCCGCGTGCCCGATTCCGGGCCGGAGCCGCCAGCCGGAAAGGATTCCGCATGACTTTTACCGACCTTGACCCGAAGACCGCCCCCCTCGTGATCGACCTGCAGGGCGGCATCGTCGGCCTGCCGCTCGCCCACCCGGCCGACGACGTGGTCAGCAAGTCGTCGGCCCTCGTCAAAGCGTTCCGCCGGCACGGCCTGCCGATCGTCCTGGTCAACGTCGCAGGCTCACCTCCGGGGCGCACCGACACGGGCTCCGGCGGCGGACAAGCCTTCCCGGACGGCTGGACGGATCTGATCCACGAACTTGATCAGCAGCCCGAGGACATCATCGTCACGAAATACGCGCGCAGCGCCTTCTCCGGCACCGGGCACGGAACGCCTCCGAGAGCTCGAAGTCACGCAGCTCGTTATCGTCGGCATCGCCACCAGCAGCGGCGTCGAATCGACCGCCAGGCACGCGCACGAGCACGGTTTCCATGTCACTCTCCCCGTCGACGCCATGACCGACCCGGCCCTTGCCTCGCACGAGCACAGCGTCGGCCACGTGTTCCCCCGGATCGCTGAGACCGGAACGACCGAAGAGCTCCTCCGCCTCCTTGAGAGAACACGGTGATGACGGCACCCACAGCTGCCCGGGCACCAACAGCCTCCCCGGGAGGGGTCCGTAAGCCATTCGGCTGGCGGTTCATCAGCCCGCTGCTTATCGGGTCCAGCCTCAACCCGATCAACAGCTCGATGATCGCGACCGGCCTCGTGGGCATCGGGCTGGACTTCCACAAGGGCCCGGGGACAACCGCATCCCTCATCTCAGTCCTGTACCTGTGCAGCGCCGTCATGCAGCCCACGATGGGCAAGCTCGCCACGATCTTCGGGGCGCGCCGCATCTTCCTGACCGGCGTGACGATCCTCCTCATCGCGGGAATCATCGGAGCCGCTGCCCCCGCCTTCGGATTCCTCCTCCTCTCCCGGGCCCTGATCGGTGTCGGGACATCGGCGGCCTACCCGACGGCCATGGCGCTGGTCAGGAAACGAGCCGACGAACTGAAAACAGGCGTCCCCGGCCGCGTCCTCGGGAACTTCTCCATCGCCTCCCAGGTCACAACCGTCATTGGCCTGCCACTCGGCGGCGTCCTCGCGGGCGCGTTCGGCTGGCGGGCGATCTTCTTCATCAACGTCCCCCTCGCCCTCATCACCCTGGTCTTCACCTTCTTCGGAGTCGCCAAGGACGCACCAGCTGCCCGGGAGGGACGCGACTCCCTCTTCACCACCCTCGATATCCCCGGCATCGTCTTGTTCGCCGTCACCATCACCAGCCTGCTGCTGTTCCTGTCCAGCCTCGCGGCTCCGGCCTGGTGGCTTCTTCCAGTCGCGGTCACTGCCGGCACAGCGCTCATCGTCTGGGAGCGGCGCACGCGCCGGCCGCTGATCGACATCAGGATGCTCGGACGGAACAAGCAGCTGCTGCGCACCTACCTTCGCCAGGCCATCGTCTCGCTCGGCATCTACACCGCCCTCTACGGCACCAGCCAGTGGATGGAAGGAGCGGCGCACTACACGGCGTCCCAGGTCGGACTGATCCTTCTCCCGCTCTCGGCCATCAGCATCATCGTCGCCCGGCTCGTGTCCGGCCGCGGCTGGGTCCGGTGGCCACTTATCCTCACCGGCGCCTCCTTCGTCCTGACCGGCGCCGTGATGGTCTTCACCACCCACTCCTCGAACGTCCTGGTCCTCCTCGCCATGTCACTGCTGTTCGGCTTCGCGAACGGGTTCAGCGGCTTCGCGAACCAGGCTGCCCTCTACGTGCAGAGCCCCGCCGACGAGATCGCCGTCGCATCCGGCCTCTACCGCACCTTCGCCTACTTCGGCGCGATCTTCTCCTCCAGCCTGATCGGCATCGCCTTCGGCTCTGCGGCCACCGACAGGGGATTCCACATCGTCGCCTACGTCATCGGCGGCATCGGCGTGACCGTCTTGCTCATGACGATCCTCGACAGGAAGATCCCCACCCGCACCGGCACGTGAGGGCGTGTCAACTTAACGGCACAGCCATTGAAGTTACAGTCCCCTTCGGTCTAGTAAGGATGGAACGGAGCCGGCCGTTCCATCCTTACTAGTCCCGCCGGCAGCCAACCTTGGCCTTGC
>PLRW01000150.1 GCA_003164955.1 Actinomycetota bacterium
GCTGGCCGTGTCCGCCGCCGCGCGCCGTGCCGTGCCGCCATCGGCGCCGCTGAGCACGCCCGTGCTATGGCTGACCGGCGCGGAGCGGTGGCTGCTGCTGGCCGGGTTGTCCATCGCCCTCGGCGGCCTCGCCGGGCGCGGGCTCGCCCGCCAGTACCTGGCCCGGGACGATACGCCCGCTGTGCCGGTACGGCTACCGCTGCCCTGGGCGCTGCGCGGCTCGCTCACTGGCCTGGCGGCCAGCGCCGCCCTGCTGGTCACCGCGCTGGCCGGGCCCGGCGTGGCGGCGGCCTTGGCCCGTCCGCCGGCGGCGGGCCTGGGGGCCAGGGGCACCGCCGTGATCGCCGCCGCGGAACTGGCCTGTTTCGCGCTCGCCGCGATCCTGCTCCGCCTCCGCCAGCCGGGCTGGAGCGTGCTGCCGCTGCTCGGGGTCGTGCTGGCCGAGGGCATCCGCGCTCATCCGGAGGGCATCATCCCGGCCGCCGGAGCACTGCTCACCTACTGCCACCTGCTGCCCGCCGTGCTCTGGGCCGGCATGCTCCTGTACACGGCCCGCGCCGCGATCGCCTGGCGGTCTTACCCCCGGGCCGCGCAGGGGCTGTTCCGGCTCTACGGCACGGCCGCGGCCTGGCTGTTCGGGGTGGTCGTGGTGACCGGCGTGGTGTCGGCCTTGCTGCTCGTGCCCCTGAGATCACTGCCGACGACCACCTACGGACGGTTCCTCATCGCCAAGGCGGCACTCGTCGCGGTCGCGGCCACGCTGGCGCTGGTCAGCCGGGCGGGACTGCGCCGTCCCGCGGAGCCCGGGGCCGGGCTCCCGCTCGCGACCCGGCTGGAGATCGCCGCGCTCGCCGCCGTGCTGGCCGCCACCGGCCTGCTGACCGTTCTGACCCCGCCGGCCAAGCCCGTCTTCTCACCACCGGGGGCGGCTCGGGTGCTGGGCCCGAAACTGGGCGACACGCCCGCGCGGGTTCTTCGGCCGGGGCGGGATGTTCGTTAACTTGGTCATCATGGCCACCCGTGCGCCCAAGGGCTCCACCCGCCCGCGCGACGGCAGCTCCGAGAACTTCCGCGCGGAGCCAGGTCGGCCTGCCCGCGGCAAGGCCGGCACCACGGCTCGTCCCAGCCAGCCCCGTTCCGGATCCAAACCGACCGCAGCACGCCGGGGCAGTTCATCCGCGAACCGCAACCCGCGCAAAGGCAACGGGCGGCGCCCGGCCGGCCAGGGGCGGCGGTCGGCCGGCCAGGGGCGGCCGCCGGCCCGGCCCCCGGCTCGCGACCCCATCCTGATCCTGATCCAGTGGGCCGGTCACGCGCTCGCGGCCGCATGGATGGTGGTGGCCGGCGCCGCGGGCTTCACGGCGCGGCGGTTCGGGCACAGCGCGCGTGACCTTGACCCCGAGCACCGCCGGGACGGGATCGGGCTGCTCTGGCTGGCCATCGCCATCGTGCTCGCGGCCAGCATCTGGTGGCGGATGGGCAACCCGGTCGGCCGGTCCATCTCCGCGTTCGTGCACGGTGCCGCCGGGTCCGCGGCCTGGCTGACGCCCGTGCTGGCCGCCCTGCTGTCCTGGCGGTACCTGCGCCATCCCGACCGTAACTCCGACACGGGCCGCGTCGTGATCGGCTGGTCCGCGCTGAGCATCGGCGTGCTCGGCCTGGTGCACATCGCCAACGGCACGCCTGCCCCGTCGGACGGCGCCGTGGCCATGCGGCACGCCGGCGGCCTCATCGGATTCGCCGTGTCCGCTCCGCTGGCCAAGGTGCTGACGACGTGGGTCGCGGCGCCGATCCTCGCGCTGATCACCGGCTTTGGCATCCTGGTCATCTCGGGTACCCCGGTGCACCGGATTCCGGAGCGCATGGAAGAGGCGCGCGTGTTCTTCGGCCGCCGGACCCGTGTCCTGGGCGAGGACCAGGATTACGGCGCCGGTGAAGAAGCCGGTGCAGAAGCCGGTGAGCTGGAAAGCGGCGGCAAGCGGATCCGCGGCCAGCTCGGCCGGGCCGCCCGTGGCGCGCGCACCGCGATCGAGGGCGGCGAGCACCTCAAGCCCTACGACTCGCCCGTGCTGAGCCCGGAAAAGCGGGCTCGCCGGGGCGCCCTGGAGGATCCTGCCGCGGGTCTCGGCGACACGGGCCCCGGGCCATCACCGGCGGCGGCCGGCCGCGAAACCGACGAAGGGCTGCTCGAAGCGCTCGGTTTCCTGCCGGGGACGCCGGGCACCCCCGGCGGTGACCATTCCGCCGAGTCCGCGTCCTTGTCCGCGTCCTTGCCCGCGTTCTCGCCTGCCGACGACGGGGCCGGGCACCCTTCCGCGGCGCAGCCCGTCGCGCCGCCGGCCCCGCACGAGCCGTTCCGGCGGCCCGAGCAGCTGACGCTGACCGGGGCGGCCGACGGCAGTTACACGCTGCCCCCGGCCGCCCTGCTGCGTCCCGGCTCCGCCCCCAAGGCCCGGACCAAGGCGAACGACACCATGGTGGCCGCCCTGTCCGAGGTACTGGAGCAGTTCAACGTCGACGCGCAGGTCACCGGATTCACCCGGGGCCCCACGGTGACGCGGTACGAGATCGAGCTCGGGCCCGCGGTCAAGGTCGAGCGGGTCACCGCGCTGTCCAGGAACATCTCCTACGCGGTCAAGAGCGCGGACGTGCGGATCATCTCCCCGATTCCGGGCAAGTCCGCGATCGGGGTGGAGATCCCGAACCTCGACAAGGAGATCGTCAGCCTCGGCGACGTGATGAAGTCGCAGGTGGCCATCACCGACCACCATCCGATGGTGGTGGGCCTGGGCAAGGACGTGGAAGGCCATACGGTCGTGGCCAACCTGGCCAAGATGCCGCACATGCTGATCGCCGGGGCCACCGGGTCCGGTAAGTCGGTGTGCATCAACGGCCTGATCACCTCGGTGCTGACCCGCGCCACTCCGGACGAGGTCCGGATGATCCTGGTGGACCCCAAGCGCGTCGAGCTGAGCATCTACGAGGGCATCCCGCACCTGATCACCCCGATCATCACCAGCCCGAAGAAGGCGGCCGAGGCGCTGGACTGGGTGGTGGGGGAGATGGAGCGGCGCTACGACGACCTCGCGGCGTCGGGGTTCCGGCACGTGGACGACTTCAACAAGGCGGTCCGGGCGGGCAAGCTGACGGCGCCCCCCGGCAGCGAGCGGGTCTACCGGCCCTACCCCTACCTGCTGGCCATCGTGGACGAGCTGGCCGACCTGATGATGGTCGCGCCGCGCGACGTGGAGGATTCCGTCGTCCGGATCACCCAGCTCGCGCGGGCCGCCGGCATCCACCTCGTGCTGGCCACCCAGCGGCCGAGCGTGGACGTGGTCACCGGGCTGATCAAGGCGAACGTGCCGTCCCGGCTCGCGTTCGCCACCTCCAGCCTGACCGACAGCCGGGTCGTCCTCGACCAGCCCGGCGCGGAAAAGCTGGTCGGGCAGGGCGACGCGCTGTTCCTGCCGATGGGCGCCAGCAAGCCCGTGCGGCTGCAGAACGCGTTCGTCTCGGAGAAGGAAATCCGGGCTATCGTCGCGCACTGCAAGAAGCAGGCCGAGCCCGAGTACCGCGAGGACGTCGCGGCCGCGCCCGAACGGTCCCGGGAGACCGACTCCGAGATCGGTGACGATCTCGAGCTGCTGGTCCAGGCGGCGGAGCTGGTCGTCAGCACCCAATTCGGTTCGACCTCCATGCTCCAGCGCAAGCTGCGCGTCGGTTTCGCCAAGGCCGGCCGACTGATGGACCTCCTGGAGAGCCGGGGTATCGTCGGGCCCAGTGAGGGCTCCAAGGCGCGGGACGTGCTCATCAAACCCGACGACCTGGGCGAGGTGCTCAGCTCACTCCGCGGCGATTGACCAGCGGCGTTGGAGGTATCTTGCGGGGCGTTACCGTGACTCCGGCCCGGGTACGGAGCCGGCGGGGAAGAGCCCGACGACCCAGCCCGACGACCCAGTGGGCGCGGCGTGTTCAGCGGCCGGGTGTGACGATCCGGAAAGGCCGTTCGTCCCTGTCCAGATCGTCGCGCACCGGTAACAGTGGCTTTACCTTCGAAAAGCAACGGGATGCCTACACTTGGTGATGGATCCCATACACGGAGACAATACGTACGACGAAAGCCAGTGGAGGCGCAGCGTGAGTATCGGTGACACGCTGGCGGGGGCGCGCCGGCAGTCCGGTCTCACCGTGACGCAGGTCGGCGAGCGGACCCGCATCAGGGAAACGATCATCCGGGGCATCGAGCGGGACGACTTCTCCGCGTGCGGCGGTGACTTCTACGCCCGGGGGCATATCCGGAGTATCGCGGCCGTGGTCGGTGCCGATCCCGGCCCACTGATCAGCGAATACGACAAGGCGCGCGGTGGCCCGGCGACGATCAGCGCGGCGGACGTGTTCGAGCCGTCGAAGCCGCTGAAGATCAGGGAACGGCGGTCGCTGAACTGGAGCGTCGCCATGATCATCGCGCTGCTGGTCGTGGTCGGTTACGGCGCTTACCATCTCACGTCATCGCCGTCGCCCTCTCGCCCGAAGCCCGCAGCGGCCGGGACGGTCCCGTCGCACAGCGCCACCCCCACCACCTCCCCATCCCCGGTGGCCTCAGCTACCGTCCCGGCCAACGACGTGGTCATCCAGCTGAACGCGGTCGAGGACTGCTGGGTCTACCTGACCAATGACCAGGGCGGCACGATCTACAGCGGGGTGGTTCCGGCCGGTTCCACTCAGACGTGGACGGAGACCCAGGCGGTCAACCTGCGCCTGGGCAACCCGGGGGGCGTCGTCCTGACCGTCAACGGAAAGAAGGACTCGCCCGGCACCAGCCAGCCGGTTACGCTGACCCTCGGCCCGGCCCAGAAGGTCTCCGGCTAGCCTGGGCGGAAACACCAGCGAGCTCCCGCTGATGAACGCCGCACCCGTCGTAGTGCCGTAATCTGCCGGTGTGCCTTCCACACCCCGCGAGCCTGCCCGTACCGATGTTCCGGGTTCCCCCGTTCCGGATGACGACGGCCGCGCCCGGCGTACCGTCAGCCTCGTGACGCTCGGCTGCGCCCGCAACGAGGTCGACTCCGAGGAACTGGCCGCCCGGCTGGCGGCAGGCGGCTGGGAGCTCGCGGCCGACGGCGAGGACGCGAGCGTTGTCATGGTCAACACCTGCGGATTTATCCAGGCGGCCAAGCAGGAATCCATCGACGAGCTGCTCGGCGCGGCCGAATCCGGGGCCAAGGTCGCGGCGGTCGGCTGCCTGGCCGAACGGTACGGCAGCGAGCTGGCCGACGCGCTGCCCGAGGCTCAGGTCCTCAGCTTTGACGACTACGGCGATATCGCGTCGCGCCTCGATGACATCCTGAACGGCCGCCGCAAGGCCGCGCACACGCCCCGGGACCGCCGGACGCTGCTCCCGATCAGCCCCGCCGACCGCGCTGCCCCCCGGGCCGGGACCGCGCCCGCGGCGGCCGGGACCGCCGGGACCACCGGGACGGGCGAGGCGGCCGGGACGGGCGATCTGCCGGCCGGGCTGGCGCCGCCGTCCGGGCCCCGGACGATGCGCCGGCGCCTGTCGCACGGGGTCGTGGCGCCGCTCAAGATCGCCTCGGGCTGTGACCGGCGCTGCTCCTTCTGCGCGATTCCCGCGTTCCGCGGCGCCTACCTGTCGCGCCGCCCGCCCGAACTGCTCGCCGAGGCCGAATGGCTGGCCGGCCAGGGCGTCAGGGAGCTCTTCCTGGTCAGTGAGAACTCCACCTCCTACGGCAAGGACCTGGGGAACCTCCGGCTCCTGGAGGAGGTGCTGCCGTTGCTGGCGGCGACTTCCGGCATCGAGCGGGTGCGGATCAGCTACCTGCAGCCGGCCGAGCTGCGGCCCGGTCTCATCGAGGCCATCGCCGGGACGCCGGGCGTGGCCCCGTACTTCGACCTGTCCTTCCAGCACGCCAGCGGGCCGCTGCTGCGCGCGATGCGGAGGTTCGGCGACCGGAAGCGCTTCCTCGACCTGATCGAGCGGATCCGGACCGCGAGCCCGGCGGCGGGCATCCGGTCCAACTTCATCGTCGGGTTCCCCGGGGAGACCGCCGAGGACCTGCGTGAACTGGAACTGTTCCTCAGCAGCGCGCGGCTGGACGCCATCGGGGTCTTCGGCTACTCCGACGAGGACGGCACGGAGGCCGAGTCGCTGCCGGGCAAGCTCGATCAGGCGGAGGTGGCCCGCCGCGTCGAAGAGGTCACCGCCCTGGCCGACGAACTGATGGCGCAGCGGGGCGCCGACCGCATCGGCGAGACCGTCGAGGTGATCATCGAAGAGCGCCTCGGCGACGGCCTGTTCGAGGGGCGTGCCGCGCACCAGGCCCCGGAAGTCGATGGGGTGACCACCGTCCAGGCCAGCGCGGACCTCGTTCCGGGGCAGCTGGTGCAAGCCACGGTCGTATCCTCGGACGGAGTCGACCTGGTGGCCACGGCCGTTCCGGCGGCCACGGTTCCCTCCGGCCCGGGCCTCCCCGGCCCGGGCGAGGCTACGAGGCTCCCGGCGGCCCGCCCGCTGGCGGATCGGCGTTGACCTCCCCCGGGGCGGCTTCGCAGCCTCCCGGGCCGTCAGGGGCGGCTCAGCGGCCGTCCGGCCCTGCCCCGGTCCCGTCCGGCTCCGCGGTCCCGCCGGGCCTGGTGAACGTGGCCAACGTGCTGACCATGGTGCGCGTCGTCATGGTGCCCGCCTTCGTCGCCTGCCTGGTCACCGGCGGGACCGCCTGGCGGATTACGGCCTTGGTGCTGTTCTGGATCGCGTCCGCGACGGATTTCCTGGATGGCCGCCTGGCCCGCCAGCGCGGGCTGGTCACCGACTTCGGCAAGGTCGCGGACCCTATCGCGGACAAGGCCCTGACCGGAGCGGCGCTGGTCAGCCTGTCCGCGATGCACGAGCTCTCCTGGTGGGTCACGGCGGTGATCCTGGTACGTGAGGTCGGGGTCACGCTGCTCCGCTTCGCCGTCATCAAGCGCGGCGTGATCGCGGCGAGCCGGGGCGGCAAGCTGAAGACCCTGCTGCAGATGGTGGCGATCAGTTTTTACGTGCTGCCGGGGCCGTTCGGCGTGGCCCGTCCCGTCGTGATGGGCGTGGCGGTCGCGGTCACCCTCGTGACCGGCGCCGACTATCTGCTGCGCGCGGCCCGCCTGCGCCGCGCGACCGCGGCAACATAACCACGCCGACGCCGGGCGCGAACCCGGGGGGAGGCGAGGCGTCACGGCCACCGCGAAACCGGGAGAAAAATGACCGAAAATGAGCCGATTTGGGATGATGCGAGAGTGCTCGCCGAACAGGTGATCATGCTGCTGCGGCAGGCCGGGGGGACCGTCGCCGCCGCCGAATCGCTGACCGGCGGCCTCGTCGTGGCGGGGCTCACCACGGTCCCCGGGGCCTCCCACGCCGTACGCGGCGGGGTCGTCGCCTACGCGACCGACCTGAAGACGGCCCTGCTCGGCGTCCCGCGGGCGATGCTGGACAAGCACGGCGCCGTGTACCCCGGCGTGGCCACGGCCATGGCCGACGGTGTGCGCCAGCGGCTGGGCGCCACGTTCGGCGTGGCCACCACCGGCGTCGCGGGCCCGGACCCCCAGGATGGCCAGCCGGTCGGGACCGTTCATATCGCGGTCAGCGCGGACAACGACACGGTGGTTCGCACTCTGGCCCTTGACGGCGACCGAGACCGTATCCGTAGGCTGACGGTAGAGCGGTTGCTTGCCCTCCTGATCGGTCGGCTTCGGGAAGACATCCGCTGATTACAGCGTTACGTCAGAAGCGAAACGGACCGTTGCTGACTCCCGGACTTGCCGCCTGGGCAGGTACCGTGGAGGGGTAATGGTTCTGCCGGAAGGAGTTCGACGATGGTTTTGCTTCGTCACTTGCTCGGTGACGTGCTGCGTCGGCTACGCCTGCGGCAGGGTCGGACCCTGAGAGAGGTGTCAGCTTCGGCTCGGGTCTCACTGGGTTACTTGTCCGAGGTTGAGCGGGGGCAGAAAGAGGCCTCCTCGGAGCTGCTGGCCGCCATCTGCAGCGCCCTGGGGACACCTCTTTCGCAGGTCTTCCGCGAGGTTGCCGACAACTTCGCGCTGGCCGAGCTGCAGAACGAGCCGGTGCTGGAGGCGCCACGTGAGCCCAAGCTGCCCGCGGCCAACGAGATCCCCCTCGGCGTGGTCCGCAACGCCGGATTCAGCTCCGAGGGCATGACCCCCGACCCGGCTGGCGAGTTCGGCGTGGTGCAGTCCCACGCACATGAAGTGACCGACATGGTGCCGGTGTAACCGGGCCAGTAGTACCTATATCCGCAGGGCGGCGGGCGCGGTGGAACCGCGCCCGCCGTTCGCGTATCCAGGCCCGCCCGCCCTGCTTGCGAGGGGGCCTTGGGCCCTCAGACCCGCGCCTTGGGCCCTCAGACCCACGCCTTGGGGTTGTCGGCGAGCAATTGCACGCTGGGCGGCAGCTCACCTGCGACGATGTGCCCGAGCGTTACCTCTTCGAGGATGGCGCGCTCGTTGGCCCGCAGGGCGATCCACACCTGCTGCAGGGGCTCGGCGGCCCCGGGGTACGCGATGTTCTCCGGGCGCTCACCGCGGACGCCGAGCAGCGGCCCGTCGATGGCGCGGATGATTTCCGCGAGGGAAATCTCGTCAGCGGGCCGGGCCAGCCAGAAGCCGCCCTCCGGTCCCCGCTGGCTGCGGATCAGGCCGGCTCGCCGGAGCTGAGTCAGGATCGTCTCCAGGAACTTGCCCGGAATCTGCTGCGCACGCGCAATCCGATCCGCGGTGACGTGGCTGTCGGTGGCGGATGCTAGTTCGATTGCCGCGCGCAACGCGTAGTCGGCGCGGGCTGAAAGCCGCATGACCAGCATTATGCCGCCTCACGGCGGTAAAACCCGCATCGGCGCGAGATCGGGCTCCCCATCGGCTAATCCGGACGGCGGGGAAAGCCGCAGCTTCCGAGGTCCGGCGCCGGGCCGGTCCGAGGTCGGGCGCCGGCCGCCGTAAGAGTTTGCCAGCGGACGGCCGACGGGCCAATCTAGTGGGAAAACGCCTATCATTCCGCCCGGAACGGCCCTGACGGAGGGAAGCTCGTGACCGGACCCGCACCAGCCCCGGTACCAGAAGGTGAGCTGCGCGTCTCGGACCAGGACCGGGACGCGACGCTCGAACTGCTCGGCCAGCACGCGGCGGCGGGCCGGCTCACGCTCGATGAGCACGAGGAACGCGCGTCCCTGGTCCTCGCGGCCAAGACCAGGGGTGACCTGGCGGTGGTGACGCGTGACCTGCCGGCCGTCGACGAGGCGGCGCCCGTCGTCCGGGCGCCCGTGGCCCAGCCGGCCGTGGCCGGCGCGGCGCCGCGGCCCAAGCCGACCCGGTGGTTCGTCGCGATCATGGGCGGCTCGTACCGGCGGGGGCGGCTCCGGCCCGCGTCGGTGGTGAACGCGGTCGCGATCATGGGCGGCGACGAGATCGACATGCGCGACGCCGAAATCGACGCCAACGGGCTCACCCTGAACATGTTCGCGATCATGGGCGGCTCGACCATCTACCTGCCGAACACGGTAGACGTGGAGATCAGCGGCTTTTCGCTGATGGGCGGTAACACCGAACGCGGGGCCGTCCGGGAGCCGCGCCCCGGTGCGCCGGTCGTGCACATCCGGAGTTACAACTTCATGGGCGGTAACACGATCTGGCATTTGCCGCCGGAAGCGCGGGGCCTGTCCCTCAAGGAGAGCCGCAAACTGGCCCGCAACGCCGAACGCGGCCGCCTGCCCGCCGGGCCCCCGGCTGACCCCGCCCAGCCGCTGCGCTGATCTCCCCGGAGGGGGCCGGTCGGCCTGCTGACGGCGAGCCGTTCGTAACCGGCCCAGCGACCCCAGGCCGGAGGCCTGGGTGAGCGGCCGGTCTCTCGGCGAAGTACCGCAGCGGGGCGCGGAGCGCAGCGGGGGGTTCCGGGGGGTCGCCCCCCCCGGGCCAGCACGCCCCCCCGGGCTAACACAGGCCGAGGACTTCGGCGGCGGCCTGCCCATTGGCGCGCGAGGCGCCGTAGGTCGCAACGTAGGCGCGGCAGCTTCCGGCCGGGGGGTGCCAGACCGGCAGGCCCATTTCGACCAGGACGGCATCGGGCCGGTCCGCGAGCACCGACGTCACGAGGTCCCGGGTGTCCTCGCTGCGGTGCGCGTCCCGGACCACGAGGACCAGGGAGCGGTTCGCGGCGGCGGCCAGGATCTCGCCGGCGGTCCCCGTCTCCGCCGGCGCCCCGTCCCCGCTGTCGGGATCCCCGCTGTCGGGATCCGCGCTGTCGGGATCCGCGCCGCCGGGCCTCGTCCTGCCGGAATCAGGGCCGCCACCATCCGCGCCGCCGTCGACCGCGACCACGGCCAGCGGGGAAGAGGAGATACGGCGGACGCTGCCCGGAGGAGCCCACGGCGCCAGGCCCCAGGCCGCCCGGCCGACCGCGATGTTCCCGCGCGGCTCGATCTCGATGATCACCGGGTCGGTCAGCGCCGGCGGCTGGCCGGACAGCCGTACCGCCCGTCGCGCCGCGTGCAGCCCGATGTGCGTGCCGTTCAGCTCCGCCGCCGCATGGCCCGGCGCCGCATCGCCACCGTTGCCCAGGGCCCACCGGCGGGTCCGCGCCGCCGCCAGCCACGACCGGAGCGCCGCGACCCGTTCCGCCGCGTCTTCCAGCCGCTGGCCGGGAAGCCGTCCCGAGCGCACCGCATCGGTCAGCGCGGCCACGATCGCCTGGTACACCTCTTCGCTGGTGTCGCGGCCCAGGCACAGCAGGTCCACGCCGGCCGTTACCGCCATCACGGCCGCCTCCGGGATACCGAACGGCTTGCTGACGGCGCGCATCTCCAGCGCGTCGGAAATGATCGCGCCGGTGAAGCCCAGCTCGCCGCGCAGCAGGCCGGTCATGGCCGCAGGCGAAAGGCTGGCCGGCAGGTCCCCGGTCAGCTCGGGCAGCCGCAGGTGCCCCGGCATCACCGCCGCGGTGCCCGCCGCGATCGCCGCCTGGAAGGGCGGCAGGTCACGCCGGCGCAACTCGGCCATGTCGCCGGTGATCGCGGCCAGGACCTCGTGGGTATCGGTCCGTGTGCTGCCGTGGCCGGGGAAATGCTTGGCGCACGCCGCGACGCCCGCCGACTGCAGGCCAACCGTGGCCGCTGCGGCGTGCCGGGACACCAGAGCGGGGTCGGCGCCGAAGGATCGCGTCCCGATGGCCGGGTTCTCCGCCTCGTCCAGGACGTCGACGCACGGCGCGAGGTCCACGTTGATCCCGAGCGCGGCCAGGTCGCGGCCGATCGCCGCGTACACCTGCCCGGTCAGTTCCGGGTCGTCGATCGCCCCCAGCGCCGCGTTGCCGGGGTAGAGGCTGCCGGTCCAGTACGTCACCCGGGTGACGTCGCCGCCCTCTTCGTCGATCGCGATGAGGGGTTCTTCGGTGGCCGAGCGCAGCGTGGCGGTCAGCAGCGCGACCTGCTCCGGGTCAGCCACGTTAGGGCCGAAAAGCGTCACCCCGGCCAGGCCGCCTTCCAGCGCGGCGAGGATCCACGGCGGTGGGGTGTGCCCGGGAAACGGCGGGATCAGGACGGCGTCGGCCAGCCGCGCCAGTTCGGGGTCGCGGATCATCCCTTCACCGCCCCGGCGACGAGGCCGCCCGTCCCGTAGCGGGAAGCGAACTCCAGGGTCTTCATCCCTTCACCGCCCCGGCGACGAGGCCGCCCACCATGCGGCGCTGGACGAACAGGAAGAACAGCATCACCGGGATCGTGTACAGCGTCGAGGCGGCCATGATTCCCCCCCAGTCCGCGGTTCCCTTGCCGAAGAAGAACTGGACGTAGATCGGCAGGGTGAACTTGGATTGGTCGTTGAGGAGGAATGTCAGGGCGAAGATGAACTCGTTCCAGGCGGTGATGAAGGAGAAGATGCTCGTCGCCACGAGCCCCGGCGCGACCAGCGGGAACAGGATGCGCCAGAAGACCCGGACCGGGCCGGCGCCGTCGATGGACGCGGCCTCCTCCAGGTCCCGCGGCACGGCCGCGACGAAGTTGCGCAGCAGCCAGATCGAGATCGGCAGCGCCTGCGCCGTGTAGATGAGGATCAGGCCGGTCAGGCTGTCCAGCAGGCCGATGCCGCGGAAGTCGATGAACAGCGGGATCACCAGCGCCTGCGCCGGCAGCATCTGCACGATCAGCAGCATGATCAGGTACGCCGCGCGGAACCGGAACCGGAATCGCGCCACCGCGACCGCGGCCAGCAGCGAGACCACCGAGGCCAGGACCACGGTCACCACGGTCACGTACAGGCTGTTGCGCGCGAATATCCAGAACGAGATGCCGAGCCCCGCCGCCTGCCCGTTCAGGACCGCCGTGAAGTTGCCCAGCGTCGGGTGGGCGGGCAGCGGGTGCGGGGTCAGCGAGTACAGCTCGGACGGCGGCTTGAACGCGGTCGAGACCATCCACAGGATCGGGAACAGCGTGACCAGCGCGACCACGACGCCGATGCCGTTGAGCGCGAAACGGCGCGTGCGGCGGGAGGCGTGCCGGCGAGCCGGGCCCGGCCGTGACCGTGCGGATGAGCGGGTTCCCCGGAGGGCCTGATATCCAGCTTCCCGGTGCAGTGCGGTCAAGAGATCGCTCCCTGGCGGACGGAGGCGCGGACGTAGCCGACCGTGGTGATGAGCAGGATGACGGTGAGGATGAGCGCGAGCGCGGCCCCCAGCCCGTAGCTGGGCGGCAGGGTGAACGCCTTGTCGTAGGCGTAGAGGGACAGGTTGTATTCGTCCCGGTTCCCGAGCTCGCCGGTGATCAGGTAGGTCTGGGTGAACACGCCGAAGTCCCAGATGATCGACAGCAGCAGCAGCACCAGGAAGATCGGCTTCATCAGCGGGTAGGTAATGCCCCAGAATGAGCGCCACGGGCTCGCCCCGTCCACCCGCGCCGCCTCGATCAGCTCGGCCGGGATCGTCTTGAGGCCGGCCAGCACGGTCACCGCGATGAAGGGGAAGCCCATCCAGACGACGATGAACGTCAGCACGGTGTAAGCCGGCAGCGCGCCGCTCGTGGTCCAGTTGAACGCGGCCCAGTGCGCGCCGCCGCCCAGCCAGCCCGGCAGCTTGCTCAGCGACCAGTCGACGATCCCGCCGTCCGGGCTGAACAGCCAGTAGAAGACGACCGACGCGCTGACCACGGGGGTGGCCCAGGCCAGCAGGGTCGCGGAGCTGACGAACGTCGCCATCCGCCGCCCGAGGTGGTGCAGGAGCAGCCCGACCAGCGTGCCGATCAGCAGCGTGAGCACCACGACGGCCGCGGCGAACACCACCGTGTTCCGCAGCGCGAGCCAGAACTCCGGATCGTGCAGGATGTTCGTGAAGTTGCTGAAGCCCACCCACTGGGTCGGCGCCGCGCCGGAGAGCTGTCCCAGCCCGAAGTTCTGGAAGGACAGGATGCCGACCTGGATGGTCGGCCACGCCAGGATCAGTCCGATGCCGATCAGCGAGGGCAGCAGCAGCAGATACGGGCCGAGGCGGTGGCGGCGGATGAACGCGCCCGCGCGGGCCTGCCCGGGCCGGTTGGCGCCAGGGGCGCTCGCGGCCCGGCGCCGGCCGGCCCGGGCGAGAAGCCCGGGCCGGTTGCGCTGGTCAGGCCGGGCGCCGACTGCTGGGGGGGATAGCCGCCGGCGCCCGGGGCTTTCAACGGTCTCAGCCATCCGGCGTGCTCAGCTCTTGGAGCCGGTGTTGAGCACGTTTTCAAGCTGAGTGTTGGCGCTATTGACAGTAGCGGTGAAGTTGGCTCCTTGCATCAGGGACTTCATCATCGTGGGGATGATCTGGTCCGTGGTGTCGGCAGTAGCCCAGTTCTTCGCGTTGAGCGGAGAGATCTGAGTGACCGTCGCCGCCTTGGCGAAGCCGGACATGACC
>PLRW01000107.1 GCA_003164955.1 Actinomycetota bacterium
TTGGCTCTGGCCAGCATGCACGAGCACGCTGCCCGCTGTTCGCCGCAGCGCCGCCCAGGAACACCGCCGTTCACCCGGCACAGCACGGGTCAACGGCCTAGGCTGTGGACAACCGCGCAACGCCTGCAACGTACGCCGGGAAGCCGTTTACGCTCGCGGGACGCGATGGTAACGGGACGCAGTGGGAGTGCTACGTGCACAACCTGTGGACAGACCTGTGGAATACGTGCACGGCGCGCGAGGGGAGCGAGCGGTGAGTGAAACAGACCTCGCGGACGTATGGGCCCGGTCCCTGGACGGTATCGCGGATCTTCAGATTAAGCCGCACCAGCGAGCGTGGCTCAAGCTGACCAGGCCACTGGGACTGGTGGAAAACACCGCGCTGATCGCCACGCCGAACGAATTTGTCAAGGAGCAGCTCGAGACGCGGCTCCGGCCGCTGATCACGCACGCGCTCTCGGCTGAGCTCGGCCGGTCCATCCAGCTTGCGGTGACCGTCGACCCGGTCTCGGCCGCAGGTCCGGTCCCGCCGGACTTCGCTGCCGCCGACAACCACCATGATCTCGATCCGCACCCGGCCGGCCTGACCTACAACGGTGCGGCGCACGACGGGCCAGCCCACGGCGGCCTGCTCCACGACACGGACGAGCATCCCGTGCTGACCGCCTCCCCGCCACCCGCCGGTATACCGCTCGACCGCCCCATCGACCGGCCGCTCGATGGGGCGCACGACGGCCACGCCCCGCTGACGGTGGACGGGACGCGGCTCATGGCACGTCCCGGCGACGCCGGGCAGAGGCTCCCGGCCCCGCGGCCCGAGGCGCACGCGGCACCGGTTCCTTACGCGGCGCCCCGGCCGGGAGGCGCCCGGCTAAACCCGAAGTACACCTTCGAAACCTTCGTCATCGGATCGAGCAACCGGTTCGCCCACGCGGCGGCCGTGGCCGTCGCCGAGGCCCCCGCGAAGGCCTACAATCCGCTGTTCGTCTACGGCGACTCCGGACTGGGCAAGACCCACCTGCTGCACGCCATCGGCCACTACGCCCAGACCCTGTACACCGGGGTCAAGGTCAGGTACGTGAGCTCCGAGGAGTTCACCAATGACTTCATCAACATGATCCGCGACGGCAAGCAGGACGGTTTCCGCCGTCGCTACCGCGACGTGGATGTACTGCTGGTCGACGACATCCAGTTCCTGGAGAACAAGGAAGGCACGCAGGAAGAGTTCTTCCACACGTTCAACACGCTGCACAACGCCAGCAAGCAGATCGTCATCTCCAGCGACCGGGCGCCCAAGCGGCTGGTCACCCTGGAAGACCGGCTACGCAGCCGGTTCGAGTGGGGGCTACTGACCGACGTTCAGCCGCCGGAGCTGGAGACGCGGATCGCGATCCTCCGCCGCAAGGCCATCCAGGAGGGCCTCAACGCACCGCCGGAGGTCCTCGAATACATCGCCAGCCGGATCTCCACCAACATCCGGGAGCTGGAGGGGGCTCTCATCCGGGTGACCGCGTTCGCCAGCCTGAACCGGCAGTCGGTTGACCTCCAGCTCGCCGAGATTGTGCTGAAAGACCTCATCCCCGAGGCGCAGGGACCGCAGATCACCATCGCCACGATCATGGGGCAGACCGCGTCGTACTTCGGGCTGTCCATGGAGGACCTGAGCGGCACGTCGCGGTCACGGGTCCTGGTGACCGCCCGTCACATCGCCATGTACCTCTGCCGGGAACTTACCGACCTCTCCCTGCCCAAGATCGGCCAGCAGTTCGGCGGCCGCGACCACACCACCGTGATGAACGCCGACCGCAAGATCCGTTCCCTCATGGCCGAGCGCCGGTCGATCTATAACCAGGTTACGGAGCTCACGAACCGGATCAAGCAGCAGGCGCGGACGGGCTGATCGGTGCCGGCGATCGTGGTGCCCGGGCACAAAAGCCCCGTCGGCCTGCCCGCGTACTTGTCCCGGGCAGCGGCCGTTGCTATCAACAGGACCCTGTGCACACAGCTTGTGGAAAACATTGTGGATGACAGATGGAGAGTGGGGGACAACCGGTGGGGAGAAACCAGCGCACCATTCGGGGGGCACAGCCGGCCCGCTCCCGTCCCACGCGCAGACACAGTTCCTGTGGACGGTAATCTGCACGTCCACCTGCGACGATGACGCTTCTCCCCAGCGTCCACCGCACCTATGACTATGACGATTCTCTAAATAGAAAGAAACAACCAAGTAGATGCCCGGGGAAGTGTGCACGACAGCCCCACGGCCTTATACCCAAAGGCGGCCCGGTCCTAAACGCACCGGGCCGCGAGGGGCAATCGATGACACGAAACAGGTGCAGGAGGCAGTTCCCGTGAAGTTCCAGGTTGAGCGAGACGTGCTCGCCGACGCCGTCGCCTGGACGGCCCGCGCCTTGCCGGCCCGGCCGGCGGTCCCGGTACTGGCTGGCATGCACCTGGCGGCCGCGCAGCAGCTCACGCTGTCCACGTTCGACTACGAGGTATCAGCTCAGGCCAGCGTGCCCGTGATCACGGACGAGGAGGGAACGGTCCTCGTCTCGGGCCGGCTCCTCGCCGAGATCGTTCGGAGCCTGCCCGCCCGGCCCGTGGAGATGAGCACGGAGGGCACGCGGACCACGCTGAAGTGCGGCAGTGCCGTCTTCACGCTGATGACGCTGCCCGACGACGAGTACCCGACGCTGCCTGCGATGCCACCCGAGGCGGGGGCGGTGGGCGCGGACATTCTGGCCTCGGCGATCAGCCAGGTCGCGATCGCGGCGGGCCGTGACGACACGCTGCCCGCACTCACCGGGATCCGGATGGAGATCGCCGGGGATACCGTGACGCTCGTGGCCACGGACCGCTACCGGCTTGCCGTCCGTGAGCTGCATTGGCAGCCGGTCAAGCCGGACATGTCAGCGGCGGTCCTGGTTCCGGCACGGGTTCTGGTGGACGCCGCCCGCTCTCTGACGACCGCCGCCGAGGTGACCATCGCCCTGAGCGCGCCCGGCGATGACGGCACCCAGCGCGAGGGGATTATCGGATTCGAGGGGGGTGGCCGTCAGACGACCACCCGGCTGCTCGGGGGCGAGTACCCCCGGTACCAGACGCTGCTCCCGAGCGAGTTCAACGCGGTCGCCGAACTTACGGCCGCGCCGTTCGCCGAGGCGGTCAAGCGGGTTGCGCTCGTCGCGGAGCGCAACACTCCGGTCCGGCTGGCGTTCTCGGCCGGCGAACTCATGCTGGAGGCCGGGGCCGGGGATGAGGCCCAGGCGGTCGAGACCGTGGAGGCCAGCTTTGATGGCGAAGACCTGCAGATCGCCTTCAATCCGCAGTACCTGCTGGACGGGCTGAGCGCCATCGACTCCGACACGGCCCGGGTCTCCTTCACCACGCCGACCCGGCCGGCCGTGATCACCGGCAAGCGCGGCGAGGATGGCCCGCCGGACTACCGGTACGTCCTCATGCCGATCCGGTCGGCCGGATAACCGGGCACGTGGCGGCGCGGCAGTAACCTCTACAGCCGTGCACCTAACCCGGCTCGCGCTCACCGACTTCAGGTCCTACGTCTCGGCTGACCTGACGCTCGAGGCGGGAGTGACCACGCTGATCGGGCCGAACGGTGAGGGAAAGACCAACCTGGCCGAGGCGATCGGGTATGTCGCGACCCTGGGCAGCCACCGGGTGGCCACCGACGCCCCGCTGGTCCGGCAGGGCGCGGAGCGCGCCATTGTCCGGGCCGCGATCGCGTCGGGCCGGGGGAACGCGCTGATCGAGATCGAGGTCAATCCCGGCCGGGCCAACCGGGTGCGGCTGAACCGGACCCCACTGCCCCGGGCCAGGGAAATCCTCGGCGTACTGCGCACGGTGCTGTTCGCACCGGAAGACCTGGCCCTGGTCAAAGGCGATCCCGGCGAACGCCGGCGGTTCCTGGACGACCTGCTCGTCGCGAGGGCGCCGCGGTACGCCGCGGTCCGTTCGGACTACGAGCGGATCGTGCGCCAGCGGACCGCGCTGCTGAAGTCGGCGGGGGCCCGCCTGTCACGGGGCGGCCGGGTCGCCGCGTCCGCCGGGCCCGCTGAGTCCGCCGCGTCCGTGGACGCCCGCTCCGGTGCCGCTCCGTCTACCCGCTCGGGGACCGGACCTGCGGCGTCGGCGATGGCGGCGACCCTGGATGCCTGGGACGACCAGCTGGCCCGGGTAGGGGCGGAACTGCTGGCCGGACGGCTGTCCCTCGTCCGGGTCCTGCGCCCGCATGTCGAGGCGGCCTATGCGGCTGTCTCCGGGGACCGCGGCCCGGCGGGGATCGCCTACCGCCCATCGTTCGCGCTGCCTGTCCCCGGGGGCCCTCCGCCCGGGGACACAGCGCACGGGGATGGCGTACCCGGCGGCTCCGCCGCACCGGGTGGGCCCGGCACGGCCGGGATGGACTCGATGGGCGGGAAGGGGGCGGATCTCGAGGCGGCCATGCGGGAAGCGCTCCAGCAGGCCCGGCCGGGGGAACTGGAACGTGGCGTGTGCCTGGTCGGCCCGCATCGTGACGAGCTGGAGCTGCGCGTCGGTGAGCTGCCCGCCCGCGGCTACGCCAGCCACGGGGAATCGTGGTCGCTCGCACTGGCCCTCCGGCTGGCCGCCTACGAGCTGCTGCGCACCGATGGAGAGGACCCGGTGCTGATCCTCGATGATGTCTTCGCCGAGCTCGACGCGGGCCGCCGCGACCGGCTGGCCGTCCTGGTCGCCGGCGCGGAGCAGGTCATCGTGACCGCGGCGGTGCCCGCCGACGTGCCTGCCGCGCTCAAGGGGATCAGTTATGACGTCGGCGGCGGGACGATCACCCGTGGCAGCTGACATCGATCCGGCCCTGGTGCCGCGCGTGGAGCGACTGCGGCGGGCGGGCGCGGCGCTGGCCGACGCGATCGCCGACGCCCGGGCGCGCGGCGAATGGCCCGCATCCGGGCAGCCGGGCGCGGGATCCCAGGCAGGCGGCATGGATTCCGGACGGACGTCGGGGGATCCTACGTCCCGCCCACGGCGGCCCCGCCGGGACGACCCGCAGCCGCTGTCCGCCGCGATCGGCGGCCTGCTGTCGGATCATGGCTGGAAGGAACAGGCGGCGGTGGGTTCGGTGTTTAGTAATTGGGCCCAGATAGTCGGGCCCGATCTCGCCGCCCACACCCGCCCAGACGGTTTCGCCGAGGGAGAGCTCGTGATCGCGGCCGACTCGACCGCGTGGGCCACGCAAGTCCGTCTGCTCGCGTCGATGCTGGTCCGCAGGCTCAATTCCGAGCTCGGTGAGGGCACGGTCCGCCGCGTCAAAGTCAGGGGGCCGGCCGGCCCGCGGCAGCGGGGCGGATGGCGGGTGCCAGGTAGCCGGGGACACGGCGACACGTACGGCTAGGAACGCCCGTGTCATACCGAATTCCCAGCTAGAATAGAGGGTACGCGCACACTACGGCACCGGGGGCGTCTGGCGCGCGACCTGCAGGATGGAGTTCCCACTTGTCATATGACGCTCGCTCAATCACGGTACTCGAGGGCCTTGAAGCCGTCCGGAAACGACCGGGCATGTACATCGGCTCAACCGGGGAGCGCGGGCTCCACCATCTGGTCTACGAAGTCGTCGACAACTCCGTCGACGAGGCACTCGCCGGATACTGCGACGCCATTGAGGTCACCCTGCTGCCCGATGGGGGCGTCCGGGTCCAGGACAACGGCCGCGGCATCCCCGTCGACATGCACCCGGTGGAGAAGCGGCCCGCGATTGAGGTGGTACTGACCACCCTGCACGCCGGCGGCAAGTTCGACGGTAAGTCCTACGCGGTTTCCGGCGGCCTGCACGGCGTCGGCGTCTCGGTGGTGAACGCCCTGTCCATTCGCCTCGACGTGGAGATCCACCGGGACGGGTACGTGTGGTGGCAGTCCTACGCGCGCGGCGCCCCGATCGGGCCACTGGAGCGCGGCGATCCCGCCTCCGACACGGGCACGATTACCACGTTCTGGCCGGACCCCCTGATCTTCGAAACCACCTCATGGAGTTTCGAGACTCTGTCCCGGCGAATACAGGAAATGGCCTTCCTTAACCGGGGCCTGACCATCACGTTCGCCGACGAGCGACTGGACGCAGACACCGAGGGCGACGGCCCGCGGGTCGTGACGTACCTGTACAAGGGCGGGATCTCCGACTTCGTCCGGTACCTGAACTCCTCCAAGGAGCCGGTGCACGCNNTCCGAGTCGGTGCACACCTTCGCCAATACCATCAACACGGCGGAGGGCGGCACCCACGAGGAGGGGTTCCGCGCCGCGCTGACCTCGATCATCAACCGGTACGCCCGCGAGCAGAAGCTATTGCGGGAGAAAGACGACAACCTGACCGGTGAGGACGTGCGCGAGGGCCTGACCGCGATCGTGTCGGTCAAGCTGGCCAACCCGCAGTTCGAGGGGCAGACCAAGACCAAGCTGGGCAACACCGAGGCCAAGTCGTTCGTGCAGAGGGTCTCCAACGAGCATCTGCGCGACTGGTTCGACCGCAACCCCGGCGAGGCCAAGGACATCATCACCAAGTCCATGCAGGCCGCGCACGCCCGGGTCGCGGCGCGGCAGGCCCGCGACCTGACCCGGCGCAAGAGCCTGCTGGAGACCAGTTCACTGCCGGGCAAGCTGGCCGACTGCCAGTCGTCGGATCCCGCGCAGTGCGAGATCTACGTGGTGGAGGGTGACTCGGCCGGCGGTTCCGCGAAGGGCGGCCGGAACCCGAAGTACCAGGCGATCCTGCCGATCCGTGGCAAGATCATCAATGTGGAGAAGGCCCGGATCGACCGGGTGCTGAAGAACAACGAGGTCCAGGCGATGATCACCGCCCTGGGCACTGGTATCCACGACGAGTTCGACATGGCCAAGCTGCGTTACCACAAGATCATTTTGATGGCCGACGCCGACGTCGACGGCCAGCACATCCGGACCCTGCTGCTCACCCTGCTGTTCCGCTTCATGAAGCCGCTGATCGAGGCCGGGCACGTCTACCTGGCCCAGCCGCCGCTTTACAAGATCAAGTGGGAGGGACGGGGTGTCCAGCCGGACCACGCCTACAACGACGCCGAGCTGGTCCGGCTGATCGAGGCGGGGATCGCGGCCGGCCGACGGGATCCCCGTTCGCGGGACGGGGTCCAGCGGTACAAGGGCCTGGGCGAGATGAACCCGAGCGAGCTGTGGGAAACCACCATGGACCCGGCCCGCCGGGTCCTGCTGCAGGTGACGCTGGACGACGCCGCTCAGGCCGACGAGTTGTTCAGCGTGCTGATGGGCGAGGATGTGGAGGCCCGCCGCTCCTTCATCCAGCGCAACGCCAAGGACGTCAGGTTCCTGGATATTTGACCGCTCGCGGCAGAACCACTGGCGGTCGTGGGAACAGCGCGGCCTCTTACGGAAAAAACAAGGACGTTCAGTGACTGACGTGACAACCGAGGCCGTGCCGTCGCCGGATTATGACCGGACCGAGCCGGTCGACATCCAGTTTGAGATGCAGCGCAGCTACATCGATTACGCGATGTCGGTCATCGTCGGCCGGGCCCTGCCGGACGTGCGGGACGGCCTGAAGCCGGTGCACACGCGGGTTCTCTACGCGATGTACGACGGCGGCTACCGGCCGGACCGCAGTTTCTTCAAGTGCGCCCGCGTGGTCGGCGACGTCATGGGGACCTACCACCCGCACGGGGACAGCGCGATCTACGACGCCCTCGTCCGGCTGGCCCAGCCGTGGTCGATGCGCTACCCGCTCGTCGACAGCCAGGGCAACTTCGGCTCGCCGGGCAATGACCCGCCGGCGGCGATGCGCTACACCGAGTGCCGGCTGGCGCCGCTGGCCATGGAGATGCTGCGGGACATCGACAAGGACACCGTCGATTTCCGGCCGAACTACGACGGCCGGTCCGCCGAGCCCGTCGTGCTGCCCGCCCGGTTCCCCAACCTGCTCGTCAACGGGTCCGAGGGAATCGCCGTCGGCATGGCGACCAAGATTCCCCCGCACAACCTCCGCGAGGTCGCCAGCGGCGTCAAGTGGTACCTCGAGAACTTCGAGGCCTCCGACGAGGACCTGCTCGACGCGCTCATCGCCCGGGTCAAGGGCCCGGACTTCCCCACCCGGGGGCTGATCGTCGGGCGCCGCGGCATCCAGGAGGCGTACCGCACCGGCCGCGGGTCCATCACCATGCGCGCGGTCGTCGAGGTGGAAGAGGACCCGCGGGGCCGGGCGTGCCTGGTCGCGACCGAGCTGCCGTACCAGGTCAACCCGGACAACCTCTCGCAGAAGATCGCCGAGCTGGTCAAGGACGGCCGGGTCACCGGCATTGCCGACGTCCGGGACGAGACCAGCGGCCGTACCGGCCAGCGCCTCGTGATCGTGCTGAAGCGGGACGCGATCCCCAAGGTCGTGCTGAACAACCTCTACAAGCACACTCAGCTGCAGGAGACGTTCGGCGCCAACATGATGGCGCTGGTGGACAGTGTGCCGCGGACGCTGCGGCTCGACCAGTTCATCCGGTACTGGGTCGCGCACCAGATCGAGGTCATCGTCCGGCGGACCCGTTATCTGCTGCGGAAGGCGCAGGAGCGGGCGCACATCCTGCGCGCCCTGCTCAAGGCCATCGACCGGATCGACGAGGTGATCGCGCTCATCCGCGGCAGCGCCTCGGCGGCCGAGGCCCAGCAGGGCCTGATGACCATGCTGGAGATCGACGAGATCCAGGCCCGCGCCATCCTGGACATGCAGCTGCGCAAGCTGGCCGCCCTCGAACGGCAGGAGCTCGTCGACGAGTACGACGGGCTGATGGCGAAGATCGCCGACTACGAGGACATCCTGGCCTCACCCGTCCGGCAGCGAACGATCGTGGGCGACGAACTCGCCGAGATCGTCGAGCGGTTCGGGGACGAGCGGCGGACCGAGATCATCGCCTACGACGGGGACGTCACCGACGAGGACCTGATCGCCGAAGAGGACGTCGTCGTCACGATCACTCACGGCGGCTACGCCAAGCGCACCAAGACGGACCTGTACCGGGCGCAGCGTCGCGGTGGCAAGGGCGTCCGCGGGGCGCAGCTCCGCACCGACGACATCGTTGACCACTTCTTCGTCACCACCACGCACCACTGGATCCTGTTCTTCACGAACAAGGGCCGGGTATACCGCGCCAAGGCGTACGAGCTGCCGGAAGCCGCCCGTGACGCCCGCGGGCAGCACGTCGCCAACCTGCTGGCCTTCCAGCCGGACGAGACGATCGCCGAGGTTCTCGCGCTGCGCGACTACCAGGTGGCGCCCTATCTGGTGCTGGCGACCAAGAGCGGCCTGGTCAAGAAGTCCCGGCTGTCCGACTTCGACTCGCCGCGGACCGGCGGCATCATCGCCATCAACCTCCGCGAGGACGACGAGGTGATCGCGGCCCGGCTGGTCGCCCCGGAAGAAGACCTGCTGCTGGTCAGCAGCAAGGCGCAGGCCTTGCGGTTCCGCGCCAGCGATGAGTCGCTGCGGCCGATGGGCCGGGCCACGTCCGGCGTAATCGGCATGCGTTTTGCCAACGGCGACGAACTGCTGGACATGTACGTGGTCCGGGACGACGAGGACGTCCTTGTCGCAACGGAAGGCGGTTACGCAAAACGGACGCCATCTGATCAGTATCCTGTGAAGAACCGTGGCGGCATGGGCGTCGTTACGGCCAGGATTGTCGAAACGCGCGGGCGGCTCGCGGGTGCCCTGATGGTCCGTCCGGACGATGAGATCTTTGCCATCACATCGGTGGGCGGTGTCATCAGGACGAGGGCCGGTGAGATCAAACGATCTGGCCGGCAGACCATGGGGGTCCGGCTGATGAACCTCGCGTCCGGGGACAGTGTGGTGGGCCTCGCGCGCAACGCCGAGTCGCTCGACGCGGCCGACGACGACCAGCCCGACGGTGCCGCCGAACCGCCTTTGGAGGGCGGCGACGGAGCCAGCGGGGAGCGACCCGGTGACGAAGGGACCTCAGTTACCTAAGGTGGAGTGTTCGGGGGTGCGGCTTGATGTCACGTTAGGCCGTATTCTGCGGAGTAGCCTCACCGAGAGGGACTGCGGCCGAGGAGGACGGCGTGGAGCAACGCACGGACGAGACGGCGCGACGGCCGGGGGTGACCGCGGACGACGCGGATCCGCCTACTGCCGAAGTCCGGCAGACGGAGACTGAGGGAGCTAGCGAGGACGCCGGTGAAGCCAACGGGCACTCCCCCGAGGGAGAGTCCGTCTGGAAGCCAGCCGCGAAATCCGACAGCACCTTCCCGGCTGGCAGCACATATGCTGGCCCGTCGGTTGACGATAGTTATGGCTCTCCCGGCACGGACCGGGAATACCCGGCCCCGAGCACCGCGACCCATGACTTCCCGTCCGCGTCGGTAGGAGGCCGCGGCTACGCCGCGCAGCCCTCGGAGAGCATTTACGGTGCGTCGGGGACCCAGCCCGACTTCTCCGCCCCGCCGTATCCGTCCCAGGTCACCTCCGCATCGCGCACACAGGCCGAGACTGAGACGCGCCCGCAGTCCATCGTGCGCAACGAGCCTGACGTGCGCCCGCAGTCGGAGCCGCGCCCGCAGCCCGAGGCCGATCGACCGGAGCGGCCGTCGCCCTGGCAGGCCGCAGCGGCGCGGCTGCCCAAGCCTCAGCCCGTGCCGAAGCGGCCGAAGGTGCAGCGGCCCCCGAAGGAGCGGACCCCGAAGGGGGGCGCCCCGACCCGGCAGGCCCACCTGATGGTCTCCCGGTTCGAGCCCTGGTCAGTCATGAAGTTCAGCTTCATGATCTCACTGGCGTGCTTCGTCATCCTGTTCGTCGCGGTGACACTGCTCTACGGCACGCTCGCCGGCCTCGGTGTGTTCGACTCGATCCAGAAGGCGCTCTCGAATGTCACCTCCGGCCAGGGCACAGCCGGGGTGAGCGTCTCACACTGGTTCTCGGCGTCGACCATCCTTAGCTACACGGCCCTTCTCGGCGTGCTCAACGTGTTCCTGATCACCGCATTCGCGACGGTGGGCTCGGTGGTGTACAACCTCGTGGCGCATCTCGTCGGCGGGGTCGAGGTCACGCTGCGGGAAACGGAGTAACCGCCGCGCGCACCAGTTCGCCGGGGCGGCGTAAGTTGCGGTAACCTTTCCCGTCGTGCGCAGGTTCGCCCGGCGTGCCCGGGGCTATAGCTCAGCCGGTTAGAGCGCATCCCTGATAAGGATGAGGTCGATGGTTCAAGTCCATCTAGCCCCACCAGCTCACGGCCACCGACTACCGGTCGGCTAGGGGCTCTGACGGCAACGGTGACGGCAGTCGTCACCCGGCCGTCTCGCCAAAGAGCGCATCCGATATCCGGTCCAGCGCGCGGTGCTGGACCGGATATCGGCCCACCCCGCGTCCCGGCGGACTCTCCTTGAGGGACCTTGAAACGACCGGCCGAGGTCAGAGCCGTCCCTGTTGCGAAAACATCCAGAACTGGCCGCGCCGATTCCGCCTGCAAGATCGGGTTACTCTTATGCGGTCCCGTCAGCTACCGCAGTGCGGAGTCCGCGCCGGGCCAGGGCCGGCGGTCAGCCGCCCTGCGCGATGATCTGAGCGATATTGCGCTCGGCCAGCGCCGTGACGGTCAGCGACGGGTTCGCGCCGCCTACGTTGCCTGGGAACAGCGAGGCGTCCATGACGTACATGCCCTTGTAACCCTGGACCCGGCCGTACAGGTCAGTAGTCTTGCCGATCTCCGCGCCGCCGAGCGGGTGCGCGGTCAGGATCTTGTGCGGACCTCGCGGTTGACCCGGCGCGGCCGAGTCCGCTCCGGTTCGCCGCGGGTCCCGCTGATCCGGCAGCCCTTGCTAGGCTGCCTGGTACCGCCGAGCCGCACGCCGGCCCCGCAGCGTTACGCTTCCGAGTCCTCAGAGTGGAAGGTTCCACACCGTGAAGAAGATGCTTGTCCTCGCCCTGCTGGGTCTTGGGGTCGCCGCCGTCTGGCGAAAGGTGCAGGCCGACCGGGCTGAGATCGACCTCTGGACCGAGGCCACCACGGCTGAGCTGAACTAGCTCTGCCGGGCACGGCCCGGTAGAGGAGGCATCCAGGTGAGCGATACATCGCCCGTATCGCTGGTGTGCTGTGACCTCGCAGGAACGATCGTCTCCGACGGGAGCATCCTCGAAAGGGCCTTCTCCGAGGCAATCGCGACGCAGGGAGTGGTGCCCGGCACCGCCGCTTACGCGCGGTCGATGGTCGTGGTCGACCGGTCCGGCGGCCTGCCGCCCCGGGACGTCATGCGGGCGCTGTTCGTCGAGAACGACGCCCAGGCGCAGGCGGCCTACCTGTCCTTCGAGCGCTCCTACCGGGCCGTGGTGGACCGGTTCGGCATCACGATTGTGCCCGGGGCGCTGGATGCCCTCGCCAAGCTGTCCGGCTCGCACGTCAAGGTCTGTTTCGTCTCCGGGTTCTCCGGGTCGGTGTCGCGGCTGGTGTTCGACCGCCTGGGCATCAGCCGCCACACCGACCTCACCCTCTGCCTGGATGACACGCCACGTGGCTGCCCCTGGCCTGATCCCGTGCTTACGGCCGTCATCCGGCTCGGTATCGGCGACGTCGCGGAGGTCGCCGTGGTTGGAGACAGTGAGAACGTCATCACGGCCGGGCGCCGCGCCGGAGCCTGCACCCTTGTCGGCGTGACCGGCTCGCGGTCCGCTCAGCGGCTGCGTGCGGCCGGGGCCACCCACCTCATCAAGTCGATCGCCGAACTGCCCGGCCTGCTGCCGTAACGGGTAACCTTGTGGAGCACGCGGGGCTTTAGCTCAGCCGAAAGAGCACCTGCTTTGTTAGAATCCCCGGTGACCCGGGAACGTCCAACATAGGAGGTGTAACAGCGCAGGGCAAGGATCGGCGCACTGCGCTAGCGGGCGAAATGCCAGGTCAGGGAGAGTTTCGTGCGGGGCTTTAGCTCAGCTGGAAGAGCACCTGCTTTGCAAGCAGGGGGTCAGGGGTTCGAGTCCCCTAAGCTCCACCAGGCAAAACGCGCCCAGAAGGCTCAGCTCGAAAGGCGCATACAGCAGCAAAGTACAGCAGTAGGGGTTACGGAAAAGCTTCCCGGGGTTCACTCAACCCGGTGAACAAGGGCGCGATCAGATCCCGGCGCTTAGCCAGCTCACCGGCGACGAGTTGCTCGGCGAGCCGGTCGGGCCGCAGCGGGCCGAGCCACTCCCGCTGCGAGATGTCATTTTCATCCACGGCGGGATACAGGTCATGCAGCACCGGGCCACCCGCCCGCGGCGTTCGGCTGAATCCAGGTCGGGGACCCGGGACAGCAGCGCACCCGCGGCCGTCTCGTTTTCCGCGCCGATCAGGCACCCCACCGCGACCGCAAGGCGCAGCACGCTCACATCCAGATCCATGCCGCGGCCAGCCGCCGATCGCGCCCAGTACGTCCAGCGGCCGTGGCAGCTGGATCTCCTCCTGGATCGCAGCGGGACGAGTGGGTGTTCAAACGCGACGCGCGCGCCCATGTGCCCTGGGAGCGGGCGCTGCATACCGTCAACGGCATCCCCTACCTGCGGCCCGAGCTCGCACTACTGCACAAGGCCTATCTCGACCGGCCAAAAGACAGGGCGGATCTGGCCGCAGCGCGGCTAGATCCGGACGGCCGAGCCTGGTTGATGCAAATGCTGGAAAAGCTCGGCCATCATTCATGGGCACAGCTTGCCCAGCGGTGATGGCTTCTCACTGGGCCGGAACAGGTGGCGGTGATGCCGCCCGGCCGCTGACGGCAAGTGATCCCGGCGGCGTGCAGGGAAGGTGGCCGGGCCTCGATGTCCTGGGTCACGGGCGGAGGAGGCCCTGGTGCTTGCGGTCGCTGTTTCCTAGCCGGTGCGGGGACCGGCCGCCAGCCTGACTGTCAACCTAACGGTCGCCGTGACGGCCCATCATGAGAAAACAGGGCCGCCCGGGTGCCCGGCTGGCCACCGCGGAAAGGACGCATCGTGGAACCACGTGAAGGCTCATCCCCGGGCGGCCGGCCGCGCCGGGCGGTCCCGGCGCGATGAGCGCGCCGGCAGGCGGCGCGCCGCCCGGCAGCGAACCGGGCACCGGGGCGGTGGCGGCCGCCCTGGCCGCGCTCCGGCGCGAGCACCGTCAGGTGATCGTGTGTACCTTCTATGAGCAGCTGTCCGCTGACGATGCCGCCGTCCGGCTCGGGATCCCCGTCCGCGACGTTAAGCGCCGCGCCTGCTCGGCGCTGGATGAGATCCGCCGGATCCTCCAGGAGCACGGCGTCCAGGTCCCACACCAGCCAGCCACCTCACCGAGGGCCTAGCCCGGTAGCACTGGCCGGCGATCCGCAGCGGCGGGCCGTCCTGTTCGTACCTGACCCGGCCGGAGGGTTGGGCGGCGCTCCTCGCAGCTGCTTGTCGTAGGCGGCAAGCAAGGTGTCAATCTCGTATGATCCGCCAGATCGGCCTGGCCGACAGCGGCCTCTCCCACGTCAGCCGGGCAATCCGGTGGATCCGCGGCAGCCGCGAATACCGCCGCCTGTTCGGCGCCCCACCTGGCCACGACGTGGCGCGCCTGCGCGCGGGCACCCACCCAGACAACGCCCGGCACCTGCCCTGAGCCTTCTTGACGACCTTGGTCAGGCCGGCTCCCGGCCGACCGGTACGACACGGCCGGTGCGGGCACTCTCGCGTGCCGCCTCGGCCAGTGCCAGGGCTGCGCGCCCGTCGGCGAAACCGGGCTCGGGCTGGGTTCCGTTTTCGATCGCGTTCAGGAAGTGGTCAAGCTCCGCCCGGTAGGCGGTGGCGTACCGGTCCAGGAAGAAATTAAGGTACGGGCCGGCCGCCTCCGTCTCGTCCGTGCCGGAGAACCGGACGCTGGTCGGCCGCACGTTCTCGGCGACGAGCATGCCGCGCTCGCCGAACGCCTCGATGCGCTGGTCATAACCGAAGGCGCAGCGCCGGCTGTTGGTGATGTGGCCCAGGGCGCCATCGGCGCCGCGCAGCGATATGACGGCGGCGTCCATGTCGCCCAGCTCCGCGATGTAGCCGGCCACGAGGTTCGCCCCCATCGCGTGCACCTCGGCTACCTCGCCGAGGAAGTAGCGGGCCATGTCGAAGTCGTGGATGGTCATGTCCCGGAACAAGCCGCCCGAGGTGGCGATATAGGCCGGCGGCGCGGGGGCGGGGTCCCGGCTGGTGATGCTCAGCTGTTCGAGCCGGCCGAGTTCCCCGGCGTGCACCCGGTCGCGCATGCTGCGGAACGACGGGTCGAACCGGCGGTTGAACCCCACCATGATCGCCGGGCCGGCGCCGGCGATCTCCCGCCAGCACGCGTCCACCCGGCCCAAGTCGAGGTCGATCGGTTTCTCGCACAGCACTGCCTTCCCGGCCCGCACCGAGCGGGTCAGCAGGTCGACGTGCGTCGGGGTCGGGGAGGCCACCACCACCGCATCCACCCGGGGGTCCGCCAGCACGGCATCGACGTCCTGGTCGGCGACCGCGCCGTACCGCGCGGCCAGCGAGCGGGCTGCCTCCTCCATCGGATCGCATACCCAGGTCAGCTCGGCCCGCGGGTGCCCCGAGATCGACTCGGCGTGCACTTTCCCGATCCGGCCGCATCCGAACAAGGCCAAGCGCACCATGGGTAACTTCCTTCCGTGCTGATGAGACCGCCTGCCGGGCAGGAACGGGCGATTGAAGCCAACGTAACCGGATTGGATCCGGGGTGGTACCGCCCGGCCGGGTCCCGGGCCGGTCCGCGGCGAGCATCAGCGGCGGGGCGAACCGCTGCCGTTCTCCGCCGTCACCGAGGGAATACCGGCCGCCCCGCACGGCGCGGGAGCCGTCCTGGCCACCGTGGCCCTCGCGGCGGGTGGCACGCTGCTGCCCTTCACGCTCTTCGCCTACGGGCAGAGCCGGGTGGCGGCCGAGATCGCCGGCGCCTTCGTCAACCTGGAGCCGCTCGTGGGCGCGACCGCAGGCGTCGTTCTTTTCGGCAACCCGGTCGGGCCGGTCCAGGTCGCGGGCGGCGCCGCCATCATCGCGGGCATCGCCATGAGCAGCCTTCCGCTGCTCGGCAAGGCCCTGCCTGCGCCGCTGGCGGCTCGGCTACTGTAGGCCGCGTGCGGGTAGCAACGTGGAACGTGAACTCGGTCAAGCAGCGGATGCCGCGCCTGCTGCCGTGGCTCGATCAGCGACAGCCCGATGTGGTCTGCCTGCAGGAAACCAAGCTCGGCGACGACGCGTTCGCCGGCCTTCTCGGCCCGGAGCTTGACGCCCGCGGCTACGCGGCGGCCGTGCACGGTGAGGCCCGGTGGAACGGGGTGGCGATCCTGTCCCGGGCCGGGCTGGACGGCGTGGTCACCGGAATCGCCGGTGCGCCGGGATTTCCGCACCTCGAGGCGCGGGCGGTGTCCGCGACCTGCGGCGGGATCCGGGTGCACTCGGTGTACGTGCCCAACGGCCGGACGCCGGACTCAGAGCACTACCACTACAAGCTCGCCTGGCTGGCGGCCCTGCGCGAGGTGGTCAAGGTCGGCCCCGAGACCGTGATGGTCTGCGGCGACATGAACATCGCGCCCACCGACGCCGATATCTTCGACCCGGACGCCTACGTCGGGCAGACCCACGTCACCCCGCCCGAACGGGCCGCGCTAGCCAGCCTGCAGGCGCTTGGCCTGCAGGACGTCGTCCGGGATCGCTGGCCGGACGAGCGGGTGTTCACCTACTGGGACTACCGGGCCGGCATGTTCCACCAGGACCTCGGCATGCGCATCGACCTCGTGCTGGCCAGCGGCCCCGTGGCCAGCCGGGTCAGGGCGGCCTGGGTGGACCGGCAGGCCCGCAAGGGCACCGGCCCCAGCGATCACGCCCCGGTGATCGTCGATCTGGACGAGGCACCGGACGGCGACATTGGGCCGGTCGTCCCGCCGCCCTCGATGCGCGCTCCCCGGCGGGGATCGGTCAAGCTCCCGCAATCACCCTGACGGCCGGTAATTTTTAACGAAACGGACCGCAGGAGGGCTCTGTTCCCGCCTGCGGCCCGTTCCCCGCCCGACTGCCGGGCGCTGCCGTTCTCCTAAAGCCCAGCCGCTGCGGCCAGCGCGCGGCCGGTGAGCACGCGGGCCAGATGCCGCCGGTAATCGGCGGCCCCGTGCAGGTCAGCGGGCGGATTAGTGCCCTCGTCGGCCCGGTCGGCCGCGGCCCGCAGCGCTTCGCGACTGGCCGCCGCGCCCGCCGCGGCGTCCTCGGCGGCGCGGGCCCGCACCGGGACCGTACCCATATTGGTCAGCCCGATCCTGGCCTCGGCGACGGACCCGTTGTCGCGCCGGGTCAGCGCGGCCACACCGACCGTCGCCCACGACTGCGCCGTTCGGTGGAACTTCTCGTACCGGTAGCCCCATCCGGGCCCGAGCTTGGGAATCCGGATCGCGGTCAGGATCTCCTCCGGCTGCAGGCTCGTCGTCAGGTAGTCGACGAAGAAGTCAGCCGCCGGGATCTCCCGCTCACCGCCAGGGCCCCGGGCGATCAGCGTCGCGTCCAGGGCCAGCACCACCGCGGGCAGGTCACCGGCCGGGTCACCGTGGGCCAGCGCGCCGCCGAGCGTGCCGCGGTGCCGGACCGCCGGGTCGGCCACGGTCTCGGTGGCCTCGGCCAGGAGCCCGCAGTGCTCGGCCACCAGCGGGTCGTGAACCAGCTGATAGTGCGTGGTCCGGGCGCCGATCACCAGTGCGTCCCCGGCGTCCGTGACGCCGCGCAACTCGTCCAGGCCGCCGACATCGACCAGTAGTTCCGGGTAGGCGAGCCGCAGGCGCAGCAGCGGGAGCAGGCTCTGCCCGCCCGCGATGACCTTCGCGTCGTCACCACCGTCGGCCAGGGCCCGTATCGCCTCGTCGACCGAGCCCGGCCGGACATACTCGAACTTTGCGGGGATCATGCCGTGCCTCCGGTCTGCTGGGCTTCCCCGCTGCCGGGGGTGACTCCCCGCGGGCTGTTGCCCTGGGTCTGGTCGCTCTGCCTGGCTTCGTGCTGTTCGGCGGCGCTGGCCTGGTCGCCGCCCCGCGCGGCCTGGATAGCCCGCCAGACACGTTCGGGCGTGCACGGCATGGTGATGTCGTTGATGCCGAACGGGCGCAGGGCGTCGACGATCGCGTTGACCACCGCCGGAGTCGAGGCGATCGTGCCCGCCTCACCGACCCCCTTGACGCCCAGCCGGTTCGCCGCCGGGCTCTCGGTCCGCCCGGTGACGTACGACGGCAGGTCGGACGCCGACGGGATCAGGTAGTCCGCGAGCGTGGACGTGACCAGGTTGCCGTCATCGTCGTACACCGCCTCCTCATACAGGGCCTGCGCGATGCCCTGGGCGAGGCCGCCGTGGACCTGGCCCTCGACGATCATCGGATTGACGATCTTGCCGATGTCGTCCACCGCGACGTACGAGCGGATCTTGACGAATCCGGTCTCGGTGTCGACCTCCGTCGCGCACAGGTGGGTGCCGTGCGGGAAGGAGAAGTTGTCCGGGTCGTAGGTGGCGTCGGCGTCGATGCTCGGCTCCACGCCGTCCGGGAGGGCGTGGGCCGCGAACGTGGCCAGCGCGATCTCGGCGATCGTGACGCCCTTGTCCGGGTCGCCGCGCACCGCCCAGCGTCCCGGCGTCCACTCCAGGTCGGCGGCGGAGACCTCGAGCATGCCGGCCGCGATGGCCCGGGCCTTCTCGACGACCTTGTCGCAGGCCATGACCAGGGCCATCCCGCCGACGGCCAGCGACCGGGAGCCGTAGGTGTCCATCCCCCGGGGGGAGACCTGGGTGTCGCCGTGCAGCACCCGGATGTCCTCGAACGGCACGCCGAGCTGGTCGGCGACGATCTGGCTCCACGCCGTCTCGTGTCCCTGGCCGTGCGCGCTGGACCCCGTGACGACCTCCACCTTTCCGGTGGGCAGCATCCGGATCGACGCCTGCTCCCAGCCGCCCGCCCCGTAGGCCAGGGAGCCCAGCACGCGGGACGGCGCCAGCCCGCACATCTCGGTGAACGTGGACACACCGAGGCCGAGCTGCACCGGATCGCCGCTCTCGCGGCGTTCCTGCTGCTCCCGGCGTAGCGCGTCGTAGCCGAACAGTTCCTTCGCCTTAGCCGTCGCCGCCTCGTAGTTGCCCGAGTCGTAGGTCAGGCCGGCCACCGTGGTGAACGGGAACTCCTCGTGCTTGATCCAGTTCCGTTCCCGTATTTCGAGCGGGTCGAGACCCAGCTCCACACCGAGCTCGTCCATGAGCCGCTCGATGGCGAAGGTCGCCTCCGGCCGGCCGGCGCCGCGGTAGGCGTCGGTGGGCATCTTGGTGCTGAACACCCCGCGGCAGCGGAAGGAGTAGGCGTCCATCTTGTAGATGGCGGGGAACATGAAGGCGCCGAGTACCGGGACCCCGGGGGTGACCAGCATGAGGTAGGCGCCCATGTCGGCGAGCAGGTCAACCTCCAGGCCGCGAATCCGGCCGTCGGCGTCAGCCGCGAGCCTGAGCTGCTGCCACTGGTCCCGGCCGTGGTGCACGGTCATGTTGCCCTCGCTGCGGGACTCGGTCCATTTGACCGGCCGCCCGAGCTTGCGGGCGATCAGCACGGCCAGCACCTCTTCGGCCGTCACCTGCAGCTTCGAGCCGAACCCGCCGCCGACGTCCGGCGCGATGACCCGCAGGTTCTGCTCCGGTATCCCCGTGACCAGGGCCAGCATGACCCGCAGGACGTGCGGGATCTGGGTGGCGGACCAGAGCGTGAACTCGCCGCCCACGCACGAGCAGACCACCGAACGCGGTTCCATCGCCGCCGGGATCAGCCGCTGCTGGCGGTAGGTGCGCTCCAGGACGATCGGTGCGTCATGGAAGGCGGTGTCCATGTCGCCCTGGGCGAACAGAAAATCATAGCTCAGATTGCCCGCCTCGTGCACTTTGGGCGAGCTCTCGTCCAGCGCCGTCCTGATGTCGAGCACCGGTGGCAGCGGCTCGTAGTCGATCTCGATGGCGGCCAGCGCGTCGGCGGCCGCGTAACGGTCCCGGGCCACGACGCACGCCACGGCCTCACCGACGTAGCGCACTTCGTCGGTGGCCATCGGCGGGTGCGCCGGAATCACGATGTCCGGCGTGACCGGCCACGCGCAGGGCAGGCTTCCCTGCTCGGCGGCGAAGTCCGCGCCAGAGTAGGCGGCGATGACGCCCGGCTCGTCCCGCGCCGCGCTGACGTCCACCGACGTGATCCGCGCGTGCGCGAACGGGCTGCGCAGGAACGCTATGTGCAGCATCCCGGGGAGCCGGATGTTGTCGGTCCAGTTGGTCTGGCCGGTGATGAGGCGCGCGTCCTCCTTGCGCAGGCGCGCCCGGCCGAGTTCCGGCGCCGGTGCCTGGACGACCTCAGTCTGCGCGGTCATTCGCTCACTCCCGCCTGGGCGGCGCGCCGCACGGCGCGGACGATGTTCTCATAGCCGGTACAGCGGCAGAGGTTGCCTTCCAGCCCTTCGCGGATCTCCGTGTCGGTCGGATGCGGGTTTTCCCGGAGCAGGTCCGACGCGGCCATGATCATGCCGGGCGTGCAGTAACCGCACTGCAGCGCGTGCTCCTCGTGAAAAGCGCGCTGCAGCGGATGCAGCGCGCCGTTGGCCATGCCCTCGATCGTCGTGATCTGCGTGCCGTCCGCCTGTACGGCCAGCACGGCGCAGCTCTTGACCGACTGCCCATCCATCAGCACCGTGCACGCGCCACAGTTTGACGTGTCGCATCCGATGGGGGTACCGGTCTTCCCGACGATCTCCCGCAGATAGTGCACGAGCAGCATCCGGGGCTCGACGTGATCTTCGTAATTCACGCCGTCGACGGTGACGGTAATCTCTGCCATTCATTCTCCTCCGGTGGAGGAACCGTTGATGTTCCTGGTGCAAACCTAGGACTGCCGGGCGCGGCGCACCAGTACCGAATGGTGTCCCAATTTTAGAAACAACCGCAGAAACGCCTGCTCACCTGGGGCGTGCGCGGCCGGGGAGGGAGCAGGCTCAGGGGGCCAGCGTCGGATGCGGGGCGTCCGGGCCGAGCGGGAACACGACCAGGCGCTTTCCGAGCCGACGCCGGAGCCGGTGCACCGCGTCCAGGCGCAGGGTGCGGAGCAGCCGGGAGCCGCGATGCCGGCCGGTCGCCAGGATCACCTTGGCGTAGTCATGACCGCCCATCTCGAACCGCACGGCCTTCACGAGGTCGTTCTCGTCGCTGATGATTCCGTCGGCCCGGCAGCCGATGGTCTTCAGGTGCCGAACGGCCAGGTTCATCTGGTGCTCGGCCGCGGCGCTGATGTCGTGGCTCGGCCGCGGCGCCACCGGGAACTTCCCGGCCCGGGCCCCCAGCAGGAGTTCCATGGCGGGCAGCTTGGCTGAACTGGTGTTGACCAGCGAAAGCACCACGACGTCGGATGGCTCCTGCTCCTGCTGGACCAGGAAGTAATTGATTGGCTCCAGATCGAACTCTTCGTCGATCGCGAGCAGGTCCATATCCAGGACGAGCAGATAGTGCCGCACGATCATCACTTCCCCGCGGATCGATGGCAGCAGGGAAAGCCCTACCCACTGTCCTCGCCCGCAACCCGCGCGGGGCCGACCGTCAGGCCCGATGATCCCGGATGCGCCCGTCAGCCCGGACGGCCTGCCCCGATGCGGGCCTCCAGGTACTCCGTGAGCACTCTGCCCTCGGTGGTGCCGAACCAGCGGGCATGACCCAGCAGGTATCCGTCGTAGGCCAGATCGGCGTGGCCGGGCGAGGTGACCACGTCGGCGAAGTATTCGATCTCCGCGAGCGCGTACTCGACGTGGACGACGGGCAGCACCGCGGCGAGGGCCGCGCGCTCGGCCGGGCTGAGCGGCCGGACGCTCTCGTACCCCTCCAGCAGGGCGCCGATCGCGTCCAGATCCGCGACGGCCCGGCCCGATTCGGCCAGGTCGAGCCAGGTGACGGTGCTGCGTTCCAGCGCTACGGCCAGATCGTGGACCGCGAACGTCCGGTTGGCCAAGCCGAAGTCGAAGATCCCGGCCACGCTGGCCGACGCGGAATCCGACGTCCAGGTGAGGTTCGAGGGATGCCAGTCGCCGTGGCCCCACTGCCGCGTGAGCCCGGCCAGCAGCGGTGCGGCCTGCCTGATCCGGGGCACGAGGTGCCGGGTGATGTCCTCCGGCCAGGACCGGCCGCGCAGGGAGCGGTCCAGCCCGGGACGCGCCCGGAGCATCCGGCCGATCGCCGCGACCGGATCGTGCGATGTGATCACTTCACAGGAGCCGACCAGGACCGCCTGCGGCCGGCCCGGCCGGGCAAACCCCGCGGCCACCCGGTGCAGCCGGGCCAGCGCCGCGCCGGCGGCCCGGGCGTGCCCCAGCGACCAGAAAGGCGACCAGGACATCGCGTCCCGGTACAGGTCCAGACCCGGCGCGATGTCGTGCACCTCGTAGGCGAAGCCGGCCCGGCGCACCACCGAGGCACCGGCCGGAGTGTGCCGGACGGCCGGGACCGGCTCGCCGTGTTCCCGGAGAAAGGTAAGGAAGGCATGCTCGGCGGCGAGCTGCCGCGCGGTCCTGACCCGCGGATCGTGCCGTTTCACGAAGAGGTCCCCGCCGCGCCGCTGGACCAGTGCCGCCGCCGACATGGGCCGGGGGCTCCGCCAGGTGACTGTCGCGGGCGGCGCCCCGCCGCCCGGATCCGGCCGGTCGTAGCGGGAGAGTACGGAGCTGACCTCGTCGGCGGTGAGCGGGCTCCAGTCCGGTTCGGCCAGCTCCTTGCCCATACCGTGAACGAGGCCGCCCGGGCCGGTGTCCGCGGTCGTCCCGGTGCCGGGCGTGCTCATCCGGTGCTGGCCGGATGCTCGCCGCGGCGGGCGCGCAGCGTCCGGGCGAGCGCGGAGAGCGGGAAGCCGAGCAGGGTAGCCGCCGCGGCGACGATGAAGGAGCAGATCGACGCGGACATCCAGCTGGCCGGGGTGAAGCCGATGAGGTGGCTCAGCCTGGCCCACGCCGAGACCCACCACGAGACGTAGCCGGGGTTGATGAGCTGATAGGTGATGAACCCGGCGGCCCAGGGCAGCAGCATCAGCCAGCGGGAGCGGGCGTGCTCAGAAAGGTCCCAGCGTCCCCGGGACAGCAGGAAGAAGTCCACCGCGAGCACCCCGAACATGGGCACGAACACCGAGCCGAGCAGGGTGAGGAAGTTCTCGTAGTCCGCGATGTTCAGGAACAGCGCGAGGATCGTCGCGAGCCCGGTGATCAGCGCGGCGACGATACGGCGGTCCCACAGCGGGCGCAAATTCTGCGTCGACACCGCGGCGGAATACACGTCGGCGAAGGACTGGTCCAGCTCGCGTGCGGCCAGGATCGCGAAGCTGACGGTCCCGAGGGGCAGGGCGATGAAGGCCCCGTAGATGTCGTTCGGGGTGCGGGCGACCGTGACCAGGGCCAGCAGCCCGATCACGTAGCACAGGACCTGCGTGACGCTGTAACCGATCATCGCGGCCGCGAACGCCGAGCGCTCCGACCGCGCGTGCCGCATGTAGTCGGCCGCCATCGGCGCGAACGAGATCGCCACCGCGACCACGGTGTCGGTCGCGGCCCAGTACCCCGACCAGGTGCCATGGGTGAACGGCGGGAGCGGGTGCCGGGCCAGCTGGACCAGCAGGTACACCAGAACGGCGAAGACCGCCGCCGTCGCGTACCGGCGCAGCACGCGGATCGCTCCGAGCGGGTGGATCGCGAACACGCCGGTGATCGCCCCGCCGATGAGCACGTATCCCCATTTCGGCAGGGCGGGGGCCACGATGTGGGCGGCGGTCGCGATCGTGACCAGCTCGAAAATGCTCCAGCCGAGCAGTTGCAGCATGTTGATGATCGTGGGCAGGTAGGACAGCCCGGCGCCGAACAGGCCGCGCAGCAGCACCATCGCCGGGGCCCCGGTCCGGGTGCCCGGTATCCCGGATACGGCGACCCCCAGGGTGCCGAGCAGCGTGCCGACGACGATGGCGCAGAACCCGGCGGCCAGCGACAGCCTCGGAGTGCCCGCGCCTCCCGGCTGCAGTACGAACAAGGCCCCGGTGAACCCGAGCAGGCTCACCCCGAGGTTGCCCCACAGGCCGAGCTGGTCGACGAAGCTGAGGGCCTGCGGCACCGGGTCGGCGAGCGTGCGGGGTGCCTCGGACTTCCGGTTCCCCGGCACGGTCGTGAAGGAGCCCTTGCCGTCCGCTGGTGTGATCGCGGTGGTCACGATTTCTCCCTACGCCGGCATTACCCGGTCAGGTTCGAACGGTCGGTGGCGCACAGGCCATGCGGCCAGCCACCCTCTCAGCCCGGTCGGCCCGAGCTCCCGTGTGGTTGTTTTGCCCGATTCTACGCTGCGGCCGGCGCGGGTTCACAGCAGTAGCGCTCGTCAGGCACACTCAAGGTATGCCTGAGCTGCCGGAAGTCGAGGCGCTCGCCGCATTCCTGCGTGAGCGGGCGACCGGCCATGCCATCGCCCATGCCTACCCGGCGGCGATCTCGGTGCTGAAGACCTACGACCCGCCGCTGGTGGCCCTCGACCGGCAGGTGGTCAGCGCCGTGAGCCGGCACGGGAAATTCCTCGACCTTTCCGCCGGGCCGCCGGGCGGCGACGGTACCCCGCTGCACCTGATCGTCCACCTGGCGCGGGCCGGCTGGCTGCGCTGGCGTGAGGAGATCCCGGCTCAGCCGCCCAAGCCGGGCAAGGGACCGCTCGCGTTCCGGGTCATCCTGGACGACGGGTCGGGCTTCGACCTGACCGAGGCGGGGACGCAGAAGCGGCTCGCCGTCTACCTGGTCCGCGATCCGATGGACGTCCCCGGTGTCGCCTCCCTCGGCCCGGATCCACTGGACGCCGCCTTCACGGCGGAGACCCTGGCGGCCCTGCTGGCCGGGCGGCGCATGCAGATCAAGGGCGTGCTCCGTGACCAGCGCATCATCGCGGGCATCGGCAACGCCTACTCCGACGAGGTGCTGCACGCCGCGCGGATGTCGCCGTTCAAGGTCGCGTCCAGCCTGACACCCGAGCAGGTGACGGGGCTCTACGACGCGATCGTGATGACTCTCACCGACGCGTCCAAGCGCGCGGCGGGGGTGGCCGCGGGGGATCTCAAGGCCGAGAAGAAGACCGGGCTGCGGGTACACGGGAAGGCCGGCCAGCCCTGCCCGGTGTGCGGCGACACAATCCGCGAGGTGTCCTTCGCCGACTCCGCGCTGCAGTATTGCCCCACCTGCCAGACGGGCGGCAAGCCGCTCGCGGACCGCCGTCTCTCCCGCCTCCTCAAGTAGAAATCGCGGGCAGTAGCATCGCGGCATGGGCAGCACAACCGTGTTCGTGACCGGGGCCAGCGCCGGGTTCGGTGAGGCTATCGCGCGGCGTTTCGCGGCGGACGGTGCCCGCGTCGTGATCTCGGCCCGCCGGGCGGAGCGGATTACCGAACTCGCCAGGGAACTCGGCGCCGACGTCCTGCCGCTGGCACTCGACGTGCGGGACCGGGCGGCCGTCGCGAGCGCGGTGGCCAGCCTGCCACCCGAGTTCGCCGCGATCGACATCCTCGTCAACAACGCGGGCCTGGCCCGGGGTCTAGAGCCGGCCTACGACGCCGACCTGGACGACTGGGACGCGATGATCGACACGAACTGCAAGGGCCTGACCTACTGCACGCGCGCCATCCTGCCCGGCATGGTGGAACGCCGCCAGGGTCACGTGATCAACCTCGGCTCGATCGCCGGGACCTACCCCTATCCGGGCGGCAACGTCTACGGGGCGACCAAGGCCTTCGTTCACCAGTTCAGCCTGGACCTGCGAAGTGACCTGCAGGGCACCGGGGTCCGGGTCACCAGCGTCGAGCCGGGCCTGTCCGGGGGCACCGAGTTCTCCGTGGTCAGGTTCGGGGGCGACCAGGACCGGGCCAGTCAGGTCTATCAGGGAGTACAGCCACTGGAGGCCGCCGACGTGACCGAGGCGGTGCACTGGGCGGCGTCGCTGCCACCGCACGTGAACATCAACGTCATCGAGATGATGCCGGTGGCGCAGAGTTTCGGGCCGCTGGCGGTGGCCCGCGAAGGATCGTAACGGCCTGCTCAGGGCCGCCGCCCCGTCACCTCGTACTCGTACAGGGCCAGGTTGCTGTTGCGCTTGCGCAGGACCGAGGTCCGCACGTCGGTGAATCCGGTGGCCCGCAAGAGCGAGGAGTACCACCGCTCCGCGGGCACCACGTGCCCGTAGAAGGTTGAGTTCCCGATGATGTAGGTGGCCTGGCCGCCCGTCTTGACGTGCCGGAACGCGGTCGCGAAATGCGCGGACATGTCGTGGAAGTACTTGGTCACGTACGTGGCGAGCAGTGGCCCGTTCTTGCCGCCATCGCGGGCGATCAGGGTGCACACCTCGCGGAGTTCACCGTCGATCGGCGCGACGGTGCCGTCGGGCGCCCAGCCGTTGAGGCGGGAGGTGGCGATGCCCCACGTACCGCCGATCGCGGTCCAGTCCAGCTCGCCTGCGTCGCTGGCCCGGTCCAGGAACCGGAGCCAGTACATGTAGGGACGCAGTTCCCGGATATAGGACATCCGGTTGACGTACGGCGGGGAGGTCAGGAGCAGGTCACAGGGCGGCAGGCCGCCAGCGTCAAGATCGCGGGCGTCGCCCTGGATGACGCGGCCCGCCCCGGGCAGGGCAGCTTCGGCGCTGGTCAGCACGCCGGCGGTTTCGGCGGCAAAACGGCGGATGACGCCTGCGCAGTCGTCGGCCGCGTCTGCGGTGGCCGACGCCGGCGCGGTACGCAACGACATGCTCTGATGGTTGAAGGCCGCGTTGCTGACGGCGATGGCCGTCCGGCAGAACGCGATGCCGAGCAGGTCCAGCGCGGGCGCGGGCAGGCAGACTTCGTCGAGTGCGCGGCGCAGGCCCTTCAGGGCGGCCAGCGAACCCGGCGACCACCACCGGTCGATGTTGTGCAGATTCGGAGCCCAGAGCACCGGGGCTTCGGCGGTCCAGGCGGCGGCGTGGGCGGCCATCACCGGAACCGAAGCCCGCGTTTCCGCCAGCAGGGCGGCCGGATAACGGGCGGCCTTCGCGTTCCCCAGCCAGACCAGAAAGGGGTTGACGTCGACGGCGCGTCCGTCGCAGCCATGCTCGGCCGCGGCCAGGATCGTGGTCCCCGTGCCGGAAAAAGGGTCCGTGACGACCGCACCGGCGGGCAGATGGCCGGTCCGTTCCCGGACCAGGCGTACCGAATAAGCGGGCGTGAGCCGGAGCCAGCCGTGCCGCCCGGCTCCCGCGTTCGCCCGGTGCGTAAGGTATGAGTTCTGCTGCTGGGGATTCATCTGCTCACTGGAACGCGCTGGCCGGGTGGCAATACCGCGAAGCGTACCGGCGGGCCGTTCCCGGGTGGCTGTCCGACACGACGGCGACGGCACTTCGCCTGCGTAACGGCATCGTTACTTGCCTAAAAGCAAATTCTGGCCCCGGCGCGGGAACGCACGGGCCACGCTAGGCGTTGCATGGTGGGGAAGACGGCTCCCGCACCGAACGGGGCCGCCCCCCGACGGGGTTGAGTCACGGTAGATAACTTCGGTAAACCGGTTGAGGTGATTGGTCCATGTCTCACGTGCGGCGCCCATCGGCGGTGCTTCCCCGGCCCAATTGGGGCTGGCAGGATGCGGCTGCGTGCCGAAACGAGGAAGTTATCCTCTTCTTCGGGCCCGACGGTGAACGCCAGCCGGAGCGTGAGATCCGGGAGCGGAAGGCCAAGGCGGTCTGCGCCTCCTGCCCGGTCCGCCTGGACTGCCTGAACTACGCGTTGTCCCGGCCGGAGAAGTACGGTGCCTGGGGCGGCCTGAACGAGGACGAGCGCGCGACCGAGCGGCGGCGCAGGATGCGCCGGGTCAGCGCGGCTTAACGTACGGCCGGTCCGCGCCAGCCTGTTTCAGGTAGCCGGTGCGGGCTTGGTCTGCCTTTTCAGGTACTGGTGCGGCCACCCGCAGTCCGCGAACTGGCCGAGGTGGTCTTCGAGCCGCGGCCCGAAATCGTCGTCGGTGGCCCTGGCGCCGATCGTACGTTCCACCGCCGACGGCGTGATCAGCCCGAACGCGACACCCCGCACGCGGTCAGCGTCCCTCAGGCCGCCGTCGTGCCATCGCTGTACGGCGGCCGCCTGAAGAGCGCGGGTCTCACCGGGGATCGCCCGGCCGTAGCCGTCCTCCCAGTCCCCGGTTCGTGCGTCCGGGCCCCGGCCGTCCTGCGCGGGATCACTGGACGTAAGTGCTTCCAGCACGAGCACCCACTGGTAGGTCGGCGCAAGCCACGCCGGCTCCGCCGGCAGGCACATCCACATACCCCGCGTGACCCGCGCCCGCATCGCGGTGACCACGTGCGAGCCGAGGGCCGGCGGGCTCACGCGCGCGCAGATCAGCGGCGTTCGTGCCGCGACCGCCGCATCGACGCCATGTGACAGCGCGCAGTCGCGCAGCCGGGACGGCATGGCACGCAACTGTTCCAGCAGCGGGGCCCGGGGGATGGGCATCGGCCAGCCGGTCAGGTGGGACAGCACGGCGAGCTCGGCCCACAGCACGAGGCCGGGCTGGTGGTCCAGGGCGCGCTGGGCGGACCGCATGTCCCGCAGGGTGCACGGGCGGCCGATGCAGTCCACGCCGCAGGTACCGCTGCGCGCGGAGGTGACGGCGGCCGGGCTCGCCGTGCCGGCCGTGCCACCGGCGGCTTCCCGTGCCGTCCCGTCGGGCATCCTGGCCAGCAGCGGATGGTCCATCCCGTCCACGGATACCGCCGCCTCACCCGGTGCCAGGGTGACCAGGTACTGGGACTGGGCGCGGCTCAGGTTCATGGTCGCGCCGACCGCCTCGCGGTCGTCGGCGGCGGGCAGCCGGTGCACGATCTTCACCGCGGTGTTCTTGATGACGTCCGGAATCAGCTTGGCCGGGATCTGCTCGGCGATCACGATGCCCTCGCCGTACGCGCGGATCTCGGCCAGCAGCCCGGCGAAAAGCTCAACCGCGTGCGCGGCGACGTCGGCGTCCCGTTCCGGCCGGCGGAGCAGGCGGTGCGCTTCCTCGATGACCGTGAGGTGCCGCAGGCCCGGCTCGCTGGCCGCTGCGTACCGCCGGGTCAGCCGCAGATGTTCCACCAGACGGAGCAGCACGGTGCCCATGAGGAAGGCCTTGTCGCGGTCGTCCCCGACGTCCTCGATCTCCAGCACCGTGTTGTGCCGCAGCAGCCGGCCGAAGTCGACTGGGTGGCCGCCCTCCAGGAACCGGCCGCTCGTGCCGAGACGCAGGCTGGACAGCCGGACCTTGATGAACCCGAGTACGTCGGCCTTGACCTCCTCGCTGTAGCCGATCTCCCCGACCACCTGCTCGGCCGTCCGCTGAAGATCGGCCAGCCCGGGGTAGCCGGGGGTCACTCCCGCGGTCAGGGGCTCACCCAGGGCCAGATCCCATCCGGCGTCCTCATACATGCGCGTCAGCGCCGCGCTGAGCACCTGCGGGAAGGGTTCTGCGGACTGGAAAGCGGCCAGGAAGAGCGCGCGTACCAGGTCGGCGTGGGTCTGCAGGGGGAATCGTTCCCCGTTTTCACCGGCCGCCGGTTCCAGGGGGTTCAGGCCGGCGGCGACCGCATCCGCCTCACCGGGCCTGATCCGCACCACCCGGGCGGCGGATCCCGCGAGCCGCGCTGTCATCAGGCGGTATTCGGCCTTGGCCGGCTCCACCACCAGCCAGGGCACGCCGGCCCGGGTGGCTGCCTCCAGGAGCCCCCGGACGGTTTGCGACTTCCCGCTGCCGGTCGCCCCGCATACGAAAACATGCCGGTTCAGCGACCCCAGCGGCACACGCAGCGGGCCCGCTGGCATTCGCTGCCGGTCGAGCACCTGTCCCAGTGGCACCGCGCTCTCGTACCGCCCCTGGTCCGGAAGTCCGCCCGGCCGGCCTGGGCCCGTGGGCGGTGTGCCCGCGACGACAGGCGTGGTCCGGGCGCTGAAGGCCGTGGTCTCGGGCGTGACGTCAAAGTCCGGTCGGAGGGCCAGCCTCAGCCCGGGTATCTCCGCGTCCGGGCTCCGGGTAAGCGCCGCCAGCAGGCCCGTACTGGCGTGAAAAGGGCTCCGCGGCGCGGTTTCCGTCTCCGTGGCGGCGGCCCCGGCCGGGTCGGGTCCGCCCGGCGGTCCGTCCGTGGGCCCGCGAGCCGTATCCCGGCTCGCCGTCGCGGTCTCCGCGAACAGGCGGCCAAGCAGGTCGCGCAACCCGGCCGTGCCGCGGCGGCCCGGCGCGAGCATGTACGGCAGGCCCTTGAGGTTGGCCGACGCGCACACGAGAGCCGCCACCCGCGTGGCGGCCGCGGGATCGGCACCGCCCGCGAGCAGATGGACGCGCCACATGCCGGTCGACAGTCCCTGGCGCAATTCGGTATGCCGATGCCGGAACCGGCGTGCCTCCACGTCCCGTTCCGGGAAGCGTTCGGCCATCCCGGTCGCAAGGCGCTCGCGCCGTGCGGTCTCGTCGGCCAGCCATTCCAGGTCGGACGGGGGTATCGGCTCGGCCACGACCATCCAGCCGAACGGCCCGGTCCAGGCGGGCAGCAGGCAATCCTCGAGGGACGGCGCGGCCAGCACGCGATCGGGCTGCGGCTCCCCCGCGGCCACCAGAAGCCCGTCGCTGATCCCGCCGATGGCCCGCCAGCAGGCCAGTCCCGACATGGCCGGCGCGAGCGCGCCCCGGCCCAGGGCACGTCCCCGGGCCCCGCCGGGGAGGGCCAGCATCACGTCGCCGGTGCCGTTGCTCCCGGCCAGCGCCGCTCCCGCGGCCAGGATCTGGACCGGGCCGCCGGTCTGCAGACGGATCCAGCCGTAGGCTAAGGTCCCGCCGGAGTGGTAGGCGGCGACGAGGGTGGCGATCCGCTGGGCCCGCCCCGGGTCACGGCCCGGATCCGGCCCGCTCTCGGTCTCACTGCTCGGTCGGCGCGGGATTTCGGTAATCCGGTAAGCGTCCAGCCCGCAGAGCTGACGCCACGGCGACGTCACCGCGCTCAGATCCACTTCTCCCGGAACCGCTCAATCAGCTCCTCAGCCTCCCC
>PLRW01000372.1:0-130 GCA_003164955.1 Actinomycetota bacterium
GGTCGGAGGTCATCCGCTGGAACTCGGCGCGCGACAGCCGCGTGTCCAGGTGCAGCGGACCCTGGTCGGAGTGGGAGATGTACGGCAGGTTGATCTGCGCCTCGGACCCGCTGGACAGCTCGATCTTGGC
>PLRW01000372.1:229-6794 GCA_003164955.1 Actinomycetota bacterium
GCTCGTTGATGATGCGGAGCACGTTGAGGCCCGCGATCTTCCCGGCTTCGGTGGTCGCCTGCCGCTGCGCGTCACTGAAGTACGCCGGAACCGTGATGACGGCGTCCGTAATCGTCTCGCCGAGGTAGGACTCGGCGTCCCTCTTCAGCTTCTGCAGGATGAACGCGCTGATCTGCTGGGGGGTGAACTTCTTGCCGTCGATGGTGACGGACCAGTCAGTACCCATCTGGCGCTTGACGGACCGGATGGTCCGGTCCACGTTCGTCACGGCCTGCCGCTTGGCGACCTCGCCGACGAGTACCTCAGAGTTCTTGGCGAAGGCGACGACGGACGGTGTGGTCCGTGCCCCCTCCGCGTTAGCGATGACCGTGGGCTCTCCGCCCTCCAGGACGGCGACCACAGAGTTGGTCGTCCCAAGGTCAATCCCTACCGCACGTGCCATGAGCAATCCCTATGGTTGAACGTCTGTGTGGGTTGAGTCTTCCACGCTCAAGTTTGCCAGGGGTGATCACCGATAGCAAATGACTTGAGTCTGATTGGCTCAACTTTATTGGGGCGAGTCTTGTTCCCGGGCCGCAAAAATTTTCTGGGTCCCGCCGGACGGCCCGTCCGGGCCTGCGTGTGCCCCTCCGGCCCCCCGGACGTGCGGCGGCATTTTCCGGCCGGACGCCCTGGGGGCGATGCCCCGTTTCCTGGCCTCCCTGTGACAACGCCCGGCGGCCTGCGGGGCATCCCGGCACGGTGGCGGTCTTCCCGGGGAAGCGGCCTTCCCAGGGAATCGGTGCGGCAGGTCACGCCCCGCGCGTAGTGACCGGCCGTCGGGCAGTCTCGTCCGGTCCGGGCACGACCGCGACTGGCGGCCAACCCTCGGCAGGCCTCGTTCGGCATCTGGATTCGGTATATAAGTGGATGTCGACCGGCCCGGGCGATCGGGCGGCGAGCAAGGCGCGCTGGTCAGCGAAAGTTACTAGTCGGTAGGATGCTGGGCGGCAGACGTCCGGCCAACAGGGCGGCACGCGGTGAGGCGTGCGAGAACAGGCGGAAGCCAGCGGCGTACGCTGGCAGCCGACGCTGCAGGAGGAGGTCCCCCGTGGCCCTGAGAATCGTCCTTGGTCTGCTGATGACCGTGGCCGCGGCCGTGATCGCGGGCCGTCGGCTGTGGTGGCTGGGCCAGCTCGGCCTGGCCGGGCAGCCCGCGCCGGAGCGGATCGAGGCGGTCCGCTCGCACGTTGGCCGAGACGTGGAAGTGCAGGCCACGGAGGTCTTCGGGCAGCGGAAGCTGCTCAAGTGGTCGGTGCCCGGCCTGGCGCACTTCGTCACGTTCTGGGGCTTCATCATCCTGATCTTCACGATCATCGAGTCCTACGGTGATCTGTTCGACCGGAAGTTCGCGATCCCGGGGATCGGGCATTCGTTCGCGCTGGGCTTCCTCGAGGACCTGTTCGCCGTCCTGGTGCTGGCCGGCCTCGTCACGTTCGCTGTCATCCGGCTGCGCAACAGCCCGGAGCGAGAGGGGCGGTCGTCCCGGTTCTCCGGCAGCCACACCGGCGCGGCCTGGCTCGTCCTGGCGGCTATTTTCCTCGTTGTCGCTACCCTGCTGCTGTACCGCGGGGCGCAGATCGACGCCGGGGTGTTCCCGTACCCGCACGGCGCGTTCGCCTCGGAGATCGTCGGGCACTGGCTGCACCCCCTGGGCAGCGGGGTCAATAGCGTGCTGGAGGCGGTGTTCGTCCTGGCCCAGCTCGCGGTCATCCTCGGCTTCGGGGTGTTCGTCACCTACTCCAAGCACCTGCACATCGTGCTGGCCCCGCTCAACGTGCTGTTCTCGCGCCGCCCGGACGCGCTCGGCGGCCTGGAGCCCATGCGCAGCAACGGGAAGGTGCTGGACTTCGAGGAGGCCGACCCCGATACCGATGTGTTCGGCCTGGGCAAGATCGAGGACTTCACCTGGAAGGGCCTGCTGGACATGGCGACCTGCACCGAGTGCGGGCGCTGCCAGTCCCAGTGCCCGGCCTGGGCGACCGGCAAGCCGCTGTCGCCCAAGCAGGTCATCCTGGACCTGCGCGACCACGCGTTCGCCAAGGCACCGTACCTGCTGGCCACCTCCGACGAGGAGCGCGCCAAGCTGCCGGCGTCGGTGCTGGCCGAAGCCGAACGGCCGCTCGTTGGCGGCACGGATGTGAACGGTGTAATCGACCCGGACGTGATCTGGTCCTGCACCAACTGCGGGGCGTGCGTCGAGGAGTGCCCGGTCGACATCGAGCACATCGACCACATCGATGGGATGCGGCGGCATCAGGTCCTGATCGAGTCGGCGTTCCCGGCCGAGGCGTCCACCCTGCTGAAGAACCTGGAGAACAAGGGCAACCCGTGGGGCATGGGAGAGGCTAAGCGGGCCGACTGGATCACCGAGTGCGACTTCGACATCCCGGTCGTTGAGGGCGCCATCGGTGACGACATCGAGTACCTGTTCTGGGTGGGCTGCGCGGGCGCGCTGGAGGATCGCGCCAAGAAGACCACCAAGGCGATCGCCGAACTGCTTTACACGGCCGGGGTGAAGTTCGCGGTGCTCGGCCGGGCCGAGACCTGCACCGGCGACCCCGCGCGGCGGATGGGCAACGAGTTCGTCTACTCCATGCTCGCGCAGCAGAACGTCGAGACGCTCAACGAGGCCGGCCTCGGCGCGCCGGGCAAGACGATCGTCGCGTCCTGTCCGCACTGCTTCAACACCATCGCGAACGAGTACCCCCAGCTCGGCGGGAACTATGAGGTGATCCACCACACCCAGTTGCTGGCGAAGCTAGTGGAGGCGGGCAAGCTGAAGCCGGTCACTTCGGTCGAGGAGAAGATCACCTACCACGACCCGTGTTTCCTGGGCCGGCACAACAAGGTCTACACGCCGCCCCGCGAGATCATCGACGCCGTGCCCGGTACCCAGGCCGAGGAGATGCACCGGTGCAAGAGCCGTGGCTTCTGCTGCGGCGCGGGCGGTGCGCGGATGTGGATGGAAGAGCGGATCGGCAAGCGGATCAACACCGAGCGCATCGACGAGGCGCTGGCCCTCAACCCGGACACCGTTTCCACCGCCTGCCCTTATTGCCTGGTCATGCTCGGCGACGCGGTTGCGGCCAAGAAGGGCTCCGGGGAGGCCAAGGAAAGCCTCGAAGTCATCGATGTGGCCCAGTTGCTGGCCCGTTCGGTCGCACTGGGCCGTCCTGCGGCCAACGGCGCCGGCGGCAGTGACGGCGGCGCGCTGGAGGCAGGCGTCGACGCCGCCCCACCCGGCGACGTCACCTCAGCGGGCGAAGGAAAGCCGGCCAGCCCCGGCAACGGGACGGCAAGCGCCCCGGAGGCCGCGCCGGACGCAGGATGATGGGCAGCTTGCCGTAGCGGCTGTGAATCCAGGAGCCGGCACGGCAGTGCGCAGACGGCGTGATGACGCACCAGGCCCGTGCGCCGAGCATTGTGCGCCCGAAACCGGCCGGGTCGTCCGGCTGGCGAAGGTGCCCCCCGGCCGTGGCGGGCTATCCGTCCGGCGCGATCGCTGGCTGGTCCACGACGAGGCGGCCAGTGCCCGAGCACGGGGCACACGGAGTCCCGGTGGCGATCGTCCCATGGCTGCGGCACTGCCGGCACGAGACGAGCAGGTCGAAGGCTGGATCACGGTAGACCCGGCTCAGCCCGCCACGCTGTCGCTCGACGTTCCACCCGCGCCAGGCCGCCTCCTCGTCGTTGGCGGCGAAGATGAGGTCACCGGCGCGGGCGAGAAGACCGGCTGGCCAGCCCGCGAGCGTCGCGGCCCGGGCCCGGGGCAGGGCCGTCAATGCGGCGCGGGCTCCCGCAGACGCGACGCGGGCCAGTATTGAAGTCGCGGGACGACCCCTCGTCCCGGCGGCAACGGAACCGGATACTGATCGGTAACCGCCGGTTACGGACAGGGGGTTGTCTTTGCCAAGCGGAGCGCTAGTCTTGGCAAAAGTAACTCCTTTGGCTCGTGCATGGGCGGGGAGTGTCTCTAGCGGGTGGGCCGGCGTGGCAGCGTCGGCCCAACTGCGTTTCTGGGGCAGGTGATGGCAGGCCACCGTGCACCAGGGCGGTTGCGGCGGTTTTCGGCGTCGGTCCCCGTCGCGTGCGTGAGAGCACAGCAGCGGCGGGCGCGATCTGGTGTGATTCATAAGATCGCAGTGCCTCCTCTCCTCCTGTCGCCAAGGTCCGGGAGTAACATTGCGGCCACGTTCACCGCAGGTGGCCCGATGGCCCGCGATCATCTAGGCAGTGACCTCTTCGGTCACCGACGACCCCGTTGTCGGCGGGTCGCTTTGGAGGGTCTCCTCTGCGTCTGATTTCATGTTCCGCTTGGCATTGACCTTTGGCAAGTGCCAAAATCAAGTGCCAAAGGAAATTTCTGTATGGCACATCCCAATCGCTAGTTTCACTCCGGTAGGCATCCGTGCTCACCGCTGAGGCTCATGTGAAGGGAAGCGATCACAGTGGCCGAGGGCAGCCCCACCGTCCGCCGCCGTGAGCTCGGTGCGCTGCTGAGGAGACTGAGAGAAGAGCGGGGGATGTCCGTCAAGCAAGTCACGGAACACCTGATGTGCTCGCCCAGCAAGGTCAGCCGTATCGAGACCGGCCAGCGCGGCGCCACCCTCCGCGACGTCCGGGACCTCTGCAATTTTTATAGCGTAACCGACGAGGTCGAACGAGAGCGCCTCATGAGGCTCGCACGGGAAGGCAAGGAACAGGGGTGGTGGCAGCCCTACGATCTTCCTTACTCGACCTATGTAGGCCTCGAGGCCGAAGCGCGTTTGATTCGTGACTATCAGTCATCCGTGGTCCCAGGGCTTTTGCAAACGGCTGACTACGCGCGCGCCGGGCACGAGGGGGCAATGCCCCGGCTAAGTTCTGATGTAATCGATCAGCGGGTCCAGGCGAGGCTTGCCCGGCAGGCGCTTCTTACCCAGAACGCCCCCCCGAAATTCCAGACCGTGCTCGACGAGGCGGTACTTCACCGTGCAGTCGGCGGGCCACGTGTAATGTCAGCCCAGCTCCGCAAAATTCTGGAGCTATCCGCCCTGCCGAATGTGACGGTTCAAGTCATCCCATATGCTGTCGGCGCACATCCAGCTGTAGAAAGCAATTTCAATCTGCTTCAGCTTGCGCCACCTGCGCCCGGTGTGATCTTCGTCGAAGGGCTAGTAGGATCTATTTACCTTGAGCGCGAAGAAGATCTGGCCCGCTACGACCGGATCTTCACGCGTTTGCAGGAAATCAGCCTAAATCCAAAAGATACAGCTGATTTGATCGCAGAAATCCGCGAAAGGTACGAGACCGGCTTAATTGCTCGCCAGGCTGGTTAGTTTCTGTTAGTTTCTCAACCCTACAAGGGTTGATGTTCCGCCGTTAGCTATTCGGAACTTATCATAACCGTCATGAAAGAGCAGCAGAACAATGTCATCGACCCATGTTAGTGTGCCGGACCTTCTATGGCGTAAGGCGCGCCTGAGCGCCGGCAATGGCGAGTGCGTCGAAGTCGCACCGAAAGAAACCGGCATCGCTGTCCGGGATTCAAAGGACCCGAACGGCGCAATCTTGCTGTATAGTGCCGACAAATGGCGGTCATTTGTCGCTGGCTATAAAGCTGGAGAGCGGATTTTTCCTTAAGAACCGATGTGGTTGACCTTGCTTGTCACGGGCGTTTCCGCGCCATAAAGCCTGGGCGCGGAAACACCTTTCTGCACCGACCGGATAACAGTAAACCGCCGCCGGCAAAGTGGGGTCTTTCGGCCTGAAAGACAGTAAACTTTCTCACGTCATTTCAGATCAGCTTTATACGTTTGTGCGGTAGAAGTTTTTATAGGACCGCGACGGGGTGGGGCCGCGCTGGTCTTGGTAGCGGGAGCCGTAGACGGCCGAGCCGTAGGGGTGCTCCGCGGGGGAACTGGTCCGGAACAGGCATAGCTGACCGATCTTCATGCCGGGCCACAGCTTGATGGGCAGCGTGGCGACGTTGGAGAGTTCCAGCGTCACATGGCCGGAGAAGCCCGGGTCGATCCAGCCTGCGGTTGAGTGGGTGAGCAGCCCAAGTCGCCCCAGCGAACTCTTCCCCTCCAGGCGCCCTGCTATGTCGTCCGGCAAAGTCACCACCTCGAATGTGGAGGCCAGCACGAACTCGCCGGGGTGCAGGACAAACGGGTCGTCACCCGCCGTCTCGATCAGTCGTGTTAGGTCAGGTTGCTCGACGGCTGGGTCGATGTGCGGGTAGCGATGGTTCTCGAACACCCGGAAGTACCGGTCCATGCGCACGTCGATACTGGACGGCTGGATCAGTTCCGGCGCGTAGGGGTCAAGCTTCACCCGGCCGGACTCGATCTCTTTCCGGATGTCACGATCAGAGAGGAGCACGCTCGCAACCTATCGGGTCCGGTACTATGTCTGGGCGTACATCACCTCGGTCGGTTCCCCTGGGATCGTCAAGGCCGGTGTACAGACCTGCGGGTGTAGTTCAATGGTAGAACGTCAGCTTCCCAAGCTGATAGTGCGAGTTCGATTCTCGTCACCCGCT
>PLRW01000330.1 GCA_003164955.1 Actinomycetota bacterium
CTAGTGCGCCTCCTGGGACCTTGGGCGCGACCGTGCGGGCCTCGCCGCCCGCTCCCACCGCGGATTCCTGCGATCCGGGGAGTGTGGGCCCGGGGGTGGGGGCACCGCAGCTTTGATTCGGCGCTCGTGCGCTGCAACCTCCGTGGCAGGACGGCACGAACCTCCGTGGCAGGACGGCACGTGCAGCAGGACATCCAGTTTGTCGGCTCCGGCGTCTATTCTCCGAGGGGCAGTTCCGGCCGGGTCGCCGGCGGAAGGCGGCGCTGATACGGGCGCCGCCTTGGGGGCGCCGCATGCGGGCGCCGCGGCCGGGTAAGGCAAGCGGGGCCAACCACGCGGCGCTGCCACGCGGCACTGAATGGAGGACGCGGGTGCCTGACGATGGCTTCGCTGTGCCGTCCGGCGGCCGGGAGGCTGCGCCGTCCGGCGGCCGGGAGGCTCTGATCCGGTCGGCCATCCACGACTGGCGTGACGGCCTGATCAACCTGACCGGTTCGAACCGGCTGCTCAACTTCAAGCCGAGCAGGACCGGCTCGGTGGAGCTGATCCGCCCGTCGTCAGCCGACGTCCTGGCCCGTCTCACCGGCCACGGGACGTATCAGTTCCGTGCGCTGCGACCGAACAAATCCGACGCTGAGCCCGGCTTGCCCGCACCGGTCACCACCGGACCCGACAGCGCCGCACCGTCCAGCACCGCGCCGTCCAGCGCCGCGCCGTCCAGCACCGCACCGGGCGTGCCGGCCGAGCCTGGAACCGGCCCAGTTTTGCCGAACGGACCTGGCGTCGGGCCCTCCGGGGAGCCGGGTGATCCACCCTCTGGCGAAAAGGGTGATCGGCCCTCGGGGGAAAAGGGTGATCGGCCCTCGGGGGAAACGAGTGATCGGCCCTCGGGGGAAACGAGTGATCGGCCCTCGGGGGAAACGAGTGATCGGCCCTCCGGGGAAACGAGTGATCGGCCCTCCGGGGAAACGAGTAATCCGCCTTCCGGGGAAACGGGTGATCCGGCCACGGGGGAACCGTACCCCCTTCCTCCGCCGGCGCCGGACACGCTGGATGCCGACACCGATCCGGACGAGCTGGCGTCCGCGCTGCGGTCGCTGTACCGGCGGTCCACCCAGGAGTACCTCGACCGGGGCCTCTCGGTCCTGTACCTGGCGTTCGGCACTCTGAGCTGGACCGATGAGGACCGCAGCCGCTACACCAGCCCGCTGCTGCTCGTGCCGGTCCGGCTGGAGCACAAGGGGCCGCGGCAGCTGCCCACGCTGGGAGCGCTGGAAGAGGACTGGGTCCTCAATCCCGCGCTGGCCCTGAAGCTCGGCCAGGGCGGAATCGACCTGCCCCGGGTCGACGACCTGGACGAGATCACGCTGGCCGGGATCCTGGACGCGGTGCGCGCCGCGGTCGCCACCCGGGAAGGGTGGCAGGTCAATGAGATGCTCGTGCTGTCCTGTTTCTCCTTCGCCAAGGAGGCGATGTACCGGGACCTGCTCGATCACGAGGACCTGATCGCCGCGCACCCGGCCGTGGCGGCCCTCGCCGCCGGTGCCCGCAGCGCGGATTCCTCCGAGTTCTACTTCGACGAGCTGCCCGACTCCGACGTTGACCGGGACGCCGCGCCGGAGCGCACCCCCGTCATCCTGGATGCGGACTCCTCACAGCGGGCCAGTATCGCCGCCGCGCTCGACGGCCGGTCGTTCGTCATGGACGGCCCGCCCGGCACCGGCAAGAGCCAGACCATCGCCAACATGATCGGCGTCCTCCTGCACGCCGGGAAGACCGTGCTTTTCGTCTCGGAGAAGGCCGCGGCGCTGGACGTGGTGCGCGACCGGCTCGACGCCGCCGGGCTGCGCGCCTACCTGCTCGAGCTGCACTCCCATAAGGCGACCCGCAAGCAGGTCGCGGTCGCGCTGGGCGAGGCACTCGACAACGTGCCCGTCGCTCCCGCGCCGATGCCGCTGATGGAGGTCAACGCCGCACGCGAACGGCGTGAGCAGCTGAACGCCTACGCCGGTGCCATGAACCGCCCGCGCCAGCCGTTCGGCTGCTCCCTGCACGACGTTCTCGGGATGATCGCCCAGCTGCACGACGTTCCCGCGGCCCCGGTGGCCGGGGTTGCCCCGGTGGACCTCACCGTCGAGCTTTTCGGCGACATCAAGGCCGCCGCCGCGAAACTGGCCGGCGCGTGGCGGCCGGCGGCCCAGGGGCAGTCGTTCGTATGGCGTGGTGTAACCGAGAAGGGATCGCTCGACTCCGTTCTCTACCGGGCCGGATCATCGCTGGGCACGCTGGCGGGCGTCGCCCAGATGAACCGGGCGCTGGCCGAGACGGTCGGGCTGACCCGCCCATCGGACGCGGATGCGCTTGCTCACCTGCTCGCCCATCTGTCGGCCCGGCCCGAGGGCCTGCCCGCTGACTGGCTGACGGTGAGCAGCCTCGACGCCGCCGACGCCGCCGTGGCCGAGGTTGCCGATCAGCTCGCGCAGATTACGGCGCGCGAGGCTGATGTCACCCGGGCCGGCAACGTCCCCTGTTCGGCCGTACCGGCATCGAGCGCCCTGCCCGATCCTGGCGATCAGGCCCTCATCGTCCTGGTGCCGCCCCCCGTCGAGATCGGCGGCCTGTCGGCGGTGCAGATCACCGCGCTCGCGGAGGTGTTCGAGGCCGAGGCGAACATGCTCGAAAAGCGGCTCGGGGCCCTGGCCGGGCTGGCGAGCATGCTCGGCCTCCGCACTCCGTCAACGTTCCGCGAGGCGGACGACCTGCTCATACTGGCCACTCTCACCCGGGAGGCGCTGCGGCCCGAGCGGGCCTGGCTATCGCCCTCCGGCGTAGCCGCGGCGCGCGAGGCGGCCGGCCGCCTGCACGCCGCCCGGCAGGCTCTGGCCCGCGCGGAAGCGGACGCGGGCCCCTACTACACGCCCGCCGTGCTCCAGCATGATGTGGAGGGCCTGGCGCAGCGGTTCGAGAGCAGTGAGCGTCACCGGCTGGGCAGACTGTCCGGCGAGTACCGGGCGGATAGGAAAGCCGTCGCGGCCTTCACCCAGGAATCGGTCGGCAGGGACGAGGCGTATCGCTTCCTCGGCCTGGCTGTGGCCTGGAAGAGAGCCGCCGGGGAATTCGCCGCCGCCCAGGCCGCCTCCGCCTCCATCCTGGGCCGCTACGACGGCGGTGCGTCCACGGACTTCGACCGGCTGAACGGTGCTCTCGAGGTCGCGGCGACCGCCGTCCGCCGGGCCCGCGGCCAGGACCTGAGCCGTTTCGGCGACTGCGCCGCGCCGGATGCGCCGTTCAATCCGGTCATCGCGAAGGCCGCGGGCGATATCGGCCGCGACCTGACGGCCTGGAAGGCCACCCTGGCGTTCGGGCAGGCGGCGGCGGCCCCTCCGGACCTGCTCGGCGGTCCGATCCGGGACGCGATCGAGTGGCTCCGCGCCCACCTCGGCCCGCTGGCCGCGGCGGCCGCCTTTACCGCGGCCGTCAGCGGCGCGGTGGGCCGGCCACTCGATGCCGGCCAGGCCCGCCATCTGGCGGCCCGGCGGGACATGGCGGACGCCGTCCGCGCACGTCTCGCCGGCCGGGCGGGCCATTTCGGCGACACGTTCGGCGCCATGTACGCCGGTGAGCGGACGGATATCGTGGCGGTCAGGCTCGCTGTCGAGTGGGCGCGGCTGCTCCGCACCATGATCAATGGCACCGACGCGCCGCTCACCCCCGCCCAGGTCAAGGTGACGGACGGCGCGATTCCCGATACCCAGCTCGCGGCCGCGGCGGAGGCGTGGAAGCGCAGCCGGGACGCTCTGCTGGTGGCCTTCGACGACGGCCGGCGCCAGGATCTGGCCGCCGAGCTCGACGACTACGACGAAGCCGCGGATCTGATCGCCGCCCTGCGCGACGAGACCGGCGGCCAGGACGAATGGCATGCCTACCGCGACGCCCGGACCGTGCTGGCCGCCCACGGCCTCGATGGGGCGGTCGAGTTCTGTATTTCCGAACGGATCCCGGCCGGGCAGATAGCCGCGGTGATCGAGCGGGCGCTGCTGACGGAGTGGGCCGAATACCACCTCGGAACCGATCCTGATCTGTCCGTCGTCCGCGCGGCTGACCGGGACACGCTGGTCGGTGAGTACCGGAAACTGGACCGCGCGCTCATTTCCGCCGCGACCGGGACCATCATCCGGGCCTGTAATGCGCGACGTCCCCGCAGCGACGTCGGTGAGGCCGCGATCATTCACCGCGAGGCCGAGAAGAAGAAAAAGCACATGCCGGTGCGGACCCTGCTGGAGCGGTCCCGTCACGTCACCCAGGCCATCAAGCCCTGCTTCATGATGTCGCCGCTGGCCGTCAGTCAGTACCTGCCCGCCGGCCTGCGCTTCGACGTGGTCGTCTTCGACGAGGCCAGTCAGGTCAGCCCCGGCGACGCCATCAACTGCATCTACCGCGGCTCCGCCCTCATCCTGGCCGGGGACCAGAAGCAGTTGCCGCCGACGAACTTCTTCGCGGCTGCCCTGGCCGATGACGAGGACGAGTGGTCCGAAGATTCCGGCGACGCCGCCGACTTCGATTCGATCCTCGATCTCGCCAAGGGGTCCGGCGCCTATCGCAGTCTCACGCTCCGCTGGCACTACCGGTCCCTGCACGAGGCGCTCATCGCGTTTTCCAACGCCGCCTTCTATAAGGGGCAGCTCGTCACCTTCCCCAGCAGGCACAGCGACGGGCCCGACGTCGGCGTCGAACTCTTCCACGTCGACGGGACCTACCGGCGCGGAACCTCCCGGGACAACCCGGTCGAGGCGGCCAAGGTGGCCGAGCGCGTGCTCCACCACTACGACACGCGCCCAGGCCTCAGCCTGGGCGTGGTGACGTTCAGCGAGGCTCAGGCCGCGGCGATCGAAGCCGCCGTCAGCGGTGCCCGTCAGGACCGTCCCGACCTGAACCGGTTCTTCGGCGAGGACGACCGGCTGCGCGGGTTCTTCGTCAAGAGCCTCGAATCCGTCCAGGGAGACGAGCGGGACGTACTGATCTTCTCCATCGGCTACGGGCCGGACGAAAACGGGAAGATCACCATGAATTTCGGTCCGCTGAACCGGCAGGGCGGCTGGCGGCGGCTCAACGTAGCCATCACCCGCGCCCGGTACCGGAACGAGATCGTCGCCAGTATCCGCGCGGGAGACATCCCCGAATCGGTCACGGCCGAAGGCCTGCGGCACCTGCGCCACTATCTCGACTACGCCGAGCGCGGCCTGCCGGCCCTGGCCCTGGCCACCTCCACGGGCGGCGACGCGGAATCCCCGTTCGAAGAATCGGTCATCAGCGTCATCCGTTCCTGGGGCTATGAGCTCGTCCCGCAGGTCGGCACCGCCGGATACCGCATCGACGTCGGCGTCTGCCACCCCGAGCACCCCGGCGTCTACGCCCTCGGCGTCGAATGCGACGGGTACCAGTACCACTCCTCCAGGGTCGCCCGGGACCGGGACCGGCTGCGGGAGAAGGTCCTGCGCGGGCTCGGCTGGAACCTGTACCGGATCTGGGGGACCGCCTGGTACCGCGACCGCCACGGCGAAGAGCGCAAGCTCCGTTCCGCCATCGACCAGGCCATCGCGGCTCCCATCCACGGGCTGCTGAGCAGTGCGGGGCCGGTGGGGGAGGACAGCCGGCCGCCCGTCGTGACGGAGGCGGCCACCTTCGAGGAGGACCCGGCGTGGGCCGCCCCGTACGTGATCGCCGACGTTCCGCCGCTGGCCCAGTGGGTCGATCCCGCCCTGCCGGGCAGCGCGTACAGCATGGCCCCCGGAGTCCAGGCCGTCGTCACCGCGGAGGAACCCGTCCACCTGACGGTCCTGCATCAGCGGCTGAAGGACGCATGGGACATCGGCCGCATCGGCCCGCGCATCCGCGCGAATATCAACGTGGCCATCCAGGCGGCCGGCGTGCTCTGGGACGGTGACTTCGTGATCCTGGCCCGCCCGCCGCTCGTGACCGTCCGGGCCCCCACCGAGGACTGCCACCGCGACGTAGACCAGGTCCACGACGAGGAACTGACGCTGGCCCTCGTCAACCTCGTCCGCGACGCGGGCGGGATCAGCCGCGATGCGCTCACGGCGAGGGTGGCCCGTCTCTACGGCTGGACCCGCCGCGGCCCGGACATCACCGCCCGCCTGCACACCCTCATCGACCGGCTTCTCGCCGACAGCGCCCTGACCGGAAACGCGGACAACCTCACGCTGGCCGGCTGAGCGGGCCCAGCGGAGCGTCGCACGATAGCAGCGGTCACGGGCCGCTAGGATGCATCGGTGTCAGTGGAGAGGCGAACCCGGCTGATCCTCACTTGTGGGGTCATCAGCGCCATCCTCGCCGCCCTCATCCTCAACGCCTGCACGTCGTCGTCCGCCTCTCCGCATACGGGCACAACGGCCACGCCGTCGGCATCAGGATCGGCATCGGCCCGGCCCTCCGCCAGCCCTTCACCTGCCGTGCCCGCGAACGGTACCGCCGGGACGTACCAGGTCGGCCAGCAGGAGATGACCTTCACCGAACCGGCCCACAATGGCCCAACCGGTCAGCCCCTCCCGGCGCGCGCCCTGCCGACCATGATCCAGTACCCGCTGGCCCGGGGCTCGGCCACCCAGCCGGCCCCGGGCCCCCGCCCCTTGATCGTGTTCGCGCCTGGATTCATGCAGTGCGTCGCCGCCTATGACGACCTCCTGCAGACGTGGGCCAGCGCGGGTTACGTCGTCGCGGCGGTTACGTTCCCGCAGACTAACTGCCAGCTCGGTGACGCCAGCGCGGACGAAAACGACCTGGTGAACCAGCCACAGGACATGTCGTACGTGATCAGCAGCCTGCTGCAGCTCAGCGCCCAGCCCAGCGGCCCGCTGTCCGGCCTGGTGAACCGCCAGGAGATCGCCGCGGCCGGCCAGTCCGACGGCGGCGACACCGTGGCGGCCCTCGTGGGCAACACCTGCTGCACGGAACCCCTGGTGCGAGCCGCGGCCGTGCTCTCCGGCGCCGAATTGGCTTCGATGCCCGGGCAGTACTTCGCAAAGAGCACACCGCCGATCCTGTTCACGCAGGGCAACGCGGACACCGTCAATCTGCCCTCGGACAGCATCCAGCTGTACAGCGGGGACGGGACCGGCGTCCGGTACTACCTGAACCTGCTCGGCGCGAGCCACCTGAGCCCGTACGAGGTAAGGACCCCGGCGGAGCAGGTCGTCGCCCGCGTCACCCTGGCCTTCTTCAACGGGTACGTCCTCGGCCAGGCCGCTGGCCCGGCGGCGATGTCGCAGGCCGGCAACGTCGGCGGGACCGCCGCCCTGGTCAGCGGCGGCCATGTCCCGCGCGACGCGGGCTGATCAGCGCCCGGCCGCCTCCCGGCGCGGCACCTACCCCGTCCTGCTCAGCACCGACCGGACGTACTCCGCGCTCGTCCTGACGTCCGCCACCGGCCCTTCCCCGGCCGGCTCCCCGCTCAGGATCGTGTCCTGCTCCAGCACGAACCAGCCCCCGTACCCGTGCCGGCCCAGCGCGGACACGATCGCGTCCACGTCAACGTCGCCCGTGCCCAGCGGCCGGTACATTCCCTCCCGAACGCCCTCGCTATACGTCATCCGCCCCGACCGGACCTTCGCCGCGATGGAGTCGTTGACGTCCTTCAGATGGGTGTGCGCGATCCGCCCCGGGACCTGCCGGGCCAGCTCGGCGGGGTCGGTCCCGCCGATCAGCAGGTGCCCGGTATCCAGGCAGAGCGCCACCGACGAGCCCTCGAGGACCCGCTGAACCTCGTAGCCGTTCTCCACCATCGTCCCGACGTGCGGGTGCAGGACCGCGAGGATGCCGTGCCCGGTGGCCAGCGCCCCGAGCCGGTCCAGGTTCCGCAGCAGCGTGGCCCAGCCGTCCTCGTCCAGCGCGGGACGGGCGTCGTATCCGGTCAGGCCGCTGTCGGCGGAGAGCACCAGCGTCCCCGATCCGGTGTCGGCGTATCCGGACAGGACATTCTGGATCTCGGGTACGGGGTCATGACCCGGCACGTGCAGGACGACCGGGACGAAACCGCCGACCGAGGCCAGGTGATGCGCCCGCAGGACGGACGCCGCGCGGCTGGCATCGTCCGGCAGAAAACCCGCCGGTCCCAGTTCGGTCGCGACCAGGCCGACCTGCGTCATCTCGGCCAGTACCCGCTCCGGGCTGAGCTGGTATCCCCATCCGGGCACCTCGCACACGCCCCACGAGATCGGCGCCCCGGCGATCCGGCCCGCCCCCGCGCCCCCCGCACCCGAGCCGCCCGCCCCCGCGCCCCCCACGCCAGCGAAACCCGCCGCGCTCATGCCCGCGTCCTCTCCTGCTGCGCCGCGAGCTCCGCCCGGAGCCGCGCCACGTCCCAGTCCTCCTCCACCGCCTGGCTCAGCAACTGAGCCTGCGACTGCGGGGCCAGGCCGCCAATGGGCTGGTCACGATCCAGGTTGGTGGGGAACGGATACCCCTCCGCCACCACCGCGATCAGGTTCCGCGCCGCGCGCCCGGTGGCGGGAAGCGCCTTCAGCGCGGGGAACACCGCGGTGCAGATCGCCGTCGTGTCCACGCTCTCCATGGCCCGGCCGAACGCCGAGGACACCTGCAGCAGGTTGGCCGTCCGCCTGATGCCGGCCGAGCGGTTCGTTCCGGCCCCGTGGAACAGCGCGGGGCTGAAGAACGCCGCGTCGCCCTTCTCCAGCGGCAACTGCACGTAGTGCGTGTTGAAGTACTCGATGAACTCGGGGGAGTGGTAGGCGATGTAGCCGGGCCGGTACTTCTGCGAGTGCGGGAGGTACATCGTCGGCCCGCTCTCCACCGGCATGTCGCAGTGCGCGACCGCCCCCTGCAGGGTCAGCAGCGGCGACAGCAGGTGCACCGGCGCGGGGTAGGCCAGCGCCTGCTCCCGGTCCATGAAGCCCAGGTGGTAGTCGCGGTGCACCACCTGTGCCTGGCCGCCGGGGTTGACGACGTTAGGCTGTGACGTCACCTGATAGTTCGGCCCGAGCCAGGCCTCACTGATCAGCGCGAGGATGTCGTTGGCGTAGTAGTCGGCGAAGACCCCGGGCGCGCAGAGCGCGAACTTGCCCAGCGCGCCCCAGATGCGGTCGTTGGCGCCGGGCTTGGCGAAGTGGTCGCCGCCGGCCAGCCCGGTCGCCTTCTGCTCCTCGATCAGCTCGGCGAAGACCTCGGTGGCCCGGTCGACGACGTCCGCGGCGAACGCTCGCCTGAACACCACGATGCCCGGGCCCTCCAGCAGCGCGCGCGCCAGTTCCGCCTGTACCTCCCGGCGCCCGCCGGGGACCCCTACGGCTCGGGACAGCCGCTCGCCGTAGCTGAGCACGTTCCGCTCCATGGCGTCGGCGTGCGGGTAGTCATCCAGCCGGGTGGCCTGCTCGACCAGCGGCCGGAAGTCCTCCAGTCGGCCGTCGGCCGAGGTGAACCAGCCCGGCGAGGGGGGCGAATTTACTGAGGTCGTGGGCGCAGTCATCGTCGTGCGGGCCTTTCCAGCGGGAACTCTCTCTGACCTCGACACTAGGCCGCCACGCCGCTCGGGCAAGGTTGAAAAACCCTCAATTTCCCCTCATGATCGTGCCCATGACCGGAGCCCTCCTATGACCGGGATGCGCCCATGACCGGAACGTTCCGCATCCGCGAGATCGCCGCGCAGGCCGGGCTCAGCCAGGCGACCGTCGACCGGGTGCTGCACCAGCGCGGCGGGGTGCGGGCCAGCACCGTCGAAGAGGTGCAGCAGGCCATCGCCGACCTGGAGCGGCAGCGCTCCCAGCTGCGCATCGCGGGCCGGACGTTCATGGTCGACGTGGTGGTCCAGGCGCCGGCCCGCTTCTCCGTGGCCGTGCGGACGGCCCTGGAGGCCGAACTGCCCGGGCTGCGGCCGGCCGTCATTCGCTCCCGCTTCCATCTGCACGAAGGTGCCTCGGTGACCGGCGCCGTCGCGGCGCTGGACTGGATCGCCGGGAAGGGTTCACACGGCGTCATCCTCAAGGTCCCCGACGTGCCCGAGGTCCTCGACGCCGTGCACCGGGTGACCGCCGCCGGCATTCCCGTGGTCACCCTGGTCACGGACCTGCCGACCAGCGCGCGGGCCGCCTACGTCGGCATCGACAACCGCGCCGCGGGCGCGACCGCGGCGTATCTGCTGAGCCAGTGGCTGGGGGACCGGCCCGGCGACATTCTGGTCGTGCGCGGCAATAGTTCGTTCCGCGGCGAGGACGAGCGCGAGATGGGGTTCCGCGGGACCCTGCGGAACAGCGTCCCGCGGCGGGCCCAGGTCGACGTGGTGGACGACGAGGATCGCGCCGGGGAACTGGCCGGCAGCGTCCGGGTGGCGCTCGAGGCCCACCCGGCGATCCGCGCCGTGTACTCGATGTACGCGGGGGCCGGCGGCAACACCGCGGTGCTGGACGCGTTCGGCGCGCTCGGCCGGCCGTGCGCGGCGTTCGTCGCCCACGACCTCGACGGGGAGAACGCCCCGCTGCTGCGGCAACGGTGGCTCACCGTGGTCCTGGAGCACGATCTGCGGCACGACCTGCGCCGCGCCTGCCAGGTGATCATGCAGGTGCAGCACGCCCTGCCCGGCCCGATCATGGCGCGCCCGTCCAGCGTCCAGGTCGTCACGCCCTACAACGTGCCGCCCGCGCTGACCCCCCGCGACTGAGCTGACCCCCCGCGACTGACCGGGCGGCCCGTCAGTCGAAGGCGCCCTGCACCTTCTGGTCCCAGTCGATCACCGAGCCGGTCACCACCCCGCTGCGGTCCGACAGCAGGAACACCACGAAGTCCGCGATCTCGTCGACCTGCGCGAGCTTGCCCATGGGCAGTTCCTTGGCCGCGCGCTCGCGCCAGTCATCGCCGGCGGATGACGATGGCCCGCCCCCGCCGCTACCGCAGATGATGAGCGCCCCGCACCCCGCCCGCAAGACCAGAAAACCCTCAAAAAGACCTCAGGGCCGCATCGCCTGCACCAGCCCCGTTCCCACCGGCATCACCGGTGCCGCGGTGTCCGCCGCCTTTCACCCAGTTCTTTGTCCTTAACGGACCTACGATGGGCGGCCGTGCCGTGCGGGCGTGATCTGCCTGCCCCGGCCGTTCCATCCCGCCAGGGAGCGGGTTACGGCGAGGCGATCGTTACCGGCCCAGCGACCCNNGGGTCGCCCCCCCGGGCCAGCACCGCTCAGGCCCTGACGCCGTAGCCGCCCAGGGACGGCTCGAGCAGGTCAAAGGCCCGGCGGGCGGCCGCCGCGAGCACCTGACAGATCTCGTCGCGCGGCTGGCCGGCCAGGCTGCGCCTGGCGCCTTCCGCGAACAGCACCCGGTGAACCGACGCGAGCTGGGCGGCCACGATCCGCTGCTGCGCGTCGTCCACGCCCGTCTCGGCGGCGATGGCGTCGCCGAGCGCCTGCTCGCACAAGTCGGCGATCTCCCGGCCCCGGCTGGTGAGCACGGGGCTGCTGCGGACCATCCGGGCGAACGTGGCGGTGGGCACGCCGAGGGTAACGTCGCCCGCGGCGATCCGCTCGGCGTAGTCACGGCGGATCGCCGCGAGCAGGCTCTCGCCGGGCGCGCGCGCGGCGGCGGCATCGGCCAGGCTGCGGATGATCACCTCGGCCCGGTCGAAGACCAGGTCCTCCTTGCGCGGGAAGTAGTTCGTCACGGTCATCTTCGACACCCCGGCTGCGTCGGCGACCTGGGAGATCGTCACCTCGTCGAAACCCTTGGCCGCGAACATCGCCATCGCGATGCCGGAGATGGCCCGCCGGGCCTCCTGCTTCCGGCGCTCCCGCAGTCCCGTGGCCATGCTGTCACGCTAGCACCAAAATTATGCCGGACATAAAATTAGGTGTGACATAAAATTATGTCCAACCTAGCGTGGGCCCATGACCACAGCGCAGAGCACGGCGGCGGCGCCCACGACCGGCCGCGCCACGGCATCACGGTACGGCGGGAGCCAGTGAGCGCGCGCCGCGACCGCCCCGAGCCAGAACTGGGAGCCCGGTCGGCATCGCGGTGATCGGTACCGTGCTATTCGGCACGGTCAGCGTCCGGCCCGGCCCGGACGGCCCGGCGCGCGCGTTCACCCACGGTGCCCAGCTCGCCGTGCTGGCCAGCGTGGCCTTCGTGCTCGTCGCCCTGCTGCGGAACCTCATGCCGGACGCCGGTGGGCCGGCGCTTTACCGCCCGCCGCGCATACCATCGGGTTATATCCCGGACTACGCGTCGAGGGAGCACGAATCATGGGCACAGCCGACAGGGACGACTATCCGCCCGGCGGCCTCCGGGTATCTGACGCCGACCGCGACCGCGCGCTGTCCGAGCTGAGCGAGGCCTTGCAGGCCGGCCGGATCACAGCCGACGAATTCGACCAGCGATCCGGGCAGGTCCTGCGCGCCCGCACCGGGAAAGAACTGACCGCCCCGCTCGCCGACCTGCCGCTAGATCGCGCCCCCGCGGCACGGGCCACCGCCCCCGAACGAGCCGGGCGCGCCCCCTTCACCGGGATCACGATCGGCGCGACCGCCGCCGCCGCCGCCTTCGCCGCCGTCGCCGCGGCGAACGCCCTGAGCAGCGGCCCCAGCCTTGCGCAGCGCGAGTTCCTCCGGGAAATGGCGGCCCGCCATGGTATGTCGATCCCTGCTGTCCCCGCCCCGGGCTTCGACTGGGCCGGCACGATAACACCAGCAGCAATCGCCGTACTGCTCGTCGTGCTGATCGTCTTCCTGCGCGTGACCCGCGCCGGCCGCCACCCCTAACCCGGAGCGCCCGCCCGCCCGCCCGGACCCCGCTCCGAGGGGTCTGCTACATGGTCCCGAAGGTCCCGCGCCACGGGGTTACGGGCCTGGGTTCCGGGCGGTAGTAGCGGCTGGACGTCCCGGTGAACAGGAGCACGGTCGCGGCCAGGGCGATGAGCCATTCCACGGAGCCGGCGATCAGGTCGGCCGGAGCGTACGCGGCCGAATCCTGGCCTATCGCGATGATCATGCTCAGGCTCATCGCGGCGAAGTCCGCCATGAGGGCGATCCTGGCCCGGTCCACTGCTCCGCACGATGTCACAGGCCATTCGTCACGGCGATTTCGGGCCCTTTAGCCGTGGTCAGCGGCGTATCGGTGCCCAAGGGTGTCACTAGGCCCGCATCGGCGCCCGGATTCGGTGCAGCACTCCCGATTTACCGGAATGGATGGTGCTGCGAGTAAGGATCGGCGTACCGGTGCGCTCACCTTGGAGGGCACGATGGCCGATCTGAACTCCATGCTGGCGCGAACGGTAGCCGATCACGGCGAGCGTCCGGCCATCCGCCTGGACGGCCTCGTGCTGTCCTACGCGCAGCTGTACGACGCCGCGGGCCGCCTGGCATCGGTGCTGAAATCCCTGGGGGTATCGGCGGGCGACCGGGTGGCGGTCATGCTGCCCAACGTGCCGGCCTTCCCGATCGTGTTCTTCGGCGCTCTCGGTGCCGGGGCGGTCGTGGTGCCGATGAACCCACTGCTCAAGAGCCGTGAGATCGCCTACTATCTCGGCGATTCCGGCGCTAAGGTCCTCTTTGCCTGGCCCTCCGCGGCCGACGAAGCGGCCAAGGGGGCTGCGGAGGCCGGCGTGCAGATCATCGAGGTGCCCGAGCCGGACCTGGCCACGCTGCTGGCCGGCCAGGTGGCGGCGGCGCAGTGGGCAGCACCGGCGGCCGAGGACGACGCCGTGATCCTTTACACCTCCGGCACCACCGGCAAGCCCAAGGGCGCCGAGCTGACACACGCGAACCTGTACCGGAATGCCGAGCTGACCGCGGTCACCCTGCTGCAGAACGGACCCGATGACGTCGTGATGGGCTGCCTGCCGCTCTTCCACGTTTTCGGGCTGACCTGCGGGCTGAATGCGACGCTGTTCGGCGGCTCGAGCCTGACCCTGCTGCCCAGGTTTGACCCTGGCCGGGCCCTGCAGATCATCGGCCGGGACAAGGTGACGATCTTCGAGGGTGTGCCGACCATGTACGCGGCGATGCTGCACCATCCGGACGGCGCGCAGGCGGACGTCTCGTCCCTGCGGCTGTGCATCTCAGGCGGCGCGGCCCTGCCGGTGGAGATCCTGCGCGGGTTTGAGGAAGCTTTCCACTGCATGATCCTCGAGGGCTACGGGCTGTCCGAGACATCGCCGGTAGCGTCCTTCAACCACCCGGACAGGGTACGTAAGCCCGGCTCGATCGGCACCCCGATCGCCGGCGTGCACATGCGCGTGGCCGACGCCGACGGTAATGACGTGCCGGCCGGCGAGGTCGGCGAGATCGTCATCGCCGGTCACAACATCATGAAGGGGTACTGGCACAAGCCGGAGGCCACCGCCGAGGCGATGATGAAGGGGGAAGGGGAGGCGGGTGGGGGCTGGTTCCGGACGGGTGACCTGGCCAGGGTCGACGAGGACGGCTACTTCTACATCGTGGACAGGAAGAAGGACACGATCATCCGCGGCGGTTACAACGTCTATCCGCGCGAAGTCGAAGAGGTCCTGTACGAGCACCCGGCCGTGGCGGAGGCAGCCGTCGTCGGGTTCCCGCATGACGAGCTCGGCGAGGAGATCGGCGCGGCCGTCCAGCTCAAGCCGGGCGAGACCGTCACGGCCGAGGAACTGATCGCCTTTGCCAGGGACCGGATAGCGCCCTACAAGTACCCGCGGCATATCTGGATGGTGCCAGGCCTGCCCAAGGGCCCGACCGGCAAGATTCTGCGCCGCGAGGTGCAGGCACCGCGGGACGCCCGATGACCGCGGCGACGGAGCAGATGATCACTGTTGACGGCCAGGACCTGCGCGTGGCCGTCCGCTACGGCCAGCCCGGGGTGACCCCGCTGCTGATCATCAACGGAATCGGCGCCAGCCTGGAACTGCTGCAGCCGTTCGTCGATGCGCTCGACCCTGACAAGTCAGGCGACGTGATCAGGTTCGACGTCCCCGGCGTCGCCGGGTCGCCCCTGCCCGGCCGCCCGTACCGTTTCAGCGGGCTGTGCAGGCTGATCGCCAAGATGCTGTCCGCGCTCGGGTACGGCCAGGTCGACGTGCTCGGCATCTCCTGGGGCGGCGGGGTCGCGCAGCAATTCGCGGTGTCTCAGCGGTCGCGCTGCCGCCGTCTGGTGCTGGTCAGCACGGCAACCGGTGCGACCATGGTGCCGCCCAAGCCCAGTGTGCTGCGGCAGATGGCCGGACGGCAGCGTTACGTGGACAGCGGGCATCTTGCCCGCGTCGCCCCCGACCTGTACGGCGGATCGGCGCGAGCCGAGCCCGAGCGGGTCGGCGGGGCTATGCACGGCAGCAACCAGCTCGGGCCCGGACGCGGCTATGCCTATCAGCTGGCGGCATCGTTTGCCTGGTCGAGCCTGCCGTTCCTGCCGTGGCTACGGCAGCCAACCCTGATCATGTCCGGTGACGACGACCCGATAATCCCGCTGGCCAACGCCAAGATGATGCACCGGCTGATCCGCGGTTCGCGCTTGCACATTTTCCACGGCGGCCATCTCGGCCTGGTCGCCGAGGCAGCTGAGCTGGCACCAGTGGTCCAGGAATTTCTGGCCGCGGGCCCGACGGGATAACACCTCGGACCACCAGTCCGGGCCCGCGTTTCTCACCGCGGACGGGGACAGGCCCAGGGGCCCGGAGCCGGCCAGGATCAGTCCGGTCAAGGGCATGCGGAGCCATTCAGACGGTGACGGCCGCGAAGCAGCCACCCGTATGAGGCGTTTTACCGCTGACTGGCTTCCCGTCGCCCACCGGTGGCTGGCTGCGGGCTCGCCGAAGGG
>PLRW01000362.1 GCA_003164955.1 Actinomycetota bacterium
GCGCGGCGGTGGCGCCCCGCGGCGGGGCGGACGGCCGTCCCGGCCGGTACGCCCCCCGCAGGCCGACCCCTACTCCGGCCTCGACCGCGCCCTGTCCGAAGCGGCCGCGCAGCCGGCGCCCGCACCAGCGTCGTTCGCCGAGCTCGGCCTGCCCGAGCGGCTGATCAGCGCGCTGGCCGCGCGCAAAATTCACGAGCCGTTCGCCATCCAGGCCCGGGCGCTCCCCGACGCGATGGCCGGGCGCGACGTGCTCGGCCGGGCGCAGACGGGTTCGGGCAAGACGCTCGCCTTCGGCCTGCCGATGCTGACCCGGCTGGGCGGCCAGGCAGGTTCCAGGGGCACCGGGGGCGCGCCGCGCGGCCTGGTGCTGGTGCCCACACGTGAGCTGGCCCAGCAGGTCGCGGACGTGCTCACGCCGCTCGGCCGCAGCGTCGGCGTGACCGTCACGACGGTCTACGGCGGCGTGCCGTACGGCCGCCAGATCAGCGGGCTGCGGAACGGCGTGGACATCGTCGTCGCGACCCCCGGCCGGCTGATCGACCTGCTCGACCGGGGCGCCTGCACGCTCGGCAGCGTGGAGATCACCGTCCTGGACGAGGCCGACCACATGGCCGACCTCGGCTTCCTGCCTGCGGTGATCCGCATCCTGGACGAGACCCCGGCGGGCGGCCAGCGGATGCTGTTCTCCGCCACGCTGGACCGGCGGGTTGGGCAGCTGGTCACCCGCTACCTCAGCGATCCCGCGCTGCACGCGGTGGCACCGCAGGCCGAGACCGACAGCCTGGCCGAGCACAGCGTGCTGGTCATGCACCCCGAGGACAAGCTGCCGGTGGCCGCGGAGATCGCCAGCCGGCCGGCGCGGACCCTGTTCTTCGTCCGGACCAAGCACGGCGCGGACCGGCTCGCCCGGCAGCTGAGCAAGGCCGGGGTGGCCGCCGAGGCCATCCACGGCAACCGGAACCAGAACCAGCGGCAGCGCGCGCTGGACGCGTTCGCGGCCGGTCACCCGCGGGTCCTGGTCGCCACGGACGTCGCCGCGCGCGGCATTCACGTCGACGACGTGGAACTCGTCGTGCACTTCGACCCGCCCAACGACCACAAGGACTACCTGCACCGTTCCGGCCGGACCGCGCGGGCCGGAGCGTCCGGGCTGGTCGTCACGCTGGCCGAGGAAGGCCAGGTCCGGGAACTGCAGCGGATGCACGACGCGGCGGGCGTGAGCGCACCGCGGCACCACGTCGGCGTGGGGCATCACCTGGTCCAGCAGATCGCGACGACCGGCACGCCGGTCCCGCCCCCGCCGGCCGCACGGCCGGCGACAGGGTCAGCGGGGGGGTACGGCGGCGCCAAGCGCCGCAGGCCGCGTCCGGCTAACGTCTCCGGCGACCGGGCGTACGCGCCCCGCCAGGCACGCGGCGGACAGGCACGCGGCGGACAGGGCGGCCAGCCGCACCGTGGCCAGCGCGGGGCGGCGTAACCCAGCGCTGGGCGTAACACAGCCAGCCGCAGAACGGCTAGCGCCCGGGCCCAGTGGGCCCGGGCGCGGTCGTCACCGGCGGTGCGCCGGCTCGGCGACCAGCAGGCGATCCCCGGCCGCGACGACGGGATCCTCGCCGATGCCCAGGGTGAAGCGGCCGTCGTGCACCAGGCCGAGCACCAGACCGGACCGCTCATCGCGAACGGCGCTGAGCGCCTTGCCGACCGTCTGGCCGTCCGCCTCGACCTCGGCCAGCACGTGCTGGCCGGGCTCGACGAGCTGGGCCACCATCTCGCCCGCGTGCGGGGTTTCCAGGCTGGTGGCCAGCGTCCGGGCCACCAGTTCCTGAGTGGACACCGTCTGCTGGACCCCCAGGTCGCGCAGCGCCTCCCGGACCGACGGGGAGCTGGTCAGCGCGGTAAGCGTCAGATTGGGGGCCTGCTTGCGCACCATCACCGCACTGACCAGCACGTCGCCGTCACTGGCACCGGTGATGAGGGCCTGTTCGGCGCCTTCCGGGTGGGCGGCCCTGATCGTGGCCGGATCGGTCGGATCGCCGCGCACCACGTGGACGTCCTCGCGGACACTTGCGGCGTCGACGTCGGCGGCGAGGACGACCGGGATACCAACCTGGGACAGCTCCTCCAGGATCGCCGGGACGGTGGGATTCATCCCGACGACGAGCCGGTAGGTGCCCTCCGGGAACCGAGTTGTCATATTGAGGATCCTCCGGATTCCTGAGGCCGCCGCAGCGCCTGTCACCAGTGCGAACACCGTGGCCAGCAGGGGGATGGTGGTCAGCATGAGAATCGAGGCCACGACGCGGCCGACGGCGTTGTGCGGCGTCACATCGCCATAACCGACGGTCGTCGCCGTCGTGATCGCCCAGTAGAGACCGGTCGTGAACGGGAGGCTCTGGGTGAGCGCGAACAGCCCGCCGCCGGCCAGCACGATGGCCCCGGTCGTCAGCAGCAGGATCACAACGTGCCGCCCGTGATGCACGTTGAAGACCCGGAACAGAAGCGTAATCACGCCCCCATGGTGCCGCATACCAGATCCGGCGCGGTTTAACCCGGTGGCGGCGGCGGTCGCAGTGGGCCAGGGTGGAGACCGTGAGCCTTCCGTTTCCCGAACCGACGGCCCCGGCGGCGTCGCGGGCCGAGGTCTTCCTGCGGTACCTGGAGTTCTTCCGCTCCCGGCTGGTCAGCAAGCTCGAGGGGCTGCCCGGCGGCGAGCTGCGCGCCAGCCGGCTGCCGTCCGGCTGGGCCCCGATCGAGCTGATCAAGCACCTGACCTATACGGAGATGCGGTGGCTGGACTGGGGCTTCGAGGGCCACGACCGGCCCGATGTCGGGGGCGAGCAGGATGTCCGGGGCGAGGAGAAGAACGGCCGCTGGCACGTCGGCCCCGATGAGACCCTGGCCGGCCTGGTGGCGGCGCTGGACGCCCAGGCGGTGCGGACCCGGGCCATCGTCGCGGCGCACGATCTGGCCGATACCGGCCAGCCGGGCGAACGGTGGGACGGCGCCGATCCCCCGGCCCTGGAACGGGTCCTGCTCCACCTGCTGCAGGAGTACGCGCGGCACGTCGGCCAACTGGACATCGTGAGCGAACTAGCAGGCGGCCCCGTAGGCGAATGACAGCCCTGCGGAATGGCAACGCGAGGGAATGACCAGCTTCTCCCCTGCGTCTTCCTTGATCGGCGTCGGGTTTCCGCAGCATGTCCCGGAAAGCGACGCCGATCATGGTCAGGCCCGGCCCCGGTCCGGGACGGCTATGACTGGCGCGGCCCCCTGGGACATCCGGGGCAACGTGGACCTCGCCGGGTGCCCCACTGAGCCGTCCCGGGCATCAGACGGTTACGGCGAGCCGATCGTTACCGGCCCAGCGACCCCGGGCCGAAGGCCCGGGTGAGCGGCCGGTGCTGTCGGCGAGAACCGCAACAGGACCTACGGCGAGGCGATCGCTACCGG
>PLRW01000056.1 GCA_003164955.1 Actinomycetota bacterium
AGCAGGATGTGCTCGGTGCCGATGTAGTTGTGATTGAGCATCCTGGCCTCTTCTTGAGCCAGGACCACAACCCGCCGCGCCCGGTCGGTAAACCTCTCGAACATATCGTTGCTCTCCTCACAGCGCGGTCAGGCAGGTGCGCAAAATCATGCCCTGCCGTTACCCGCATGGTAGCCGCGCGCCCCGGCGGTGCGCTTCGTGCCGTAGGTCATACGGTAAAAGTTCCCCGTTAGGGCAGCGTTCATCCCATGAAACCGTGCCAACGCCCTGTGGTGTTCCCGCTACGCCGCAAGCGAACGGGAACCGGCACTGAGACACTGCCAGCGATTACTGCCTTTATACCGACACTGGGTTACGGCGAGGCGATCGTTACCAGCTAGCGAGTCCGGGCCTTCAGGCCCGGCGAGCGGCCCGGTGCTACCGGCGGGAACCGCAGCGGGACCTACGGCCAGGCGATCGCTACCGGCCCAGCGAACCGGGCNNGGAGCGCATGCGGGGGGTTCCGGGGGGGTCGCCCCCCGGGCCAGCACGGAGCCTGGCCCTCGCCGCGGCGGAGAGCATGCCGCAGGACGGCACCGTGGTCTTGGGTCGACACGGTGCGATTCGAGCGCACTGCGTTCTTCGACCGGCACTGTTCTTCGACCGGCGCTGTTCGATTGTTCCTTGAATCACATCGCGGTTCTCCGGTCGCATCGCGCCGTTCGACCGCACCACGCGCCCTCCGCAAAGATCCGCCGGGAAAGAAACGGAAGACGGTTGATAAATACCCTGAGGGCCCTCCCGGACACAGTCGGTCGGGAGGGCCGTCGTTGCGGGATACGACGGAAAGCACCCCGCCCGCGTGGTAAGCGCGCGTGGTTAGTGCTGGCCTTAGTGCGAGGCTTCGTACTCAGAAACGATCGAAGCAGGAATGCGCCCGCGCTCGTTGACGTGGTAACCGCGCTGCTTCGCCCAGTCCCTGATTTCCGCGCTGCGCTGGCGGCCCGGGCCAGTGCGCGGCCGACGGCGTCTTGTCGGTGCACTCACTTTGCGAGCGTGCTCGATGTAGAGGGTTAGCTCTTTGCGGATCTTGTCGGCGTTGGCCGAGCTTAGGTCGATCTCATACGAGCTGCCGTCAAGACCAAACGATACGGTCTCGGTCGCCTCGCCGCCGTCAAGATCGTCGACGAGAAGCACCTGAACCTTCTGTGCCATGGAACCAACCCTTCTGTGGATCACACATATTTCTGAACTGAAGATATACCCGCCATGTTGCTGTTGCCAATTCAGCGGGCAAGAAGATTGGCACGTTAGCGCAAAGTCAGCATCCGGCACGCCGTCAAGGCCGGACTACTCCCCAGGGTTGGGTAACTCTCCGTAATCATGCATTGTGTGCCCTGTTAGCATTCCTGCCGTGCGATGCCGATTGCCGCGTTGAGCGCGTTCTTCCTAACTGTCAGCCGATTCTAAGTGCAAGCTCAGCGTCAACGCAGGCACAGGGAGATCTTCGGCCGGGAGAACAGTTAGTTTGCCCGAACGGCACCAGGGCGGACGATCAGCTCGCGTCCTCATCAGCTGATCGGCCGACCCCATCATGCTCATCTGAGCCGGTAGCCGATGTGGGTGCCTTGGCGTCGATAATACCGTTGTTGCCGGAAATATCGTGTTCAGTGCCGAAGTCTTCGCGCACTCTCCGCCTCGGCGCCATCTCACGCCGCAGCAACAGGACAAGGCCGACGAGGAACGCGACGCAAATAACCGCTGGTGGAGTCAGCGCCGCGAGATCCTTCAACAAGGCGCTCTCCTCACTTCTTCTTTAACGTATAGGCGTTTGCTCTGAACAGCAGACTGCGGTGCGCCACCGCGCATGTGCTTAACGCAAGTGCCCAAATGTTCGTACTGCTCTCTTATCAGGTCCGTTCAGTCGGCCGGCTATAAGCCGCCATACCAGACGCTCCCGTTCTCCGGCCCGGCCGGAGCCCAGCGCGGGCGGCCCCGGGAACTCCGCGGCGGCCGCGGCGGGGGCCGCCGCTCCATGCCCCGGCACCGCCGTAGAAGGCGGGCCGCGCCCTCGTTCACCATTGTCTCTCATAGCGGGTCGCTGCCGTGCGGCCACCCGCGATCCGGCGCACGGTGCGGTTGGCGGCCCTGATGCCCACCTTCGGGCGCGGCTTCTTCCCAGTTCATGCGGCTCAGGCCGGCCGGCCTGCGGCCCGCCATGCGGTCAGTCCGCGAACGCCGGCTACAAGCCGTCCCGTTCCGCCGCCGGGCACGCTCCGCGCCCAGGTCAGCGTCTGGGCGGGACATTTCCGCTTGACCGGCAGACATCGCGTGGCAGGATCGGACCGGTCGCCGTCCGCGGACCTCAGCCGAGAGGGGCATAGAAACGGCAATGTTCCACGCCGACCTCCACATCCACTCGAAGTTTTCTCGCGCGTGCAGCAGGGACTGCGACATCCCGCACCTGGCCGCCGGGGCGCTGCGCAAGGGAATCAGAGTCCTCGGTACCGGCGACTTCACCCATCCCGCATGGGCTGACGAACTGAAAAGTAGTCTTGTTCCCGCAGAAGCGGGCCTGCTGCGCCTGCGGCCCGATCTGGAAAGGGACCTGCGCCGGCACGTGCCGCCCGCGTGTGAGCAGCCGGTGCGATTCATGCTCTCGGTCGAGATCTCCACTATCTATCGCCGTGATGAGCGCACACGTAAAGTGCATCATCTGATATACGCGCCGACGTTCGAGGCGGCCGACCGGATCACCGCTTCTCTGGCGAAGATCGGGAACCTCACGTCGGATGGCCGGCCCATCCTCGGTCTTGACTCACGCCACCTGCTTGAGATCACGCTTGAAGGGGGGCCCGGCTGCTACTTGGTTCCGGCACATATCTGGACACCTTGGTTCGCTGTTCTTGGTTCCCGGTCCGGTTTCGACGCGGTCGCCGACTGCTACGGCGATCTTGCCGGCGAAATATTCGCGGTGGAGACGGGCCTGTCATCGGATCCGCGCATGAACTGGATGTGTTCATCGCTGGACGCTTATCAACTCGTCAGTAACTCCGACGCCCATTCACCGCCGATGCTGGGGCGTGAAGCGACAACTTTCACCGCCGCGATGGACTTCTTCTCGATCGCGGAAGCTCTGCGGACCGGAGACGGTCTCGCCGGGACGATCGAGTTCTATCCCGAAGAGGGCAAGTACCACCTGGACGGGCACCGTAAGTGCGGGATCAGGTTCGAGCCCGAGCAAACGCGCGAGCGTGACGGAGCATGCCCCCAGTGTCATAAACCACTCACGGTCGGCGTGCTGCACCGGGTGGCCGAACTCGCAGACCGCCCGGACGGCTACCGCCCCGAGAAGGCCGCGGGCTTCGATAATCTCGTCCCGCTTGCGGAAATCATTAGCGAGATCCTCTGCGTGGGGCCGAAGAGCAAGAGCGTTAACGCAGTCATTGACCGTCTTGTCGCCGCGTTCGGGCCAGAACTTGGCATCCTTCAGGACGTGCCCGCGGACGACCTGAGCCGCATCGGCGGAACGGCGCTTACCGAGGCAATTAGCCGACTGCGCCGAGGTGAGGTCATCAAGGACGCTGGATATGACGGCGAGTACGGCCGGGTCCGCCTGTTCGGTCCGGGCGAGCTTGACCACGCTGACGCGCTGTTCGACGTGCCGGCCTCCCCGCCTGCGACCGGAACTTCCGCGCCCTTTCCCGTGACGCAGAACGAGCCGGCCCGGACAGACCGCACCGCCGGACGGAGTTCTGATCGCGGTGCAGCGGGACGGGCGGCGGACGCCGCGGATCACCGGGGCGATGGCCAGACAGCCGGGGCCTCCCTGCTGGCCGGGTTGGATCAGGAGCAGCGCGCCGCCGCGCAGGCGGACGGACCACTCATGATCATTGCGGGCCCCGGGACGGGAAAGACCCGTACCCTGACTCACCGGATCGCCTACCAGATCGCGGAGTACGGCATTCCCGCGGACCGCTTTCTCGCCCTGACCTTTACCCGGCGCGCGACCGCGGAGATGCAGTACCGGCTGACCGGCCTGCTCCAGGGGCATGCTGGCACCCGGGCCGCTTCCGCGCCGGAGGTTCTGGTCACGACCTTTCACGGCCTGGCGCTGCGACTGCTCGGGGAACACGCCGAGCGGGCCGGCCTGCCGCCGGGGTTTCGCGTGGCCGATGAAAACGCCCGGCTCGAGGCGGCCATGCGGGTCGCCGGTTCCGAGCGCGCGGGCCGCCGCCTGATCGCCGCCCTGGGCGGCAGGCACCCCCGCAAGGACCAGACGGCCGAGCAAGCGGCCCAGTCGGCGGAACTTTCGGCGGAACTTCTCGCCCAGGGGCTGATCGACGTCGATGAGCTCACCGGCCTCGCCGTCCGGATGCTCCGCAGCGACCCGGCCGTCGCCGCCGCACGGCGCGACCGCTGGCCCTGGATCAGTGTGGACGAATACCAGGACCTCGACGAGCAGCAGTACGAGCTGCTCCGCTTGCTGGCCGGCACCGGGACCGGGCTCACCGTGATCGGCGACCCAGACCAGGCCATCTACGGGTTCCGCGGGGCCGACGTCGGCTTCTTCTTGCGGTTCAGCGCGGACTACCCCGCGGCCCGGACTACCTTCCTCACCCGGAATTACCGGTCTGGCCCCGCTATTGTCCGGGCGGCCCTGCAGGCGGTGGCGCCGTCGACGCTGGTCCCGGGCCGACGTCTGGAGGCGGTGGGCCGCCTCGCCGCCTCCGGCGTGCCTGACGGCCCCGCGATCGTTGTCCACGAAGCGGCGAACGAGCAGGCCGAGAGCGCCTGGATCGCCGGCGAGATCGACCGCCTGATCGGCGGCTCGTCCTTCCATTCGCTCGACACCGGGCGCGTCGACGCGCGGCTGCGGCACGCAGCGCTGGCCCTGTCGGACGTGGCCGTGCTCTACCGGACCGACGCGCAGGCCGCACCACTCGTCCAGGCGCTCTCGCGGGCTGGCCTGCCCTTCCAGAAACGGTCGCACGACCGGCTCGGCCGCAGGCCGGCCGTGCCCGACATCGCCCGCGAGATCCGCCTAACGGAGCTGGGCACCCCCGATGCGGACGGCGCCAGTGCGGACGGCGATGGTGTCACCCGGCGGCTGCGGGCCGCGGTACGGCGGATCGCGGCCCAGATGCCGGCCGCGTCCGCGGCGGCGGCCGACGTCCAGGCGGCCGGTGCGGTGCTCGCGCCACTGGCCAGCCGGTGCGGCGATGACATCGAGCAGTTCCTGACGGAGCTCTCGCTGGGCGCCGAGGCGGACGCTCTCGATCCGCGGGCCGACGCGGTGTCGCTGCTGACGTTGCATGCGGCGAAAGGGCTGGAATTTAGCGTGGTGTTCATCGCCGGGTGCGAACGGGGCCTGCTGCCACTGTGGTGGCCGGGCGCCGTTCCCGCGCCCCGGAAGGGGAAGGGGGCAGCCCGGACGGTCGACGAGGCCGAGGAACGGCGGCTGCTGTTTGTCGGGATGACACGGGCCCGCACACGGCTGTTCCTCACCTGCGCGGCGCACCGCGGGCGTCCTGGTGGCCCGGCGGCGACCGGTCCCTCGCCGTTTCTCACCGTGATCGATCCAGCGTTGCTCAGCCGGGCCGCCGCGCCGAAGCGGCCGCGGCCAGACCGTCAGCTCCGGCTGCTCTAAACCATCCACCGCGTCAGGCCGGGGCCTGCGGCGAGGACGCGGGCCGCAGGTGCAGCAGCATCCGGGTGTTCCCCAGGGTGTTCGGCTTTACCCAGTCAAGGCCGAGGAACTCGGCGACGCCTTCATCGTAGGACCGCAGCAGCTCCGCGTAGACGTCGGGCGCGACCGGCGTGCCGAATATCTCCCTGAAGCCCAGGCTGCCGAAGAACTCGATCGCGAACGTCAGCACGAAGACCCGCTGCACACCCAGCTCGCGGGCCCGGTCGAGCAGGACGTGAGCGATCCGGCGCCCGATGCCGTGGCCCTGGCAGTCCCCGCGGACCGCGATGGTCCTGATCTCGGCCAGGTCTTCCCACAGCACGTGCAGGGCCCCGCAGCCGACGATGAGCCCGTCGGTCTCCCACTCGGCCACCCAGAATTCCTGGACGTCCTCGTACAACATGACGGTTGCCTTGCCGAGCAGGCGCCCGGACCCCACGTTCGCGTCGATGAGGCCACGAATCCCCGGGACGTCGGCGGTACGCGCCTGCCTGACCGTATATCCCATGGCGGGTCCACCCTAGCCGGTACGGCGGTGCCGCTCACGGTCCCGGCCGGCGCTGACGGGACGCGCCCAGAAACACCGGACGATTTGCACCATTCCGGTTGGCACACCATTGCCGGATCCAATATCGTGCATCGCTGTTGCCACCGATAGACGACTGACACGGATGCCGGCCACGTCGAACAGGCCGTCCGCGAGAGGAGGCCTTCTGTGCGGCGTTCAGCGACCGGTCCGGGAGTCGTATCCAGATCCTCGTTCGTGCGCGCGGGGACAGCGGTATCGCGCCCGTGGCGGGCCGCGGCGGCCGCGTGCGGTGCGGCAACCGCGTGCGCCCTGCTCCTGCCCGGCGGGATCAGCAATGCACAGACCCGGGCACCGTCGCCGACGCTGACTTCCCTGGTGGCCCAGGCCCGGCAGCTCACGTATCAGATCAACGCCCTGAGCGAGCAGTACGACGGCCTCCGGGTCGAGCTGTCCTCGGCGCGCACCGAGGTCGAGAAGGCCGAGCAGGCGGCGGTCAAGGACGCGGCCGCCCTCAAGACGAGCCGGATCGCGGTCTCACGGCTGGCGGCGGCCAGCTACGAGAACGCCGGGTATGACCCGACCCTGCAGATCCTCACGGCCGGCAATGCCGACCAGTTTCTCAATCAGGCCTCGATCATGCAGCAGCTTGATCAGGAGAACGGGACGAGAGTTTCGCAGCTCAGGGCGGCCCAGGCGGCGGACGAGCGCGCCGACGAAACCGCCCGGCAGCAGATCGCCAGGGTGAGCGCCCTCGAATCGGCCATGAACGCGAAGACCAAGGTCATCCAGAGCGAGGTCGACAAGGTCAACAGCTCGGCCATGACGCAGGCGATGGCGATCTTCAACCAGACCGGGCAGTACCCGAACATCGACATACCGGGCGGCAACGGTGTCGGTGCCGTGGCGCTTCGGGCGGCACTGACCAGGCGCGGTGACCCCTACATCTGGGGCGCTGCCGGCCCAGGCGAGTTCGACTGCTCCGGGCTGGTCATGTGGGCCTACGCCCAAGAGGGAATTCAGCTGGACCACTACACCGGCGATCAGTGGAACGAGGGCGAGCACATCTCGCGCAGCCAACTGGAGCCGGGTGACCTGCTCTTCTTCTTCGCCGATATCAGCCACGTGGGCATCTGGCTCGGCAACGGCCTGATGGTCGACGCGCCATCCTTCGGCCAGGACGTCATGGTCCAGCCGGTGGACTGGAGCATCTTCGTCGGCGCCGTCCGCATCGAAGCTTAGTGTCTCGTTACCGGCCCAGCGACCCCAGGCCGAAGGCCTGGGTGAGCGGCCGGTGCTATCGGCGAGAACCACAGAGGGTTACGGCGAGGCGGTCGCTACCGGCCCAGCGAGTCCCGGGCTTCAGCCCGGGCGAGTGGCCGGTGTGTCGGCGAGGTACCACCGCGGGGCGCGGAGCGCATGCGGGGGGTTCCGGGGGGTCGCCCCCCCGGGCTAATACGGCTTTACGAAGGGGAAGAGGATCGTTTCGCGGATGCTCACGCCGGTGAACATGATGAGGAGGCGGTCGATGCCTACCCCCACGCCGCCGGTCGGTGGCATGCCGTACTCGAGCGCCCGCAGGAAGTCCTCGTCCAGTTGCATGGCCTCCGGATCACCCCCGGCCGCGAGCAGCGACTGCTCGGTCAGCCGCTTCCGCTGCTCGACCGGGTCGACCAGTTCCGAATAGCCGGTACCCAGCTCGGCGCCGAATGCGACCAGGTCCCACCGCTCGGCCAGACGTGGATCCACGCGGTGCGCCCGGGTCAGCGGGGAGACCTCTACCGGGAAATCCCGGTAGAACGTCGGCTCGACGGTCTGCTTCTCCACCAGCCGCTCATACATCTCCAGGACGACCTGGCCACGGTTCCAGTTCGGCTCGACCGGGATGCCCGCCCGGGCGCACAATTTGCGGAGCTTTTCCTCCTTCGTACCGGGGGTGATCTCCTCGCCCAGGGCGGCCGAGATGGCGGCATAGACCGGGACCGACTTCCATTCCCCGCCGATGTCGTATTCCGTGCCGTCCGCGCGCTGGATCACCGTGCTGCCCAGCGCGGTGCGCGCAGCGTCCTGGATCAGCTCCCGGGTGAGCGCGGCGACCGTGTTGTAGTCGCCGTAGGTCTCGTAAGCCTCCAGCATCGTGAACTCGGGATTGTGGGTACTGTCCACACCCTCGTTGCGGAACACCCGGCTGATCTCGTAGACCTTCTCGATGCCGCCCACGATGAGCCGCTTGAGGTAAAGCTCCAGCGCGATGCGCAGGTAGAGCTGGCTATCGTAGGCGTTGCCGTGAGTAATGAACGGGCGGGCGTTCGCGCCACCGTGGATGGCCTGCAGGACCGGCGTCTCCACCTCCAGGTAGCCGCGCTCGTGCATCTGCTCCCGGATCGAGCGGATGACATCGCTGCGCAGCCGGGCCATCCGGCGGGCTTCCGGGTTGACGATCAGGTCCACGTAGCGCTGGCGCACACGTGACTCGGTGTCGCTGAGTCCCTTGTGCTTGTCCGGCAGCGGCCGGAGGCTCTTCGCAGTGATCACGAACGACTCGGCGAGGACCGAGAGCTCGCCGCTGCGCGAGGTGATCACCTCACCCGATACCCCTACGTGGTCCCCCAGATCAACGTCCCGCTTCCAGGCCGCCAGCGCCTGCTCGCCGACCTTGGCCAGGGAGATCATCACCTGGATATCGCCGGTGCCGTCCCGGATGGTGGCAAAGCACAGCTTGCCGCCGATGCGCGACAGAATCACGCGGCCGGCGACGCCGGCCATGTCGCCGGTCGAGGTGTCGGGCGGCAGGCCCGCATACTCCGCCCGGACCTCCCCGACCGTGGCCGTGCGCGGGAAACCAACCGGGTAGGGATCGATACCGGCTTCGAGCAGCGCGTCGCGTTTGCCCATCCGGACGCGCATCTGCTCCGGAAGGTCGGCGCTGGTCCCGGGAACGGCCCCTGCCGTGATGTCGCGGCTGTCATCCGCCGGATGGTTGTCGGTCACCTGCCCGAGGCTACCGGTGCCGGTTGACGGCGGCACGCGGGTTTGCCGGCCGGCCCGGTTCAGTATTCCGCGCCGGTTCAGGACTCGGCGGCGGCGTTTCGCTCGAAGACGAGCCGGAGCCCGATCAGGGTCAGCCAGGGCTCATGTGCGTCGATGATGCTGACTTCGTTGATGACCAGAGGAGCGAGGCCGCCGGTCGCGATGATCGTGACCGAGTCCGGGTCAGTGGGAGCCAGTTCGCGCGCCATCCGCCGGGCGATCCCCTCGAGCTGCCCGGCGAACCCGTAGACGATGCCCGATTGCAGGGCTTCGACGGTGTTCTTGCCGATCACCCGGGGCGGCCGGGTCAGCTCCACCTTCAGGAGCTGAGCGGCCCGGCGGGACAGCGCGTCGACGGATATCTCGATGCCCGGGGCGAGCGCCCCGCCCACGAATTCCCCGCGCGCGCTGACCGCGTCGAAGTTGGTCGAGGTGCCGAAGTCCACCACGATCGCCGGGCCGCCGAACAAATGCACCGCGGCCAGCGCGTTCATGATGCGGTCGCTGCCAACCTCTTTGGGGTTGTCCATCCGGATCGGGATGCCGGTCTTCACACCCGGCTCAACGATGACGGCGGGCACGTCGCGGTAATAACGCTGGCACATCTCCCGCATCTCGTGCAGCACGGACGGCACCGTCGAGCAGAGGGCGATGCCGGCGATTCCGCCATCCGGCAGCCCGGCGGGCGTATCCCAGCGCGCCGGGTCCTTGAGGACAGCGCTCTGCGTGAGCAGGCCCCGCAGCACCACGGCGATCTCGTCCGCCGTCCGGTCGGGCACGGTGGCGATCCGCCAGTGCTCGATCACTTCCTCGCCGTCGAATATGCCGAGCACCGTGTTGGTGTTGCCCACATCGATCGCCAGCAGCATCGCGTCCCTTTCATCACTAAGGCCAAAACCCCGTGCCTGCGTCAGGTGAACTCGACCCGGACGTTGTCGATCAGGCGCGTACCGCCCACCCGCGCGGCGACGGTAAGGATCGCCGGGCCGGTGAAGCCGGGCCGCACCGGCTGAAATGTGCGCGGGTCCACCAGGGCCAGGTAGTCGACGGTCAGCGGCACCCGCGGCGCGGGGCCGTCCGGAGGGCCACCGTTGCCGCTGACCGGGACCGCCACCCCGGCCGCCCCGTCCAGGCTCTTCCTGGCCGCCTCAGCGACCGCCCGGGGGCCGTTGGCGGCTTCCGCCTGGCCGGCCTGGAGCGCGGCGGGAAGCGCGAGCGCCACGCGGCGCTCGGCGGCCGACAGGTACCGGTTGCGGCTGGATGTGGCCAGCCCGTCGCCGTCGCGGAACGTCGGGGCCGGCTCGACCTGGATACCGAGGTTCAGGTCGGCGGACATCCGGCGCACCAGGGCCAGTTGCTGCGCGTCCTTCTCACCGAATACGGCGATGTCCGGCCGCACCAGCCCGAAGAGCTTGAGGACCACAGTCAGTACGCCGCCGAAGAAGCCGGGCCGGAACTCTCCCTCGAGCACCTGCCCCATGGGCCCGGGATCGACGGTCACGACGGGCTCGGCCGGGTACACGTCCGTGACGGCCGGAGCGAAGACGACGGCGACCCCTTCGGCCGCGCACAACGCCAGGTCGGCATCGAGGGAGCGAGGATAGCGGTCCAGGTCTTCACCCGGCCCGAATTGCCGCGGGTTGACGAAGATGGACACCACCACGGCCCCGTCGGGGCCCGCCAGGCGGGCCGCGTGCCGGAGCAGGCTCCGGTGCCCGTCGTGCAGCGCTCCCATCGTGGGCACGAAGACGACCGGCGATTCGAGCCGTCCGCGGGCGGCGGCCAGGTCGGCCAGGCTGGCCGCTAGGACCGTCCCGGCCGAGTCAGCAGGCTCAGCAGGCCGGGCGGTCTCCGCGGCGCGGGCGGGTGCGCCGGTCACAGCGCGGCCCCGGAGAGCACGTCGAGCAGCCGCTCCGCGTCGGGCGCGGTGAGCAGCCCCGCGGCCAGCGCGCGGTCCGCGGTGAGGCGGGCCAGCGCAATGTAGACGGCCAGCGCCTCAGGGGCCGCGTCGCGCAGCGCCTCGAGGTGCCGGGCGACGGTACCGGCGTCACCGCGGGCGACCGGCCCGGTCAGGCCCGCGTCACCCAGCCGCAGCGCGTTATCCAGCGCGGCCGACAGCAGCGGGCCGAGCATCCGGGCCGGATCGGCCGCCCCGGCCGCCTGCAGCAGGTCACAGGACTCGGTCACGAGGGCGACGAGGTGGTTGGCCGCGCTGGCGAGCGCCGCGTGGTAGAGGCCCCGGTTTTCCTCGGTGATGAAGACCGGCTCGCCACCCATCTCGATCACGAGAGCCTCCGCCACGGGTCTGAGCTGGTCCGGGGCGGTGATGCCGAAGCTGATCCCGCGCATCCGCTGAAGGTCATCGCTTCGTCCGGTGAACGTCATCACCGGATGCAAGGCGAGCGGGAGCGCCCCCAGCCGGGTAACCGGCTCGAGCACTCCGGTACCGTACCGGCCGCTCGTGTGCGCGAGCAGGCGTCCCGTCACCGTGGCGCGGGTAGCCGCGAGGCCGGAGATGAGGCCGGGCAGGGCGTCGTCGGGCATGGTCAGCAGGACGAGGTCGGCGGAGGCGATCACGTCGGCGGGCTCGGCGATCCGGGCGCCGGCAAAATGATGGCGGGCGCGGCGGACGGACGCGTCCGACACCGCGGCCACGGCGGTCACCTCGTGGCCAGCCCGGGTGAGCGCGACGCCGAGCGCGACGCCCACGCGGCCGGGCCCGATGATGCCAACCCGGAGCCTGGCCGGGTGCTCGTCTGCCCCGTTGGCCCCCTTGGGCCCATCGGGCCCATCGGGCCCGTGCACGTCGTGCGCGCCTGATTCAGAATTCATCTCGTTCCAGTCCTCAGTGGGTACCGGACGGGCCGATGCCCCTAACGGAGCCCCAGCATCCCGTCCGAGCATAGCCACCCCGGTGGAGGGCGGGCCCAGCCGAGTGGCCCAGTCGGCGAGGGTGACCCCGCCACCCGGTCCGGGCCGCCCTCAATGAAAGCGATCCGCGGGCCTTGGCGGCGGGACGTGCCGGCCGGGACCCGGATCGTCCGGCACACGGCAGCAATGCTCCAGGTACAACGCCGCGAGGGCGAGGAGCACCGACGTGCCCAGCGTGATACCGGCGGCGATGACGTCCCGGCGTGGCACGGCATCCGGTAGCGAGGCGGCCGCCGCCACCGCGAATCCGGCCGCGGCTCCCCCGATCCCGGCCGCGGTCAGCGAGGAGGCTTTCGCCAGCGCCACCATCCGCGCGACGTATAGCGGCAACGGCGGCTTGGTCCCGGGACGGCCAAGGATTCGCGCGCGGAGCCCGCGGCCGGTCCAGGCCTCCGCCCCGGCCGCGATCACCAGAGCAGGCACCATCGTCCACGGCAACGGCGGCAGGCTGTTGTAGATGAGCCGGGTCACCAGCCAGGTCGCCACCGCGAACGCTACGGCCACCAGGAGCAGGGTCCGTGTCCGGGTCGGTGTCATGCGGTCTCCGCCATGGTCAGTCTGGCCACGTGAACAAGGCTATGCGGGCCGCCGCAGCACCATGTCATCACGTCGCTGGACACCACCGCAGGGCAGGGCCGCCAGCAGTGCCGCGACGCGGCCCTGTCCGGGGAGGATGGCACCGGGATCGGCGTCATGCCAGGGGGCCAGGACGAAGGCCCGTTCCTGTGCGCGGGGGTGAGGCAGCGTCAGCACCGGATCGCGGCTCACCTCCTCGCCGTAGGCGATGATGTCCACGTCCAGGGTCCGTGGCCCCCAGCGCTCCGCTCTGATCCGCTGCGCCGCCGCTTCGATCGCGTGCGCGCGCCCCAGCAGGTCAGTGGCCGGCCGGGATGTCTCGGCCACGACGACCGCGTTCAGGTAGTCGGGCTGTTCGGGGCCGCCGACCGGGGCGGTCTCGTATACCGGTGAGACGGCGGTGATGGCCAGGCCCGGCGTCGCCGCGAGCGCGTCCACGGCCCCCTGCAGCTCCCGCAGCCGGTCTCCGAGATTGCTGCCCAGGGCGATGACCACGCGGACCGGGCGCTCCCGGCAGATGGTGACCAGCACATCGGCGAACGGGAGCGTGATCGGCGCGTTCGGTTTGTGCACGGTGATCTCGGCCTGGCGGACGGCCGGCTCGGCGAGGCACGCCTGGGCCAGCCGTTCCGCCAGGGTCTCGATCAGGTTGACCGGCTCCCCGGCCACAATCGCGGCGAGCCGCTCGCTCAGCCCGCCGTAGTCGACGGTGAGCGAGAGATCATCGGACGCGGCCGCCGGACGGGTGTCAACCGCCAGTACGGCGTCGATCAGAAATTCCTGGCCGTCCCGGCGCTCGGCGTCCAGGACCCCGTGGCGTCCCCGCACCCGGAGGCCGCGTACCTCGATCCGGTCGGTTTTCATGGGCGCTCCCCCCGCGCGGCGCGCCAGGCCGCGGCGACCCGCACGGCGTCGGCGTTGGCCGGAACCTTGTGCACCCGCACGCACCACGCGCCTGCCGCGGCGGCCAGCGCGGTCGTGGCCACCGTGGCGTCGTCGCTGTCAGAAAATGATCTTGGTGTACCGTCGGCCGCGGCCAGCAGCCGCCCCAGGAAGCGCTTGCGGGAGGCGCCGACCAGCACCGGGAACCGGCACGGCGGCCCGGCCGCGCCCATGGCCGGTCCCGCGCCAGCGCCCAGACAGGCAATGTCCGGGAGGGCAGCCAGGACGCGCCAGTTGTGCTCGCTGAGCTTGCTGAACCCCAGGCCCGGGTCGAGGACGATCATCGACGGGTCGACGCCCTCCGCTACTACCGCGTCGACGCGCCGCCGGAGTTCGTCGCGGACCTCCTGGACCACATCGCTGTACACAGCCCGCGAGTTCATATCGTGGCTGTGACCGCGCCAGTGCATCACTACGTAGGGCACCGACGCCTTGGCGACCAGGCGCGGCATGTGCGGGTCGGCGAGGCCGCCGCTCACGTCGTTGACCAGGCGTGCCCCGGCCTCCAGGGCCAGTTCGGCCACGCGCGCCCGCATCGTGTCCACGCTGACCGGGACGCCGGACCGGGCCAGTTCGGCGATGACCGGCTGGACCCGGCGGATCTCCTCGTCGGCGGAGATGCGCTGCGCGCCCGGCCTGGTCGATTCCCCGCCGACGTCCACGATGTCCGCGCCCTGGGCGGCGAGGTCCAGCCCATGCGCCACCGCGGCACCGGGGCCGAGCCAGGCGCCACCGTCCGAAAAGGAGTCGGGGGTCACGTTAACGACACCCATCACCAGGCAGCGATCCTGGCTGGGCAGTCCGGGCACCGGGGACTGGTGACCCGACAGGGGACTGCTCGCCATGAGGCCCAGCCTATGAGGTCCCTCGCGGCCGGGGCTCAGTTCCGCCGCAGCGCCCGCCGGAACCGCCGGCGCAGCCGTCCCAGCCCCAGCTGGCGGGCGAGCCGCCGCGGGTCCAGCGTGGGCCAGACGAGGAATGCCTCGGCCTCGAGCGCGGCGAGCGCGATCCTCGGTGCGTCCTTGGCGGTCGGGAAAACAAAGAACCGCGGCTGCCAGACCGGCGAGAACTTCGCATTGAATTTATAGAGTGATTCGATCTGGAACCACTTGGACAGGAAAAGCAGAATAGAGCGCCAGGCCCGCAGCACCGGCCCGGCACCGATTCGCTCACCGCGTTCGAGCGCGGCCCGGAATACGGCGAAGTTAAGCGATATGCGCTTAATGCCCAGACCGGGGGCCGCCTTGATCGCTTCCACAATGAGGAAGTCGTTCAGGCCCGGCTGGGAGCCCCGGTCCCGCCGCATGAGATCAAGAGACAGGCCGTCGCTGCCCCAGGGAACGAAGTGCAGCACGGCACGCAGCGTCCCCTCGCACGTCGCCGTGGCAATCACGCACTGCTCGTCGCCGGCCGCACCGACGCGGCCCAGCGCCATGGAGAAGCCCCGCTCGGTATGGCTGCCCCGCCACGAGTCCGCCACCCGGAGGATGGCGCTGATCTCTTCACGCGGGACGTCACCGACCCGGCGGACCTCGGCGGTGTAACCGTTGCGCGTCACTCGCGACACCATCTGGCGGACGTTGCGCATGGGCCGTCCGGAGAGGCTGAAATCCGCCACGTTGACGATGCCCTCATCGCCCAGTTCCAGGGCGGTCAGATCCCCTTCCCGGCACCAGACCTCCGCGCCCAGCTCGCTGCAGCCCATGACGGCGGGCGCCCAGGCGTGGCGTGCCGCCTCGTCGAGGAAGGCCTGGATCGCCCCCGGCCACGCCTCCGGGTCACCAATCGGATCGCCGCCGGCCAGCATCACCCCGGACACGACGCGATAGCAGACGCAGGCTTTGCCGGTCGGGGACCAGATGACGCTCTTGTCGTCACGGAGCGCGAAATACCCCAGCGAGTCACGATCCCCGTGCTTATCGAGAAGCTCCCGGATCCGCTCCGTGTCTGCCGGGGTGAGCCGGCTCTTCGGCTCGGCGGGGCGCAGGAACAGGTAGGCCGTGACGATCAGGGTGAAAAGGCCGAGCGCGCTCGTCAGCAGGTGGAAGCCGTCGCTGCGCCCGTCGGAGAAGAAGACGACGGGACCGGATATCCCGACGATCTCGGAGAGGACATCCGTCAGCCGCGTGGCCAGCGAATAACTGCCGTCCAGCGCGTTCACCGACAGGTAGCCGAGCCCGATCGCGATGTCCGCCACCACGAGCCCGAGAAAAACCCACAGCGCCCGCCAGCGGGTCCGCCGGTCCCCGATCGCATAGAAGTCGTTACGGAAGAACAGCAGCGTGCCGAGCAGGATGGCGGCGACGACCGTGGTGGGAACGTGGGTCGCGCGGCCGTGCATGAGGTGGATCGCGATGTCCAGCACCAGCAGGGCGGTGACCGCCTGCCACGCCCGGCGCTTTCTCCGGCGCAGCCCGTGCGACAGCATCAGCAGCAGCAGGCCCACGATGACGTCGGCGCTGCGAGCCGCGTTGGTCAGCGTCCCGGGAACGTAGGTGTTGATCCGGTGCAGCCGGGCGTGGAAGCTGGGCGTGAAGATGGCGAGAACGTCGGACAGGCCAATCAGGAAGCTGAGCAGGCTGGCGATCAGTGGGATCCACCGCCGCTGGCCCCGCTGGCCGTCCAGCCAGGGATGCTCAGAATTCTCTTCGCCGTCGGCGGCCGCCCGCCCAGCCGGATCAGTGGTCTCGGTTTTACTCATATCAAGGTTTTCCCAGGCCCCGGGTAACAGAAAATTTAAGGGTAGCTAGGAACGACCGGCAGCGCTTACCAGCCAGCGATAATAAATATGTCTTTGCCGAATGGAATGCTGCGCCTATGCCTGGCCGCGCCCACACCTGCCCCATGTCGTCGCCCCCACGCTACGGTACCTCTAGATACGTACCCACGGATGAAGCAGTTCAACGGCTAGCGGCAAAAGGGTGGCGAGAGGCGACCGGTCAGCGCGCGCCGTGCACAAGGCTCATGGCCTCCGCCCTCGTCCGGGCGCTGTCACGGAAGACCCCGCGGACGGCCGAGGTGACGGTCCTGGCGCCCGGCTTCCGCACGCCCCGCATCGACATGCACAGATGCTCCGCCTCGATCACCACGATCACGCCCCGTGGCTCCAGGTTGGCCACCAGCGCGTCCGCGATCTGGCTGGTCATCCGTTCCTGCACCTGCGGCCGCCGGGAGTAGGTGTCGACCAGTCGGGCCAGCTTGGACAGGCCGGTGATCTGGCCCTTGTCGTTCGGGATGTAGCCGATGTGGGCCACGCCGAAGAACGGGACGAGGTGGTGCTCGCACGTCGAGTACAGCTCGATGTCCCGGACGAGGACCATCTCGTCGTGGTCGGCGTCGAAGACCTTGTTCAGCACGTCCTCCGGCCGCTGGCGGAGCCCGGCGAACTGCTCCGCGTACGCTCGGGCGACCCGGGCGGGCGTTTCGATCAGCCCATCGCGTTCCGGATCTTCCCCGATGGCCAGGAGGATCTCGCGGATAGCACGCTCGATCCGTGGCTGGTCGACCTCGGGCGGGGGCTCGTCACCCGCGGCCGGGTGCCCCGTGGGGACAGGGCTCCGGCCGTCGACTGCCCGGCTCATGCTTCGGCGTCCGGGTGGCTCCCGTAGTCGTACGGCTGCCCGGGGCCGGGGAAGTCGCGCGGTGCAGCGTCCACCGGCCCCGGCCCTGCGCCGGACCCGCCGGGAAGCTCGTTGGAGCCGCCGTTCTGGGAGTAGCCGAGCGCCTGGCCGTTGCCCTGGATCGCCGAGCCATTCTTGCCGTCCGAGGCGGCGGCGAGCGCGAGCTCCTTAGGGGTCAGCACCGGTGGCCGGTCCGACGGGAGCCGCTTGCCGTACCCGGTGTAGGAGCCGCGCAGCGGCCGCTTTTGCACCGTGGCGAAGACCTCGAGAACTTCCTTCCTGGACAGCGTTTCCTTGTCCAGGAGCTGGAGCACGAGCCCGTCGAGCACATCGCGGTATTCGACCAGCACCTCCCACGCTTCGTCGTGGGCCGACTCGATCAGCCGCCGGACCTCGTCGTCGATCGCCGAGGCGATCTCCTCCGAGTAGTCGCGGGCGTGCGACCTCTCCATGCCGAGGAACGGCTCGGTGTCACCGCTGCCGAACTTGCGCGCGCCGAGCTTCTCGCTCATCCCGTACTGGGTGACCATGCCGCGGGCGATTTCGCTCGCCTTCTCGATGTCGTTCGCGGCCCCGGTCGTGGGCTCATGGAAGACAAGCTCCTCGGCGGTGCGGCCGCCCAGCAGCATGGCCAGCTGGTCCCACATCTCGGCCCGGGTGACCAGGACCTTGTCCTCGGTCGGCAGCGCCTGCGTGTAGCCCAGCGCCCGGCCGCGGGGAATGATGGTGATCTTGTGCACCGGGTCGGCGTTCGGCATCGCGTGCCCCACCAGGGCGTGGCCGCCCTCGTGGTAGGCGATGATCTTCCGCTCTTTCTCGGACAGGATCGCGCTCTTGCGCTGAGGACCCGCCATGACCCGGTCGATCGCTTCCTCGAGCGACGCCATGTTGATCTGCTTGCCGTTGGCCCGCGCCGTCAGCAACGCGGCCTCGTTGATCACGTTGGCCAGGTCGGCGCCGGTAAAGCCCGGAGTACGGCGCGCGATGACATCCAGGTCCGTGTCGGGCGCGATGGGCTTGCCGCGCGCGTGCACCTTGAGGATGCCCTTCCGGCCGGTCAGGTCGGGCTGGGCGACCATGATCTGGCGGTCGAAGCGCCCGGGGCGCAGCAGCGCCGGGTCGAGGATGTCCGGCCGGTTGGTCGCGGCGATCACGATCACGCCGCCCTTGGTGTCGAACCCGTCCAGTTCGACGAGCATCTGGTTCAGGGTCTGCTCGCGCTCGTCGTGGCCGCCGCCGAGCCCGGCGCCACGGTGCCGGCCGACCGCGTCGATCTCGTCCACGAAGACGATCGCGGGCGCGTTGGACTTGGCCTGCTCGAAGAGGTCGCGGACGCGGGAGGCGCCGACACCGACGAACATCTCAACGAAGTCCGAACCGGAAATGGAGTAGAACGGCACGCCCGCTTCACCAGCGACGGCCCGGGCCAGCAGCGTCTTGCCGGTACCGGGTGGCCCGTAGAGCAGGACTCCCTTGGGGATCTTCGCGCCGATCGCCTGGAACTTGGCCGGGCTCTGCAGGAATTCCTTGATCTCCTGCAGCTCCTCAATCGCCTCGTCCGCGCCGGCCACATCGGCGAAAGTCGTCTTGGGCGTGTCCTTGGTGATCAGCTTGGCCTTCGACTTGCCGAAGTTCATCACGCGCGAGCCGCCGCCCTGCATCTGGCTGAGCATGAAGAAGAAGAGCAGGGCAATGACGATGATCGGGACCCAGGAACCGAGAATGCTCCAGAGGGAGCTGCCCGATGGCACCGCGATCGTGTACCCCAGCGGCAGCTTGCCCGCGTCGTACTGCTTCTGCAGTTCCTGCTGCAGGGCGAGCCCCTGCCCGCTGACCCAGTCGGCCTGATACTGCTTCCCGCTCTTCGTCGTCACCTGGATGGTCTGGTTCTTGTCGGTGATCTTGGCCGACTTGACCTGGCCACTGTTGATGAGCGAGACGACCTGCGACGTGTCAGCCGGCGTGTATGAACTCCCGGCGTTGGCCAGGTTGAACAACACGACCACGACCAGGACCGCGGCGGCGAACAGCCCCAACATGCGGAATGAGCGCTTAGAATCCATCGACGAGCGACCCCCTCGGCTAGGGCCGTTCCCTCCTGACCAGCTTCACATCCCGCCGACCTCCGGCGGGACCGCCTTGCCTTCTTTCCGGGCCCGATCCGGTTTGTTCCTTCATGCCCGGCTGCGGACCATCAATGCTCAGCGCGACGTCGGCAATACGGGCAGTTGCCTACGCCCGTGTACCGCTCTGGCATCTCGCCTCGTCAACGCTTCCCTGCTTCGGTTCTGTTCCCCCCGTAGACGTGCGGAGCAAGAGTCCCGATAAAGGGCAGGTTACGGTACCGCTCGGCATAATCTAGCCCGTATCCGATCACGAACTCATCGCCTATGTCGAAGCCGGTGTAGGCGACCTCCACGTCCCGCATCCGCGCGGCTCCGGGCTTCCGCAGCATGGCGCACACGCGCACCGACGCCGGGCCGCGCGACTGGAGGTTACCGACCAGCCAGGACAGCGTCAGACCGGAATCGATGATGTCCTCGACGACGAGGACATCGCGGCCGGAAATGTCGGTGTCCAGGTCCTTGAGGATACGCACGACGCCCGAAGATTGCGTCCCGGACCCGTACGACGATACCGCCATCCAGTCCATCTGGGCCGGCAGGTGCATGGCCCGCGCGAGGTCCGCCATCACCATGATGGCGCCCTTGAGCACGCCGACGAGGAGCGGGTCCCGGCCGGCGTAGTCGGCGTCAATGCGCGCCGCCAGCTCCCCCACCCGCTGACGCAGCCTGTCCTCGCTGATCAGCACTTCCTTCAGGTCTGCTCCCATGTCGTCCGCGTCCATGGCCAACCCTCCCTGTCCCACCCCGGCACGTCATTGGCGGCGCCGGCCATAGGTACGGAACCGGCCGGACTGTCTCCGGCCGGAGCGCTGTCGCGGCTGAACCGAAGCTGGCCGTCCCGCCGGAGTCCGCGCACGCCACCGGGAAGGTCGATCCATCGCTGCCCGCGCCATCCTGTCACCAGCGCATCGAGTTGCTCTACGTGGGACGCGGTCAGCGAGCCGACCGGGCACCCGGCGGCGGCAGCCGCCCCGCGCAGCACACGCGTCCGGATAGCCGACGGCAACACGGCCAGGTGCTCGATAAGCAGCGTAGTGCTCCCGCCACCGGCCCGTTCGGCTTCCATTTCCGCCACCGCGTCCAGGTAGTCGGCATCGGCGCGCAACTGTCCCGCCGTCCGGGCCAGCGCCTCGGCCACGCCGGGGCCGAGCGCGGCCTCCAGCACCGGCATGGCCTCATGCCGCACGCGGGCACGGGCGAACCGGGGACTGAGGTTGTGCGGATCGTCCCAGACCGGGAGGTCCAGGGCCGCGCACGCGGCCCGCGTCGTACGCCGCCGCACGGACAGGAGCGGGCGGCGGTAGCGGCCACGCTGGGGGGCCATCCCGGCCAGCGCCCGGGCGCCCGACCCGCGTGCCAGCCCGAGCAGGACCGTCTCGGCCTGATCGTCGAGGGTATGGCCGAGCAGGACCGCGGCCGCGCCGGTGCGCTCGGCCACGGACGCCAACGCGCCGTAGCGGGCCGCGCGGGCGGCCGCTTCCGGGCCGCCGTGGGTGCCGGCCTCCGGCACGCTGACGGAGACGCACTCCACGGGGTCGAGCCCGAGGCGGGTGAGCGCGGCGGCCACGTCACGGGCGCGCCCGGCCGAGCCGGGCTGCAGCCCGTGGTCGACGGTGACCGCGCCGCCGCGGAGCCGCTGGCGCGGCGCCACGAAGGCGAGCGCGGCCGCGAGCGAAAGCGAGTCGGCTCCGCCGGAGCAGGCCACCAGGACCAGGGCACCGGAATCGAGGTCAAGCAGGCTGTCCCGGACCGCGTTGCGCACATCCGCGACCGCCGGGCTCGGCCCCACAGCGGCTACTGGCCGTCGTGCCAGAGACGGCGATCTTCCTCGTCAGGGGCCGTCTCGCCGGTGGTGCCGGTGGTGCCGGCCTCTTCCGGTTCGGTTTCCTGGGCGCTGGGCCAGGGGTTGGAGGACTCCCCGGCCGGCGCATCGTCGTCCTGGCCGGTCGAGGGTGATGCCCCGGCCGACGGCTCCCCCGGCGAGGGCACGCCCGCCGGGCCGGCATCCGTGGCCGGGGGGACGTCCGCGGGCGGCGCTTCCGCAGCCGGGGGGACGTCCGCGGGCGGTGCGGGCTCGGTGATCGGCCCGACACTGGACGTGGGACTGGTGCCGTTGACCGGCGCGGTAGCGGGTGGCTCGGTCACCGCCGCGGTGACTGCGGGTGGCGCGGCCACGGAGCTTCCGGCGACCCGGGCGATCCAGGCACTGGGATTGCTGATCTCGCTCATCGTCGGGATGGTGCCCGGAGACTCCCAGACCTTGTTGAAACCGTCCATCCCGATCTGGTCGACAACAGCGCGGACGAAACGCGCCCCGTCGGCGTACTGCCGCATCTTCAGGTCGATGCCCAGGAGGCGCCGGACGGCCTGCTCGACCCGCCCGGCTGTCCTGCGCCGGGTATTGAAGCGTTCCCTGATCTCGGCCACGGACGGCACGACCTGCGGGCCGACAGCGTCCATCACGTAGTCGCCGTGTCCCTCGACCAGGGTCATCAGGGCGGTGAGACGCGCGAGGATCTCCTTCTGCCGCGGCGTCTGGATAGCCTCGATGAGGCTCTCGCCGTCGCCACCGCGCACCGCCCCGGCCACCGCGTCCGCAGCGGCCCGCACCCGGCTGAGAATGGCCCCGGGGTCGAGGTCGGAAGCCAGCAGGAACTCGGTCATCTGGTCCTGGACGTACGCACGCAGCCACGGCACCGAGGTGAACTGCACCCGGTGGGTCTCCTCATGCAGGCAGACCCAGCGGCGGAAGTCGCTCGGATCGACGCCGAGCTCACGCTCGACCATCACGATGTTGGGCGCGACCAGAGTGAGCCGGCCGACGGGCTCTTCGCCGTTGGTGCCCGAGCCCGGCGGCAGGAACAGCTCGTACTGGCCGAGCACGCGGGACGACAGGTAAGCAAGGATCAGACCGGCCTGAACGCCAGTAACCCGGGAGCCAACCCCCATCACCAGGCCGGACGCGTTGGCAGCCGGAGTGCGCTGGCGCATCTGCTCGGCCAGCGGGTCGAGGACGACGCGGAAACCGTCCACGTTGCCCCGGATCCAGCCGGCCCGGTCCACGACGGCCACCTGGCCCGGCGCGACCTTGCTCTGCAGATGCGTGACCTCGCGCACCGGTCGCTCGACCGCGACGGCGAGCTCACGGAGCTCCGCCACGGTCTGCCGTGCCTCAGCCAGGCTCACCTGGGGTCCGGGACGCGCCCAGCGGGCGCCAGTGGACACCGCCAGGTCCCAGTCGATCATCTGACCGTTATTCACCCCTCCACCGTACGTTGTGGCGCGCGGTGTTTGCCCAGTGGGACTGTGTTTGCCCGGGGAGGCGACCCCCCCGGAACCCCCATGCGCTGTGCTGGCCCGGGGGGGCGACCCTCGGAACCCCCCGCATGCGCTCCGCGCCCCGCAGGGGTACTTCGCCGACACACCGGCCACTCACCCAGGCCTTCGGCCCGGGGTCGCTGGGCCGGTAACGATCACCTCGCCGTAACCGTCTGACGCTCGGGACGGCTCAGTGGGGCACCCGGCGAGGTCCACGTTGCCCCAGATGCCCCAGGAGGGCGCGCCAGTCACAGCCGTCCCGGACCGGGCCCGACCATGATTGCTTTTCCGCACATGCTGCGGAAAACCGACGCCGATCAAGGAAAACACGGGGGCGGGCAAGCTCACCCGGGCCGCTGGCCCGCGCCGCTTGACACTTACAGCCGTGGGATGTCCGGGCCGGTAACGATCGCCTCGCCGTAACCTGCGCACCGTTGTCGGCTTTGACCTGCGAAAAGTTCCTTTTCATGAGCTATATGGGACTCTCCGTGAGACCTTCTGTGCTGCTCAGCGGCAGCCGCAGGAGGCTAGGGCTTTGGCGGCGTTGTTGATGGTGTCGGCCGCCGTTTGCAGGGAGGCGGGCTTGGGGATATGGGCCGCGTTGAAGACGAATTCGAGCAGGCGGCCGTCGCTGTCGTAGGCGAAGCCAGCCAGGGCGGCCACCGTGGTGAGGTTCCCGGTCTTGGCCCGGACCACGCCGCGCGCCGGGCCGCCGATCGCGCCGAACACACTCTGCCCGGCGGACAAGGTGCCCGAGAAACCGGCCACGGGCATGCCGGTAATGGCCGGGCGCAACGTGGGATGCCGCGGCGACCCGGCCGCGGCGAGCAGCCTGACGAGTGTGTCGGGAGCAATCTGGTCATCGGGCGACAGGCCGCTCCCGTCGACCAGTTGCACGCCCGATCCGGCACCGAGCCGCCGCAGGACGGCGGTTTCGGCCGCGGCGCCCCCGGAGAACGACGCGGGATCACCCATGGCGATGGCGATGTGCCGGGCGAGGTTCTCCGCGATCACGTTGTTGCTCTCCAGCATCATCCACTCGACCATGGCCGACAGCGACGGGGAGCTGACCGAGCCGAGAACCGCGGCCCGTGCGGGCGTGGCCGCCGGGGACGGCGTTCCCTCGATGCGGATGCCGTCACTGGTCAGGAAACTCTCGAACGCCGAGACGGCCATGCCGACGGGATCGGCGGACCGGGGCTGGAAGTTGACCGGGTCGTCGGCGTCCTCCGGGGCGCCGGCCAGCGTCAGGCGTCCCTGGTCGACCTCGAGTGCAGTGATCTGGGTGACGTCACCACTGGTCACATACGATTCAGGCCACCCTGGGGCCATGCCCGGCCCGGTGTAGAGCGAGACGTCGTAGCCGAGCTGGACCTGGCGGCGGTGCCGCGCCTTGAGCGCGCTGGCTGTCCGGGCGGCCAGGTCTTTCAGCGTGGCGGGCTGCGGGTAGTCCGACGACGGCGCCGGGCCGGCCGCGAGCGTGGGGTCCCCGCCGCCCACCAGCACGATGCTGTCACCCGGACCGCTGACGACCCGCGTGCGGAACTGGGCGCCGGGACCGAGCACGTCGAGCGCGGCGATCGCGGTCGCGAGTTTCTCGGTCGACGCCGGCGCGGTCATCTCGCTGCCATCCTGGGAGTACACGATGTTGCCCGAGGCATCCGCGACGACGGCCGCCACCCCGGATCCCAGCGAGGGCGAGGCCAGCAGGCTACCCACGGCGCTGCTCAGCCCCGAACTCGTGGGCATCGGGCCGCCGCTCGCGCTGCCCAGTACCGGGCTGGCCCGGACATCGGGCCGGGCAGCCACCCGGACCGGTTTAACCAGGGCCAGCCGCGGTGGCAGCATGCGCGCGAGCACCACGCCCGCGGCCAGCGTGAACACGTTGAGCATGGCCAGCGTGATCAAGGCCACGCCCCGGGTGCTGCGCAGCACGGCGCATCCACCTTTCCCGGTGCAGGATCCTGAAGCGAACCCGGCGCATCAGTTGGGCGCACCGGGGACAATGGAGTCAACCATCTACCGTTCAAGGTATGGGGGCAGCATCGTGGAGTTCGACGTGATCATCGAGATCCCGAAGGGCCAGCGGAACAAGTATGAGATGGATCACGCCACCGGCCGGATTCGTCTGGACCGGATGTTGTTCACCTCTACCCGCTATCCCTCCGACTACGGGTTCATCGAGGGCACCCTGGGTGACGACGGCGACCCGCTCGACGCGCTGGTCATCGTGGATGAGCCAACCTTCCCCGGCTGCGTGATCCTTTGCCGGGCCATCGGGATGTTCCGGATGCGGGACGAAAAGGGCGGCGACGACAAGGTCCTCTGTGTGCCGGCCAACGATCCCCGGATGGAGCACCTGCGCGACATTCACCACGTGTCGGAGTTCGACAAGCTGGAGATTCAGCACTTCTTCGAGGTCTACAAGGAACTGGAGCCGGGGAAGTCGGTCGAGGGCGCGGCCTGGGCCGACCGGGCCGCTGCCGAAGCGGAGATCGAGAAGTCCCGCAAGCGCGCGGAGGTCGCCGGTCACTAGCTGCCGCCGGCCCATTCCGGCTGGCTAGGGCGGACCTGCAGCCGCATCTATTCCGTGCTGCCGGCCTGACCTTGCCATTACGTGATTGTGCTGTGCCCGCTAGGGCCGGACCGCGCCGATTGGGTCGCCCGGCGCGTAGATGCTGTCGATGCGGACATCGGCCCCGGTGTAGGGCGCGTCGACCATGGTGCCGCCGCCGATGTAGATGCCGACGTGGTGAATGGTGCCCGGGTCGGCGTTGTTCGTCGCGTAGAACAGCAGGTCGCCACGCTGCAGAGCATCGAGCGACACGTGCATCCCTTCCATCCACTGATCGCCGGTGTAGTGCAGCAGTGCGACGCCCGCGTGCGACCAGGCGATCATCGTCAGTCCCGAGCAGTCGTAGGCGTAAGGCCCGGCCGCACCCCACCGGTACGGCTTGCCGATCTGGCTGAGCGCCCAGTCCGCGGCGATGTTGCCCTGCCGGGAGCTGGCCGGCGAATCCGGGTACGAGACCGCCTGGCTCGATGAGGTGCGGCCGGCCGCCGCGGCGCGTTGCTGGGCGGCCTGTGCCGCCGCGGCGGCTTCGGCCGCGAGGGCGGCCTGGCGCTCCGACGCGAGCGACTGCTCGGTGGCCTTCGCGCTCTGCAACAGGCCGGACAGCTGGTTAGTCACCGACTTGGTGGTCTTGACCGCCGCGAGCTGGCGGGCCACGGCCGCCTGGATGGCCGTCTTGAGCGCCGCCGCCCGGCGGAGGTCGGCCTGCTGCTGCTCGAGCGCCGTCCTGGCCTCCCCGCCGAAAACGCGGGCGACCACGCTGTCAGCGCTGTTCTTGGCGAGGATGTCGGTCCCCCGCGTGACGAACATCTGGCCCAGGCCGACCTGGTTCACGTAGGCCTGCACGCCGTGGGCGTCGCCCAGCATCGCCGCCATGGGATCGAAGCCGCCCTGGGTCTCAAATTCCGTGGCGGCCAGGTTGCCCACCTCGCGCTGGCTGCTCTTCCGCGCGGTTTCGGCCTGCGCGAGATTCTTCACCGCGGTCGTATAGGCCGCGGCCGCCTGCTGTTCCGCGACAACCGTCTTGTCATAGTTCTCGGTCAGGATTTCGGCTTGCGTTTCCAGGTCGGTCAGCTTGGCGCTGGCCGCGGCGAGCCGCTCCTCCTGGTTGCCCAGCTCGCCCGCGCGCTGATCAACCCTGTTCTGCGCGGCCTGGACCTGACCCGCGCTCGGCACGGGATTGCTGTCAAGTTCGGTACGCGGCGACGCGGCCGTCAGCCCGGCCGCCGTCAGCAGACCGCACCCGGCCACCGCCCACGCGGTCCTGCGCATGCTGAAGTACTCCCGCAGCCCATCAGCCATTCCGTCCCCCGGAAATGATCAAGAGTCCCCGGTATTCACCGTGAGAGACTCTCAGTGTAATCGGTTGACTACTGAGAGTAGCAAGTTCGCTGTCGTAGCGCCTTCTGACCTCGCCACGAATAGATGACAGTGCTCCCGCACACGCATCCGGTCTGCGTATGGTCCACACTTAGAGAGCACAAGGTAAGCGAGGAGGGACCGGTGGAGAACGCCGGAGAGGTGCTCAGGCGGGCGCCGCTGTTCGAGGCGCTGGACGAAGACGGCGCGCGCGAACTTCGGCAGACCATGAGCCAGTTGAGGCTGCACCGCGGCGAACGGCTTTTCGATGAGGGCGACGGCGGCGACTGCCTTTACGTCGTGCTCGAAGGCAAGATGAAGCTGACGCGCGCGGCCGGTGACGGCCGGGAGAACCTGCTCAGCGTGATTGGCCCGGGCGAGATGTTCGGCGAGCTTTCGCTGTTCGATCCCCGGCCCCGTACGTCGAGCGCCAGCGCCGTGACCGACGTGACGCTCGCGGTGCTGCCGCACGATTCGCTCCTGCCCCTGCTGCGCAAGCGGCCGGAGATCTCGCTGCACATGCTGCGGGCGCTGGTCCAGCGGCTACGGCGCGCCAACGATGTGACTGCGGACCTCGTCTTTACCGACGTGCCCGGACGAGTCGCCAAGGCGCTGCTCGACCTGGCGGAGCGGTTCGGCCAGCAAACGGATGAGGGCCTTCAGGTGCACCACGACCTGACGCAGGAGGAGCTTGCGCAGCTGGTGGGGGCGTCCAGGGAGACGGTCAACAAGGCGCTCGCGGACTTTGCCGCCCGCGGCTGGCTGCACATCTCGGCCCGGTCGGTGCTGATCGTCGACGCCGAGCGCCTGCGCAAGCGCGCCCGGTAATCCCTGCCCGGGCACGCCCGGTAACCGGGATTCCCGTTCGCCGCGCGTGGCCAGGTAATCCAGCTGCGCCCGGACGGACCACTCGGCGAACGGCCGCACGGCCGGGTCCACGTCGTGGTAGACACGGGCCACGATTTCCTGGGCCGTCCTATCGCCCGCCGCGAGGGCGGCGCGCACCTCCGCCAGCCGCTCGGCCCGGTGATCGATGTAATAGGCAAGCGTCGACGACGGGTCGGATACCAGCGGGCCATGGCCGGGCAGCAGGACCCGTACCGACGCGTTGTCGGCCAGCGCCTTCATGGCGTCCAGCGTGCGCAGGTAATCGGCGAGAGACCCGTCGCCGCCGATGACGGTGGTGCCGCGGCCGAGCACGGTGTCCCCGGTGAGCAGGGCGCCGTCCTCCGGGAGCAGCAGGCTGAGGGAGTCCGCGGAATGGCCCGGCGTACCGATGACGCGCAGCTCGCAGCCGGCCGCCGTCACCACATCGCCGCCGGTCAGGCCGTCGGCGCCCAGTCGGTGCGCCGGATCGGCCGCGCGCACCGGCGCCCCGGTGAGAGCGGCAAGCCGCCGCGCGCCTGCCGAATGATCGCTGTGCCCGTGCGTCAGCAGGATCTGCGCCACCCGGCGGCCGGTCTCCGTGACCCGGTCCACGACACGGCGCAGGTGACCCTCATCCTCGGGGCCGGGATCGATGACGACCGCGGACGAGGCTCCCGGCGCGGCGATCACCCAGGTGTTCGTGCCCTCCAGGGTCATGGGCGACGGATTGGGCGCGAGGACACAGGTCGTTAGCGCCGTACCGGAACCGTCAATCGTCATCGCTGGCGCCTTCATCGTCTGGGATGGCCAGCCAGGCCTGGCCGTCAGTGAACGTGACCACGGGCCGCCGTGGGACGATCCGCCTCCGGGCCGCGAGCAGCGCGGCCACGTCCGGCTGGGCACCGAGTTCCCGCAGCGTGATCGCCGTCGGCGGGAGCAGCATCAGCTCACCGGCGTCCGCCGCGGCCAGAGCGGCCGACGGGCGCAGCCACGCGGCCTCGTCCGACTCGCCCGTCCCGCCTGCCGCGCGCTGGCCCTCGGGCAGCCGCGCCACGAAGAACCGGGTGTCAAAACGCCGCGGCTCCGCCTCCGGCGTGATCCACCGCGACCAGGGGAAAAGCAGGTCGCTGCGCAGCATCAGGTCACGGCGGCCGAGGAGCTCAGCCAGTGAGAGCGACCGGTCCGCCAGCGCCCGGCGGTCTGCTTCCCAATCGTCGCCGGACGTGTCGCCGAGCGCCGCATCCGCCGACGGGCCCGCCAGCAGGACCCCGCACTCCTCGAACGTCTCCCGCACCGCCGCCCGGATCAGGGCCTGGGCGCCCGCGGCCGGCAATCCGAGGGCTGCGGCGAACTGGTCCGGGAGCGGGCCGGCCCAGCCGTGCCCGCCTTCGGTGTCACTCTCGTCGACGCTACCGCCGGGGAAGACGTACGCGCCGGGTGCGAAGGCCATCGAGCGCTGCCGCCGCAGCATGTACACCTCGGCGTCCAGTCCCGCCGAGCGGACCAGCATGACGGTCGCCGCGTCGCGCGGCGCCACGGGGGTCAGCCGCCCCTCGAGGATGTCCCGGGCCCGGCCAGCGACCTTGCCGGGAATTCGCCACTGGCTCAGGCTGTGTTCCCCCCTGTCCCGGTGCCGCCCACCTCGGCGATCAGCTCCACCTCGACCGGCGCGTCCATCGGCAGGACAGCCACGCCGACCGCGCTGCGCGCGTGCTTGCCCGCGTCCCCGAACACTGCGGTCAGCAGATCGCTTGCCCCGTTCACCACTTGAGGCTGGCCGGTGAAGCCCGGGACACTGGCCACGAAACCGGTGACCTTGATGATCCGCGTGATCGCGGACAGGCCGCCCGCCGCCGACGCGGCCGCGGCGAGCGCGTTCAGCGCGCACGTGCGGGCGAGCGCGACGGCTTCTTCCGCGGTCACCGCTTCGCCGACCTTTCCGGTCGCCAGCAGCTTGCCGCCGGCCAGCGGCAACTGCCCGGCGGTGTAGACCTGCGTGCCGGTGCGCAGCGCAGGGACGTACGAGCCCGCCGGGGTGGCGACCGGCGGCAGGGTCAGACCCAGCTCGGCCAGGCGCTCCTCGGGCGTGCTCACCCGGCCGTCCCGGTGCTGGTGGTCATCCCTTGGGGCGCTTCATGTAGGCGACCAGCTGCTCCGGGTTCGGGCCCGGGACGAGCGCCACGAGCTCCCATCCGTCGTCGCCCCAGTTGTCCAGGATCTGCTTGGTCGCGTGCACGAGCAGTGGCACGGTCGCGTACTCCCACTTCTGCATGAGGATGACCTTAGCGGCTGGACGCCTGCTAAGGCGCGGGCTCCCCGCTGGCCTGTGCCCCACCGGCCGTCCTCGGCTTCCGCGTGGCCGGGGTGCGCGCCTTGCGCTCCCCGGTGGCCCGCGGCTTCCGCGGTCCGGCCGCTCCGGACGCCCTCCCGTTGCGGGCGTTCGGGATCACAGGGCCTGCTGAGGTCGCCGTGACGTCCGTGGCCGCCGGGACCGGGCTGCTGGCGCCTTCGGTGTCGCTCACCGAGGTACTCGGGAAATCCGCCGCCGCGAAATTGGTCGCGGCGGGCAGCTCCTGGGTCGTCTCGCCCGGTGACGGCATCGGGGGGACAGGCGGGACCTCGGCGGCGACCTCGGCGGTGGGGGAACCGGCAGATGGCGCGGCCTGCGGGACCGGCGCGGCTTTCGGGACGGCCCCGGCGCCGGCCGCTGATTCGGCCGCCGTGACCGGCGCGACGGCGGGGGCCGGCTCGACTTCCGGGACCGGCGGAACGGCGGCCTCGCCGATCTGCGGCACCGGGGCCTGGTCCAGTTCCGGCACGTTGGCCATGGAGATCTCCGCCTCGGCCTCGGCGACTTCGGCGTCACCGAGATCCTCCGGCTCGTCGGGCCGCGCGACGGGCTGCGGCGGCCCGGGGGCCATCTTCTCGAAGAACCGGAGCAGCTCCACCGGAACCGGCATGATGAGCGTGCTGTTGCGCTCGCCCGCCACCTCGACCATCGTCTGCAGCAGGCGCAGCTGGAGCGCCGCGGGATCCCGGGCCATCACGTTGGCAGCGGCCGCGAGGCGCTTGGACGCCTGGTACTCACCGTCCGCCGTGATGATGCGCGCACGCCGTTCCCGTTCGGCCTCGGCCTGACGGGACATCGAGCGCTTCATCCCCTCCGGCAGCGAGACGTCCTTCACCTCGACGCGCTCGACCCGGATCCCCCACGGGCCCTCGGTGGGCTCGTCGATGATGCGCCGGAGCTCGCGGTTGACCGATTCGCGCTCGGCCAGCAGCTGGTCCATCTCGGACTGGCCGATGATGGACCGCAGCGACGTCTGGGCCTGCTGCGCGATCGCGAACATGTAGTCCTGCACGTTCACCGTGGCCTTGATAGGGTCCACGACGCGGAAGTAGACCACCGCGTCCACCCGGACGCTGACGTTGTCCCGGGTGATGCCGTCCTGCGCGGGCACAGCCATGGCCACGATCTGCATGTTGACCTTCTGCATGCGATCGCCGATGGGGCGCAGGTACGTCAGCCCCGGGCCGCGTACCTCGGGCAGCACCCGCCCGAACCGGTACACGATTCCCTTCTCATACTGCTGGACGACTCGGAAGGTCCGGCCGGCCGCAATCAGGCCGGCGATCACGAGTATGACGATGATGACAACGAGTGCGGCCACCGGGATCACCTCTCTCCACCCCCCCACCCTAATAAGGAGAGCGTAATAACGAGAGATACCTCACGCGCATTGGGAGGCGCGCCGTAAGAAGTATCGGGGCAGAGATAGCCTCGCAGTGATGAGAGCAAGGGACACCGATTGGGAGGGCGTGCGGCTGCACGTCGTCACAGGTAAGGGAGGCACCGGCAAGACGACCGTCGCTGCCGCCCTGGCTCTCGCGTTGTCTTATAACGGCGGCAAGGTGCTCCTCATCGAGGTCGAGGGGCGGCAGGGCATCGCGCGGCTCTTCGACTGCCCCCCACTGCCGTACGCCGAGCGCAAGGTCGGCATCGGGCTCGGCAAGGACGGACGGACGGGCGGCGACCTCTACGCGCTGGCCGTCGATCCCGAGGGCGCGCTGCTCGATTACCTGGATATGTTCTATGGCCTCCGGCACGCCGGCCAGGCGCTGACCCGGCTGGGGCTGGTGGATTTCGCCACCACGATCGCACCCGGCCTGTCCGACGTCCTGCGAACGGGCAAGGCCACGGAGGCGGCCCGGCGCAAGGCCGGCGGCCGGGAGGTCTACGACGCGGTGGTCATGGACGCACCGCCCACCGGCCGTATCGGCCGCTTCCTGAACGTCAGCGTCGAGGTATCCGGCCTGGCCAAAGTCGGCCCGGTACGCAATCACGCCGACACCGTGGCCCGGGTGATCCGGTCCCCGCAGACCGCCGTTCATTTTGTTACCACGCTGGAGGAAATGCCGATCCAGGAAACCCTGGACGGCCTGGCGGAGCTGCGCAGCCTGGGCCTCCAGCTGGGCGGCATCTTCATCAACAAGGTCCACCCCGACGGCCTGGCCGAAGCGGACCTGAAGGCGGCCGCCGAGGGGCGCACCAACGAGGCGGAGATCGCCCTGGGGCTCAAGGCGGCCGGGCTTGCCGACGCCCAGACCCTCGCCGCGGGCCTGGCCATCGAGCTGGGCGAGCATGCCCGCAACGTCGCGCTGCAGGAGCGTGAACGGCGTGAGCTGGCGGCGGCGGGACAGCCACGCTATGAGCTTCCGGCTATTACCGACGGGATCGATCTGGGCGGCCTGTACAGGCTGGCCGAGGTACTCAGGAATCAGGGGGCGGCTTGATGGAGGACCAAGTGACGGATGGCCTGCCGCCGTGGTCCCGGACCGCACGATGAACCCGCCGGCCGTGCCGCCCCGGCTTGATACCGACGCGCTGATCGATGACCGGCGAACCCGGATCATCGTCTGCTGCGGGTCCGGCGGCGTCGGCAAGACGACCGCCGCGGCCGCGATCGGCCTGCGGGCCGCCGAGCGCGGCCGGCACGTGGTTGTGCTCACCGTCGATCCGGCACGCCGGCTGGCCCAGGCGATGGGCCTGAGCTACCTGGACAACATCCCGCGGCCGGTGGACACGGGTTTCCCGTCGGACGGCAGCCTGCACGCCATGATGCTGGACATGAAGCGGACCTTCGACGAGATCGTCGAGGCCCACGCGGACCCGGACCGCGCCGCGCAGATCCTGGCGAATCCCTTCTACCAGTCCCTGTCGTCCAGCTTCGCCGGCACGCAGGAGTACATGGCCATGGAGAAGCTGGGCCAGCTGTACCGCACCGACGAGTGGGACCTGATCGTGGTCGATACGCCCCCGAGCCGTTCGGCCCTCGACTTTCTCGACGCGCCGCAGCGGCTCGGCCGGTTCCTCGACGGCCGCCTGATCCGGCTGCTGACCGCCCCGGCCAAGCCCGGCCGCGCGTACATGAAGATGCTGACCGCCGGATTCTCGCTGGTGACCGGGACGCTGACGAAGGTGCTCGGCGCGCAGGTGCTGAAGGACATGCAGACGTTCGTCACAGCCTTCGACACGATGTTCGGCGGCTTCCGCGAGCGGGCCGATACGACCTACCGCCTGCTCCAGACGCCGGGGACCGAGTTCATCGTGCTCGCCGCGCCCGAGCCGGACGCCCTGCGGGAAGCCTCGTACTTTGTCGAGCGGCTCGCCGGGGAACGCATGCCGCTCGCGGGCCTGATCCTGAACCGCGTGCATATACCGGCCGCCACCCGGCTGTCCGCGGCCCGCAGCATCGCCGCCGCGGAAACGCTTGAGAATCACGAGATGCCGAACGGCACGGCGGAATCGGCCGGTTCCCCGCGCTACGCGCTCGCGGCCGGGGTTTTGCGGCTACATGCCGAACGGATGCAGCTGGCGGTCCGGGAACGGCGGGTGGCCGAGCACTTTACGGCCGCTCATCCCACCGTCCCCGTCGCCGAAGTGGCCGCACAACCCGAGGACGTCCATGACCTCGAGGGCCTGCGGGCCATTGGTCTAAGCCTCGCCAGCCGACCGGCACGCGGCTAGCGGTCAGCTCGCCACCAGGTCGTCAACGTCCTGCTCGTAGCGCTCACGAGCCTGCTCGAGCAGCTCACGCCAGGACTTGACGTCCGGCCGCCGCCGCAGCAGCGCACGGCGCTCCCGCTCGGTCATGCCACCCCAGACGCCAAACTCAATGCCGTTGTCCAGCGCGTCGGCCAGGCATTCGGTCCTGACCTGGCACCCCCGGCAGATCAGCTTGGCTCGGTTCTGCGCTGCGCCCTGGACAAAAAGCTCGTCCGGGTCGGTTCCTTTGCAGGCGGCGCGTGTGGTCCAGTCAGTGATCCACATGTGCCCACTCCTTTTGATCGTCGCGTACTGCGTACATGGACGGTCGCTGGCTCGATGGCGAGTGCTTGCGTCCGGCCCCGCGGTCGCGGAGGCCGGGTTACCGGTTCGTGATAAAGCAACCTACGGAAGTCACGGGGTCCCTGCCAAGGCCCCGCTGTGCTCATTTACGGAATAGTTCTCTTGGGCCATACCGGCTGGGATGGCTAGTCACTTTCGGTCGCTTTTGCCGCTCTCTGGGTGCTGAACGGGTACTTTGTGGAACTTCGTCCGCTTTGGTACGACCAGCAGCTTACGGCGTCTTTATGAGAGGCGCGGGGTGGGGGTGCCGTTCGGGACGTACCCTGATGCCGTGCTGTCAGGTGACATAGCAAATAGGACGGGTACCGTCGGCCGCCTCATCTCGATCGCGGCGGTGGGCGGTGTGATCGCGGCCGCCATGGCCCTGCCCGTCGTCGCGACCACCGGTGTGGTCCTGCGTGACCAGGCGAACAAGGCGGCGGCGCCTGCCTCGATGAGCATCGGGACCGTCCCGCAGCGCTCGGAGATCTTGGACGCCAACGGTCATCTGCTGGCATACGTCTACAACGTGAACCTGGGCAAGGATGCCTCGGCGTCTGGCCTGGACCGGCAGCCGGTGACCTATAACCAGATCTCGCCGGTCATGCGGCAGGCGGTCGTGGCCATCGAGGACAACCGCTTCTGGCAGGAAGGCGCCCTGGACCTCAAGGGCACCCTCCGCGCGCTAGTCAACGACCTGCAACACAAGGCGGTGCAGGGCGGTTCCAGCATCACCCAGCAATACGTCAAGAACATGCTGATCCTCTCGGCGCCCAATGCCCAGCAGGCCCAAGCGGCCTACGAGGACACGCTGTCCCGGAAGCTGCACGAACTGCGGCTGGCCATCACCTTGGCGCATCAGGAGTCCAAGCAGCAGATCCTGACCGGGTACCTGAATGACGCCTACTTCGGCAATCTCGCCTACGGGATCGAGGTGGCGGCGGAGACGTACTTCAACACCTCCGCCGCGCAGCTCACGCTGCCCCAGGCCGCCCTGCTCGCCGGGATGGTGGAAAACCCCACCGGCTACGACCCGTTCACCAATACGTCGACGGCCTTGGAGCGCCGCAACACCGTGCTGGCCAGGATGGTCCAGACCGGCGTGCTGAGCAGCAAGCTGGCTGCCGCGGCCGAGAAGGCGCCACTGGGAGTCCAGAACGCGACACCGGACAACGGGTGCACGCAGGGCACGGCGGGCTCGGCGGCGTTCTTCTGCGACTACGTCGAGCAGGCCTTCGTGCAGGACTCGACGATCGCCAAGACTTCACAGGCCAGTGCCAAGCTGCTGGCCACCGGCGGCCTGAAGATCTACACGACCCTGGACGAGCAGGACCAGAGCGCCGCCGCCAACGCGGTCAACTACACGCTCCCCGCCTACAGCAAGACCTACAACCCCGGCGACCTCGCCGACACCGAGGTGGTCGTGCAGCCGGGCACCGGCGACATCAAGGCCATGGCCGAGGACCGGCCGTACGGCAGCGGCGGCACCACGATCAACTACGCCGTGGACACCCAGTACGGCGGCAGCATCGATGGGGTCCAGACCGGTTCCTCGTCCAAGCTGTTCACGCTCATCACCGCGCTCAAGCAGGGCATCCCGTTCGGCTATACCGCCCATGTGCCGGGCCAGACCACCGTCAACGGGTTCACCAACTGCGAGGGTGCCCCGGCCGGCAACGACGGTTCCTTCCCGGTGACGAACGCGGAAGGACCCGGATCCGCGTCCACCCAGTCCCTCTACACGGGTACCGCACAGTCGGTCAACACGTTCTACGCCGAACTGGAGCAGAAGGTCGGGCTGTGCAACGTCGTCAAGACGGCCGCGGCGCTCGGGGTGCACCGCATAGACGGCACAGCGTTGCTCAAGAGCGACGGCGGTACCGCGTCGGCTGACAACTTCCCGTCCTTCACCCTCGGATCTGTCAACGTCGCGCCGCTGACCATGGCGGCGGCGTACGCCACGGTCGCCGCGCGCGGCAAGTACTGTGCGCCGGTCGCCATCACCCGGATCAGCACCGAGACCGGCAGCACGCTGCCGCCGCCGTCGGCGGACTGCCACCAGGCGATTTCCTCTGACATCGCGGACGCAGCCAACTATGTCCTGCAAGGCGTGCTGACCGCGGCCGGGGGAACGGGCCAGGGGCTGTCGATCGGCAGGCCGGCGGCCGCCAAGACCGGCACGTCGAACGTTCAGTCGAGCAGCGCCAACGGCACCCCCTACGCAGCCTTCGCCGGATACACGCCGAGCCTGGTGAGCTACACCTCGGTGTTCAATCCGGTCAGCCCCACGGTGTACACGATGGGCGGGACCGACTCTTGTTATCAGGGCCTCGGAGGCGGTCAGGATTGCCCGGGCGAGATGTTCGGCGCGAACGCCCCCGGGCAGACCTGGGAGATGACCTTCGACCACGCCAACCTCGGCCCGGTGACGGACTTCGTCGGCGTGTCGCCCAGCAGCCCGCTGCTGAGCATGGGCAACGGCCAGAGCGTCCAGCAAAGCGGTGGCGGTAAGGGAAAAGGCAACAACGGGGGCGGCGGTAACGGGAACGGGAACGGCAACGGCAACGGCACGGCCAACTGCATCTTCTTCATCTGTACCGGCGGAGGTAACGGCGGCGGCGCCAACGGCGCCCCCGTCCAGGGGTAACGCCGCGTTGCCGGGCGGGCCCATGCCCGCTGAGGCGATCGGGGGGCGCCTTCCCGCGCGTTCGCGGCGTCGTCGGCCCCTGGACGCCGGGCCTCGCCGGCTTAACGCGGCGCAGCGAGCCTGACGGTGAGCTGATCCGGCGGCACCTGCTGCTGCTCGCCCGAATCCATGTCCCGGACGGTGACCAGGCCAGCGGCACGCTCCTGCGGGCCGTAGATGAGGGCGAAACGCGCGTGCCGGTCCGCGGCCCACTTGAGCTGCCTGGCCAGCTTCCGGCTTGACCCCAGATAGACCTCGGTACGCAGGCCTGCCCGCCGCAGCCGGGCGGCAAAATCCATGGCGTCAGCGGCCGCGTCGTCGTCGATGACCGTGACGGCCACGTCCAGCCGCGGCGCGGTCACCTTCTCGTCGCTGAGCAGCCCGATGATCCGTTCCACCCCGAGCGAGCCACCGCACGCCGGCACATCCGGGCCGCCGAGGGCGGCGATCAGGCGGTCGTAGCGTCCTCCGCTGGCGATCGAGCCGGGCATTCCCGCCGCCACCACCTCGAAGATGACGCCCGTGTAGTAGTCCAGCCCGCGGACCAGGCTGGGCGTGAAGGCGATGCGCTCCGCACCGATGACCGGTGCGGCGAGGGTGATGAGCCGGTCCACCTCGGCCAGCCCCTCGCGTCCCTCCTCCACGTCGGTCAGCATCCGGCGCAGCCGGTCCACGGCGTCCGGCGCGGTCAGGTCGTCGACGAGCGCCTTGGCGGTCTCCGGATCCAGGGACCGCGCTTCGGTGAGCTCGCGGGCCACCTCGGCGGCCTCCAGCTTGTCCAGCTTGTCCAGGGTGATCAGCACCCCCCCGCCGACCTGGGCCGGAACCCCGTAGGCATCGAGCAGTCCGGCCAGCGCGCGGCGCGAGTTGACCAGGATCGAGAAGTCGCTCAGGCCGACCGCGTTCAGTGCGTCAGCCACGGCGCAGACCACCTCGGCGTCGGCCAGCGGGGACGCGGAACCCACAACGTCCACGTCGCACTGCGCGAACTCGCGGAACCGGCCGCGCCCTGGGCGGTCAGCGCGCCAGACCGGCCCCATCACGTAGCGCTTGTAGGGCGCCGGCAACTGGGAGCCGTACGCCGCCACCACCCGGGCCAGCGGGACCGTCATGTCGTAGCGCAGCGCCAGGTCGGCCTCGCCGGTGGCCTCGTGCTCGCCGCGGCGGAGGATCTTGAAGATCAGCTTGTCGCCCTCGTCGCCGTACTTGCCCGTCAGGGTGTCCAGGCGCTCGAAGGCCGGCGTCTGCAGCGGCTCGAACCCGTACCGCTCGAAGACGTCCCGGACGGCCGCGAACACATGCTCACGCACCCGCAGGTCGCCCGCCAGGAAGTCCCTCGTACCCGAGGGGGGCTCGAACTGCTGGGACGCCATGTTTTACTCCTCCGCGCTCATCTGGCCGCCCTGCCGATGCTACTGGGCCAGGCCCCCCGGACCGGCCCAGGTTAGGGTTCCGGCTCACCCTGACCGCAGAGCGGACGGGCCAAGGGCGATGTTCGGGTCGCCGGTTCCCGGGCAAAGATGGCAGGAAACTGTTTTCCTTGATCTGACGGAGGAACGATGGAGTACCGCCTGCTCGGCAGCAGCGGATGTGCCGTGTCAGCCATGACCCTCGGGACCCTCACCTTCGGTAACGAGACGGACGAGGCGGAGTCCTTCGCTCAGCTCGACCGGTTCACCGAGGTGGGCGGATCGCTGATCGATAGCGCCGACGTCTACGCCGACGGCCGGTCCGAGGAGATCATCGGCCGATGGCTGGCGAGCCGGCCCGCCATGCGGGACGAGGTCGTCATCGCGACCAAGGGCCGTTTCCCGACCAACGAGAGCCCGAACGGTCACGGGCTGTCCCGGCAGCACCTCGCGTCCGCGCTCAACGGATCGCTCAGGCGCCTGCAGGTCGGCACGATCGACCTCTACCAGCTGCACGGCTGGGATCCGCTCACGCCCATCGAGGAGACACTCCGCTTCCTCGACGACGCGGTCCGGGCCGGCAAGATCAACTACGTCGGGCTGTCCAACTTCACCGCCTGGCAGATCCAGAAGTATGTGGACCTGGCCGGCCTGCACGAGCTGTCGTCCCGCCCGATCACCGTTCAGCCGCAGTACAACCTGCTCGCGCGCGCCATCGAATGGGAGATCGTGCCCGCCTGTGAGGCAGCAGGGCTCGGGCTCCTGCCCTGGTCACCGCTGGCCAGCGGCTGGCTGACCGGCAAGTACCAGCGCGGCGAGGACCCCGCCGATGGCACCCGCCTGAAAGAGCAGGCCGACAAGGGGATGCAGATCTGGAACGAGCGCGGCCACCTCGAGCGAAATTGGCACGTGCTCGACGTGGTCCGCAAGCTCGCCGAGCAGCGCGGCACCTCCATGGGGCAGATCGCGATCGCCTGGGTGCTGGCCCGGCCCGCGGTGACGTCCGTGATCCTCGGCGCCCGCACACTGGATCAGCTGAACGATAACCTCGCGGCCGCCGGCCTGTCCCTGAGCGACGACGAGATGCACCTGCTGGACGACGCGAGCGAGCCCGACACACCGGACTACCCCTACGGCGAAAAGGGCCAGATGCAGCGCAGCCGCCGGATCAGCGGCGGCCGTTTCTAGGACCGGAGCACCCGGCGGGCCCTTCACCGTCGCTGGCCCGCTTCCGCCGCTGCAGCGGACCGGGCCAGCGACGGGACGGGACGGGACGTTAGTCTGCGGTCTGATCGTCGATCTCGGCCGACGGCGCGTTCGTCTGCACAGACTTGATCCCGTTCAGCGCCGACGCCTTGCTTTCGTACGCCTCGCTGGTCGCGATCACCTGGCCGTTGCCAGCCATCAGGTTGAAGTGAAACTTCCCGGTCGAGCCCTTCTTGAGCACGAATTTGCCCGCCATCCTCTTCCCTTCGGTCCGTAACTGCCTTGTTCCGGCGGGGGCTACGTTCCCGCATGGGCCCACATGACACACGCGATCAGGAATTCGAGAATCGGTCAGGACGGTCCGGCCGTCAGCCGGCGGCGGACCTCGGCGGCGACCCGGGCGCCCTCGGCGCGTCCAGCGACCCGCGGAGTGACAGCCTTCATGACCTGCCCCATGGACGACATGCCGGCCGCGCCCGTCTCGGTGACGATCTCGTCCACGATGCGCGTGAGCTCGTCGTCCCCGAGCTGGGCAGGCAGATACCCGGCCAGCACCTGACCCTCCGCCTGTTCGGCCGCCGCCTGCTCGGCCCGGCCGGCCGAGCCGAACGCGTCCGCGGCTTCGCGGCGCTTTTTTGCCTCTCTGGCTAGGACCTTCAGCACTTCGTCGTCGGACAGTTCGCGCGCCGCTTTCCCGGCCACCTCCTCGTTGGTGATGGCGGCGAGCGCCATCCGCAGCGTTCGCAGCCGCACTTGATCCCGGGCCCGCATGGCCGCCGACAGGTCGGTCCGCAGGCGCTCCTTTAGTTCAGCCATGAATAACATCCTCCCCGACATGGCACCATGGGTGGGTGCGAGCACGAGCCATCCTCCCTCTGGGCGCCGCCGCCGCCGGTGCCGCCCTGGTTTATACGTCGGTCATCGAGCGGAACTGGTTCGCTCTCCGCAAGGCCGAGGTACCAGTACTGGCCGCGGATTCCCAGCCTCTCCGCGTCCTGCACATCTCGGATTTGCACCTGACCCCGGGCCGCAAACGGCTGATGGACTGGGTCGCATCACTGGGCAGCCTGGAGCCCGATCTGGTGGTGAACACGGGAGACTCGATCGCGCACCCCGATTCGATCCGCTACCTCGTCGAGGCGCTCGGTCCGCTGCTCGACCGGCCCGGCGTCTTCGTGTTCGGCTCCAATGACCTGTACCGGCCCGTGCCCAAGAACCCTGCCCGGTACCTCTGGGAGACCAGCGCGCGCCGCTATCCCCGGCACGAGCCCGACCTGCCCTGGCAGAAGCTGGGTGACACCCTGGCCGACGCGGGCTGGCTGGACGCCAACAACCAGAGCGGCCGGATCAAGGCCGGCGGCCTGGACATCGCCGTAGCCGGCGTGCACGACCCGCACATCAAGCGCGACCGTTACGAGCGTGTCGCCGGGCCCGCCGATCCCTCCGCCGACCTGCGGATCGGCATCATGCATGCGCCCGAGCCGCGAATCCTCGACCGGTTCACCGCCGACGGCTACGACATGCTGTTCGCCGGGCACACCCACGGCGGGCAGTTGTGTATACCCGGATACGGGGCGCTGGTGACCAACTGCGAGATCGACCGGGCCCGGGTCAGCGGCCTGCACCAGCACCCGCCCGAGGGCACGCCCGCCGAGGGGCACCGCGCCTGGCTGCACGTGTCCGCGGGTCTGGGCACCTCGCCCTGGGCCCCCGCGCGGTTCGCGTGCCGCCCGGAAGCGACCCTGCTCACGCTGGTGCCCTCCCAGGACTAGTGACGCGCCAGGCTCCCCTCGGCCAGGGCGACGGGCCTCCGCGCATGGCGTGCGCAGGGGGGCCCGGCATCCGCTAGACTTTGCGGGCCGGTTAGGTGAGCCCAGCTGAGGCGGGCCACGTGACCAGCCGGGGTGTGGCGCAGCTTGGCAGCGCGCTTCGTTCGGGACGAAGAGGCCGCCGGTTCAAATCCGGCCACCCCGACC
>PLRW01000114.1 GCA_003164955.1 Actinomycetota bacterium
CGCGCTGCCTCCTCCACCGGCCCCTCCGCCGGCCGGCGGAGCGGACAGCGACGGGGGCGGACCGTAGTCCTCCATGTCGAACCGGCGCAGCCGGCCGAGGGGCGCGCCCTCCTGGGCCGCGACCGTGTCCGGCAGCCACACCAGCGCGGTCAGGCCACCCGAGGACGCGTGCCGGAGCCGGACCCGGACCCCGTGCCGGGCCGCGAGGCGGCCGACCACGAACAGGCCCATGCGCCGGGAAACGCCGACGTCCACCACGGGCGGGTTGTCCAGCCGCCAGTTGGCGTGGCCCATCTCCTGATCCGAAACGCCGACACCGCCGTCGGTGACGTCGAGGAGCACGCCGCCACTGGTCAGTGGCTGCCCGGATATGTACACCTGGGTGTCTTCGGGGGAGAACGTGGTCGCGTTCTCGACCAGCTCGGCGACCAGGTGCACGACGTCGTTGACGGCCTGGCCGACCACCGTGATGCCCGGCTGGACGTTCAGCACGACGCGCTCGTACTGCTCGATCTCGGAGATGGCCGCACGGAGCACGTCCACCAGCGGGACGGGCTGGCTCCACCGCCGGGACGCCTCGTGGCCCGCGAGAACCAGCAGGTTCTCNNCGCATGCGGGTGGCCAGGTGGTCCAGGCGGAACAGGCTGCTCAGCCGGCCCGAGTCCTGCTCGCCCTGCTCCAGGGAGTCGATGAGCGAGATCTGCCGCTCAATCAGCGACTGACTGCGCCGGGAAAGGTTCACGAACATCGCGTTCAGGTTGCCGCGCAGCATGGCCTCGTCGGCGGCCAGCCGGACGGCTTCCCGGTGCACCTGGTCGAAGGCCCGCGCCACTTCACCGATCTCGTCGGTGGAGGACACGGCGATCGGCTCGATCTCGACGCTCTCGTCGGAGCCCTCGGTCTCGCTGAGCCTGCGCACCATGTCCGGGAGCCGCGTGCCCGCGATGTCGAGCGCGTCCTCCCGTAGCCGGCGCAGCGGGCGGATCATCGACCGCGCGACGAACGTCGTGATCAGCAGGACCAGGATGAGCAGGACCAGCGTGATGACGCTGATGATGACCGCGGACCGGGTCGCCGACGACTGGAGCGACTGGCTCCGCGTGACGATGTTGCCGACCAGGCTGCTCTCCACCTGGCGCATCTTGCCCAGGGTAGAGGTCATGTTGCCGTACCACGTGCCCGCGGGGTCGATCCCGGCCGCCACGGGGCCGATGCTGACGCTCCCGTTGTTGCTGGTCGAGGTGGCGACCTGCTCCTCGAACGCGGCCTGGTCGACCGGGGTACCGCTGACGGTGTTCTGGAACAGCTGCTGCTCGCCCAGCGTCGCCGAACTCTGGAAGTCCTGCTCGGCGGCGGCCTCCTGGGCCTGCGCGCTCTGCAGGGCGCTCAGGCCCTGCGGCGGGAACTGGCGCGCCAGCAGCGCCGCGTACAGCACACCGCGCTGCTCGGAGGCCTGGTCCTCGGCCCGGCCGAGCGCGGTGAGGGTGATGACGTCATTGGAGAGCTGGGCGTCGCTCGTGCCGGTCCCGGAGATGCTCGTGAACGTCAGGAGCGTGGCGACGGAGTTGGTGTAGTCCTGGATCAGCGGCAGGGCCGGAATGTTGCCGGCGTCCGACGGCGTGGCCGCGTCGCGCAGCTGGTCCAGGTCGCTGATCCGGGCCAGTACCGCGGTGAGGGCCTGCCGGATGACCGCGGGGTAGCTGGTGCCAATGTTGTTCGCGTCCCCGGTGACCTGCTGTTCGGCCTCGTTGGTGGCGGCCTGCTGGTTGAGCAGGGCGGTGTTGATCGGCGCCGCGCCGCCCGGGTGGCCCGAGGCGATCCACCCGGCGGTGAGGTCGCGCTCGTCCTCCATGCTCTGCGCCAGCCGGATGATGTTGCTGTTGAGCACGGCGAGCTGCTCGGTCCGCTTGAAGGCGACCGCGCTGCTCGCGCCGGAGCTGATCCGCAGGCCGCCAAGGATCACCGCGGCGAGCGTCGGGATGACGATGAGCGCGAGCAGCCGCCACCGCACGCGCCAGTTGCTGAGGGCCAGCCGCGACCGGCCGCGCCGCGCGGGCGCACGGGCCGCATCGTCCGGCCCGCCGGGGCCGCCGGGTCCAGGCGAACCGGGAGAACCGGGAGAACCGGGGATCGCCGTCAGTGCGGCCGTTCCCCCGTTACCGTCCCCCACGGTTTCAGCGCCGGCTACGTGGGCCCCATTGGACATCCCGGGTCCCTCGGCTCCGTTGCGCTGGCCTGCCACCGGACGCCTACGCACTGCTTTCGCACCTCACACGAACAGGGGTTCCGAGGACAGCCTTCGGGCCTCTACGACAGAAGTCGCAGAACATCGCACCCCTCTTTCCCTCACTTCGTTCACCGCAGGACTCGCGACTTCCGGACGACCGAGGCAACTCTGGCGTCGGGTCGCAAAACGGGTAAGGACATATAATCACCTTCCCCTGGCCACTCACGGCGTATTTCCCAGTAATTTCGTCCAACGTTGCGGTAGATGGGACCAAGGTCCGCGTCCGCAGCCAGACGGGAACCCGAACCGGCCGCACAGGGTCCCGGCTGACCTGCAAAGTCGCCCGGTACGGCCACGATCCGCCCGCACCGGCACCACCGTTGTCACGGCTGGGGCCTACGGGACGTACATAGTGTCTCACACAACAGCCAAACGGTTACAGTCCGTGAGGATAACTCTCCGAATCCGGTCGAGGGCAGGCAGCCACATGATGAGGCTGCCCGCCGGGGGAAGGTGCCGTGCAAACGTATGCCGGGACGTCAAAGTGACGTTACGTGTGATCAATACCACCGACCGTAAATAAACTGTGCCGCCAGGCCGGCGGAGCGTAAATGAGCGGCGACGGACGAAAGGTGGCGCGGTCAAGGCCCCGTCATAGGCCAGCCATTGCCCCGCCATTGGCCAGGAGAGACGAACGTATGGTTACCGAAGAGATCGCCGGGCCCGTCCGCAAATAGCGCTAACGCGACCATAATTTACATCGGCACGATCAGTGCGGGCGTAAATTTACGCGCGGCTGACGTTCCCCTCCGCATAACCGAAACACGGTCAGCTGGCCATCGTCCGCGCGGGCCGCTCACACCCCGAGGATAGCGGTCCCGTCGCGCACAGTTCCGGGCCACGGTCCCCGGCGGGCAGCGTCCGGGCGGCCGCCGGCGCGCCCGGCGGTCCCGCGAACGCGCGCCCGGCGGCCCCCAATCGGGGCCCCGGCTCCGGCCAGGGTGCGCAGGACGCAACGCAAACCACCGGCACCGCCGGCAAGCCCGGCGCCGGCGCCCGGAACCCGCGAAGTGACCCAAACCAGCGGCATTTCCCCGGTCTGACGGCGGCGCAGGCTACGACGGCCCCGCCGTATCCGTCTCTGACCTGCACCAACAACAGACAGCCGGCTGTTCGTGAATTCCCCACCGGTCTCTCGCCGCACTGATACGGTAAGGGCCTGCTGGCATAAAGATGTCCTGTTTAATCTCGGGCCTCCTGTTTGCCTCTTCCACCACCCCAAGGAGCACCATGATGTTCCCCCGCGCCGGGCGGGTATCCCTGGCCGCCGCCGGCAGTCTGGCCGTGGCGCTGGTCGCTGCCGCGTGCAGCGGCTCCAGCGCGGGCACCTCGTCGGCCACGACCTCCGCCCACCTCGAGAAGACCAGCGTCGTCGTCGGGACGCTGCCCGTCCTCGATACCGCGGGCCTGTTCCTGGCCATCAAGAACGGTTACTTCAAGGACGTCGGCCTGAACGTCACCGTCTCGCCTATCGCCGCGAGCCCGCAGGCCATCCCCGACATGCTGTCGGGCAAGGTGGACATCGACGCCGGCGCGAACTACGTGTCCTTCTTCGAGGCGCAGGCCCATGGCGCCGCGCAGTTCAAGGTGCTCGCGGACGGGGCCTCGTGCAGCAGCGACACCTTCGAGATCCTCGCGATGCCGGGTTCGCACATCACGTCCGCGGCCGGCCTGGCCGGCAAGACGATCGCGGTCAACGTCAAGAACAACATCCAGACCCTGCTGATCGACACGGCGCTGGAGACGGCCGGGGTCAACCCGGCAACGGTGCACTACGTCGTCGTGCCGTTCCCGAAGATGGCGCAGGCGCTCGCGGCGCACCAGGTGGACTCGATCAGCGTGGTCGAACCGTTCATCAGCGAGGCCGAGCTAGCCATCGGCGCCGAACCCGTCATATCGACCTGTACCGGGCCGACCGCCGACTTCCCCATATCCGGGTACTTCTCGACCGCGAAGTGGGCGCAGACGTACCCGAACACGGCCCGCGCGTTCCAGACGGCACTGGAGCGGGGGCAGGCCCTGGCGGACGCCAGCCGGTCGGCGGTCGAGCAGGTGCTCCCCACCTATATCAAGGGGCTGACCCCAGGACAGGCCGCGGTCGTGAACTTCGGGCAGTTCCCCACATCGCTCGATGGCACGCACCTGCAGCGGGTGGCCAACCTGATGCTCACCGGCGGGCTGATCCACGCGACGTTCCCGGTAGCCCCGTTGCTGTTCCACTGACTCATGCAGCGGGTCATTGATGGCCCCGGCGGCGGGCAGGTTACTTTCAGATTAAAAAGAAAGCACCGTGAGCAATTTCACTCCCGGGCCGCGGGCAGCAAGAACGCGGACGGTGATCAAGTGCGCCCGGGCTCGGCCGGATGCGCCATTCATGCGCGACAAACGAAGCCCTATCAGGCAGCTATCAGATCTGCTTGACCAGCTATAACTACTTAGAAATATCGCTTAGTTACTTTAAGTAGCAGTATCAGGGAAACCGCGGAACTTTGCATAACGTCCGGCACCCCGTCCACGGGAGTGCGTGAGACTTGGTAATAATTATGACGCGCCAAGGCAGGGAGCAAAGGCTTTGGCGCGGGGGGGCCAGCTATATCGCCGGCCGCTGGCCGCCGGCGCTAATTAACCAGGAAACGGCTGCTCAGCCGTTATCACGTTAGGAGCGTCAATGAGGTCTCCCCGCCGCCGGGTATCACTCGCGGCAACTGCCGGCGTCACCGTCGCGCTGCTGGCCGCCGGCTGCAGCAGCTCCGGCTCATCGAGCCCGTCCGGCTCCGGCTCGTCCTCGGCATCGCCGTCGGCCAGTGCCCTCGAGCAGTCGCACATCACGGTCGGCGCCCTGCCGGTCGTCGACGACGCCCCCGTGTACCTGGCCAACAAGCTCGGGTACTTCAAGCAGGAGGGCCTGACCGTCACCATCGCCCCGGTGACGCAGAGCCCCCAGGCCATCCCCGACATGCTGCACGGCACGGTCGCCATCATCAGCGGGGCGAACTACGTGTCCTTCTTCGAGGCCCAGGCCAAGGGCACGGTCTCGTTCAAGGTCCTGGCCGAGGGCGTGGAGTGCAACGCCGACACCTTCGGGGTGGCGGTACTGCCGTCGTCCGGCATCACCAAGCCGGCGGACCTGGCCGGCAAGACGATCGCGGTGAACGTACTCAGCAACATCCAGACGCTCACCCTGAACGCCGTGCTCAAGGCGGACGGGGTCAACCCGGCGTCGGTGCACTACGTCGTGGTCCCGTTCCCGAACATGATCGCGGCGCTCAAGACCGGCCAGGTCAGCGCGATCAGCGCGGTGCAGCCGTTCCTCACGGGCGCGGAGGCCACCGATGGGGCCACGCAGGTCGTCTCCTCCTGCGACGGCCCGGTGGCCCACATGCCGATGTCCGGGTACTTCGCCACCCAGGCGTGGGCCCAGCAGAACCCGAACACCGCCCGCGCGTTCCAGACGGCGCTGCTCAAGGCGCAGGCCTACGCCAACGCCAACCCCGCGGCGGTGAAGGCGATCCTGCCGAGCTACATCAAGATCACCCCGCAGGCGGCAAGCAAGGTCACGCTGGGCACCTACCCGAGCACGCTGGACCCGGCCGAGCTGCAGCAGGTCCTCACGCTGATGAAGAGCGGCGGCCTGCCGACCACTGGCCTCACCGCCAGCGCCCTGCTGTTCCACTGAATCACCTGTGTCACACGCGAGCATGACCGCTGACGCGCCGCCGTCCCCCCAGGGGCCGACGGCCGCGTCACCGGCCCGGAAGGCCCGTGCCGCCCGCTGGGCGCGCGGGCTGACCGGGGTCGTCATCTTCCTGGCCATCGCGGAGGCGCTGGGCCTGACGGGGGCGATCCCCCAGTCGGTCCTGCCCCTCATCTCGACGGTCCTCGGCCACGCCGTCCAGTTGCTGGGCAGCGGCCGGTTCCTGGCCGACCTCGGTGCGACGCTGGGGGCGTGGGCCGTCGGGCTGGCCCTGACCGTCGTGGCCGGGGTCCCGCTCGGCGTCCTGCTGGGCAGCCTGCCCGGCGTGCGCGTGGCCACCCGGGCGATCGTGGAGTTCCTCCGCCCGATCCCCTCGGTGGCGCTGATCCTGCTGGTCAGCCTGGTGCTCGGGCCCGGACTGCGGATGTCGGTGACGCTCATCGTCTACGGCGCGATCTGGCCTGTGCTGTACAACACGATGGCCGGCCTGGACGACGTCGATCCGGTGGCCAAGGAGACGCACCGGGCCTTCGGTTTCTCCCGGATCGACACCATCCGGATGGTGTCGCTGCCCAGCGCCGCCCCGTTCATCGCCACCGGCATCCGGCTCGCCTCGTCGGTGGCGATCATCCTGGACATCGGCGCGGGCTACATCACCGGGCGGATCAACGGGGCCGGGCTCGGCGCCTTCATCGCCGACTACAGCTCGGGCGCGGGCAACCTGCCGGTCATCCTGGCCGCGACGCTCTGGGCCGGCATCCTCGGCCTGGTCCTGGACCGGACCATCCTGGCGGCCGAGCACCGGCTGCTGCGCTGGAACCACACCCGGCTGGCGGAGGTGTCATGAGCAGGCTCAACTGGCTGTGGCGCTGGGTGGTGCTGGCGGCCGGCGTGGGCGCCTGGCAGCTGTGGGCGTCCGGGCGCCACAGCCCGTTCTTCCCGCCGCCGTCGGCGATCGTGGCCCGGATGTACCACCTGTGGTTCTCCGGTCCCGCCAGCCACGTGTTCCTGACCGCGGACGCGACCGGGAACGTGCTGCCCAGCATCTGGCGGACGCTGGCCGGGCTGGCCATCGCCACCGTCATCGGGGTGCCGCTGGGGGTCGCGATCGGCCGGTCCCGCGCCATGTCGGACTACCTGGAACCGTTGCTGCAGTTCGGCCGGGCGCTCCCGGTGGTCACGCTGGCGCCCGTGTTCCTCGCGCTGTTCAGGATCGGTAACCAGATGGAGATCGCCACGATCGCGTTCGGCACCATCTGGCCGATCCTGCTCAACACGATCGACGGGGCCAGCTCGGTGGATCCGGTCCAGCTGGAGACGGCGCGCGCCTTCCGGCTGTCGGCCCGCGAGCGGCTGACCCGGCTGATCATCCCGTCCGCGCTGCCGAAGATCTTCACCGGGTTCCGGCTCAGCCTGTCGCTGGCCCTGATCCTGATGGTCTTCTCCGAGCTGGTCGGGAGCAGCAACGGCATCGGCTACGAGATGCTGAACGCGCAGAACTCGTTCGACCTGACCGAGCTGTGGTGCACGATCGTGCTGCTGGGCATCCTCGGCTATCTGCTCAACGCGATCCTGAACGGCGTGCAGCGGTCGGCGCTGGCGTGGCACCGCGGCGCCCGCGGGGCCGAGGCCGGTTAGTGGGCCCCGAACCGGCCGTGTGCTCCGCACCGCACCGTCATCCGCCCCGTTATCCGCTTGGGCGGCGGCCCGTGCGACCGTCGCGCGGCTCAGAGGCCGAGCAGGCGTTCGGCGTTGCCGTGCGCGATCTTCTCCCGGTCGGCCCCGCTGAGCGGCGCCGCGTCCAGCCAGGCGCGGGCGCGCGCGTTGCTGGAGAACGGGTAGTCCACCGAGAACATGATCCGGTCGGCGCCGAGCACCGTGAGCGCGCACAGCAGCGGCGGGTCGGTGAAGTAGCCGGCCGTGGTGATGTAGACGTTCTCCCGGATGTAGTCGCCGACGGTGCGCTTGAGGCCGGTCGCCACCGGGGTCAGCCGCTCGTCCGCGCGGGCCAGGGAAAACGGGAGGTTCTCCCCCATGTGCCCGACGATGATCTGCAGGCCGGGGAACCGGTCGAAGACCCCGGCCAGGACGAGGCGCAGCACGTGCAGCCCGGTCTCGACGTGCCAGCCCCAGCCGGACGTGGCCAGGGTGGCGCTGACCGGCGCCTCGAAGCCGGCGTAGTAGGCCTCCATCACCGTCGCGGTGGGATACGTGGGGTGCAGGTAGACCGGCACGCCGAGCGCGTCGGCACGCTCGAAGATGGGCCAGAACGCCGGATCGTCCAGGAACCGCCCGCCGGTGTGCCCGTTGATCAGCGCCCCCTTGAACCCGAGGCCGGTCACCGTGCGCTCCAATTCGGCGGCCGCGGCCTCCGGGTCCGGGGTGGGCAGTGTGGCGAAGCCCGCGAACCGGCCGGGATGCGCGGCGACCGCCTCGGCCAGCTGGTCGTTGGCGTCCCGGGAAAGGGCGACCGAGGTCTTAGGGTCCAGCTCCTGGGCCGCCGGGGCCGTCACCGAGATCACCTGGACGTCGATGCCGGCCTCATCCATGTCGGCCAGGCGGCGCGGCCCGAGGTCGATCAGGTTGTCGGCCAGCTCGCCGGTCAGGCGGCCGGCCAAGAGCGCCCGGTTGGCGTCACGCAGGGCGCCGGTCCAGAAGTGCTCCTCCAGGGTGATAACACGCACAGCTTCTCCCTCCCCTTTCCCCGCGGCCGGAATACCGCGAACGGTGGGACACTCGCAGCCACGTCCGTTTCGGATGCGGGGTTCCCTACCCACATCGGACCATTCTGCGCAGAAAAAAGACGGTCACCGGTGCGGGTTTTCTCCAGCTTGCGCACCTTTGAATAAAACACGGCGGCATGGCACCGTGGTGCCTGAGCGCCCAGCGAACGAGGCGGAACTGACGTGCTTGAGGTAACGGATCTTACGCGGACGTACGGGCACGGCGACGCGGCCCACGTGGCCATCGAGGGTGTGTCCCTGAGCGTCGCCGACGGCGAGCTGGTCAGCATCGTCGGGCCGTCCGGGTGCGGCAAGTCCACCCTGCTGCGATGCGTAGCGGGCCTGCTGACGCCCACCTCCGGCCGGATCGAGCTGAACGGCGCCCTGGTGGAGCGCGTGCCGGACCGGCTGTCGGTGGTGTTCCAGGACTACAGCCGGTCCCTGTACCCGTGGCTCACCGTGCAGGACAACGTGGCGCTGCCGCTGCGCCGCACCGAGCGGAGCCGCAAGGCCCGCCGGGCCGCGGCCGGCGCGTCGCTGGCCGCGATCGGGCTGCCGGGCGTAGCCCACAAATATCCCTGGCAGCTGTCCGGCGGCATGCAGCAACGGGTCGCGATCGCCCGGGCGCTGGCGTGCGACCCGATCCTGCTGCTGATGGACGAGCCGTTCGGGTCGGTCGACGCGCAGACGCGGGAGGACCTGGAGGACCTCACGCTGCGGGTGCGGCAGGAGCGCGGCATCACCATCATGGTCGTGACGCACGACATCGACGAGAGTGTCTACGTCGGGGACCGGGTCATCGTGCTCACCCCCGGGCCGGGGCGCATCCTGGCCGACCTGCCGGTGAACCTGCCGCAGCCGCGGGACCAGACCGCGACCAAGGAACTGCCCGAGTTCGTGCACCTGCGGGCCGAGGTCAGCCGGCTGGTCCGCAGCCGGACGCCGTCGTCGGCGCTGCCGGCGTCTTAGCGGCGGCGTCTTAGCGGCGGCGTCTTAGCGGCGGCGTCTTGGTAGCGGCGTCTTGGTAGCGCCTTAGTGGCGGCGTCTTGGTAGCGCCTTAGTGGCGGCGTGTCAGCGGCGGCGCCTGGTCCTCCAGGCCAAGCTCGCGGGCGATGATCATCCGCTGGACCTCGGACGTGCCCTCGCCGATCTCCAGGATCTTCGCGTCACGGTAGAACCGGCCAACCGGGGACTCGTTCATGAAGCCGTAGCCGCCGAAGATCTGCGTGGCGTCCCGCGCGTTGGCCATGGCCGCGTCCGAGGCGGTCAGCTTGGCGATCGCCGCGGCCTTCTTGACCGGCTGTCCGGCCAGCATCCGCGCCGCCGCGTCGTACCAGGCGAGCCGGGCGGTGTGCGCGCGGGCCTCCATGTTGGCGATGGTGAAACGGATGGCCTGGAACTGGCCGATGTGCCGGCCGAACGCTTCCCGCTCGGCGGCGTACCGCAGGGACTCGTCCACGCAGCCCTGGGCCAGGCCGGTCGCCAGCGCGGCGATCGCCACCCGGCCCTCGTCGAGGATGCGGAGGAACTGCGCGTAGCCGCGGCCCCGCTCACCGAGCAGGTGGTCCTGGGGCACGCGGCAGTCGGCGAAGGACAGCTCCCGGGTGTCGGAGGCGCACCAGCCCACCTTCGAGTAGCGCTGGCCGACGGTGAGGCCGGGGGTGCCGGCCGGCACGATGATCGAGGACAGCTCCTTGTGCCGCCCGTCGGCGTTCCCGGTGATCGCGAGCACCGTCACCAGCGAGGTGATATCGGTCCCGGCGTTGGTGATGAACGCCTTGCTCCCGTCGATCACCCACTCCCCGCCCGCCTTGCCATCCTCCTTCGCCGGCCCGTTCGCCGGCCCGTTCGCCGGCCCGTTCACTGGCCCCTTCTCCGGCCGGGCCCGGGTGCGAATCCCGCCGGGGATGTCGGTGCCGCCGCCCGGCTCGGTCAGCCCGAATGCGGCCAGCCGGGCGCCGGAGCACAAGTCCGGCAGCCAGCTCATCCGCTGCTTTTCGGTGCCGTACAGGTACAGCGGCATGGCGCCCAGGCAGACGGCCGCCTCCAGGGTGATGGCGACCGAGGAGTCGACGCGGGCCAGTTCCTCCAGGGCCACGCCGAGCGCGAACGTGTCGCCGCCCATGCCGCCGCAGGCCTCCGGGAAGGGCAGCCCGAACAGCCCGAGCTGGCCCATGCCCGCGATGACCGGATAAGGGAAAGCGTCCCGCTCGTAGTAGTCGCCGATGACCGGGGCCACGACCTCACGGGCGAACGCGGCGACGGTTTTGCGTAGTTCCTCGTGTTCGGGTTCGAGCTGAAAACCGATCATTTTTCCCCTTATTTCCCCTCGGTTCAGGGTCCGCTCGCGACTGGCCGCACCCGTTCGCCTGCGGAAACCAGGGGGCGCGGCGGGTGAACGCCGGATACCTCGCGATGCTACTTCGCCGGGAGTCTGCGGCAGAGGGCCGGCCATTGAGACCACTTTGGGTAAGGTATGGAAGGCGCGTCCCCTCCCACACGCCTACCCCGTGCCGCCCACTGGGCCAGGCCGGATGCCCGTCCGGGGCCGCGCAGATTCGGCACACTGAGCCCTGAGATCAGCGAGAGCCGCCTGCTATCGGCGCTCCTCGGCCGTCGCGGAGGACGATATGGCCATCCTTACTTGCCCCAACTGCGCTGTTCGGGTGCAGCCGGAGGACTTGATCTGCTTCCGGTGCGGCGCCAACTTGCCGCGCGCCGAAGCGGGCGAGGAGGACCTGCCGACCCCCACGGTCTCGCAGCAATACCTTTCCCGCTCTGAGGACCAAGCCGCCTGCCCGAACTGCGGGGCGCGGATCCCGGATCCGTCGGACCTGTGGTGCCTGGAGTGCCGGTCGCCGCTGCCGCGGACCGGTCACCGCCGCATCTCGCCGGTGGTCCTCCGGATCGCGTTCCCAACCGGCAACGTGGAGGTTCCCGCCGGGACGTCGCTCGTGCTCGGGCGCGACCCGGCGCAGTCCCTCGTGGCCGCGGCGTTCGCCCGCTTCGACAACGTGTCCCGGCGGCACGCCACTGTGACCGTCGACGATGCGGGGCGCGCGGCGATCCGGGACGAGGGGTCCACCAACGGCACGTACGTCAACGACGACCGCGCCATCCCCGGCACCGAGGTCCGCCTGGTCGACGGGGACCACCTGCGGCTCGGCGCCGACGTCTCCGGCGAGGTGTACCTGCCGCGCCAGGAGATGGACCCGGCCGACCTGAGCCGCAACAACCGCAGAATCTGAGGTTCGCGGCGGCTCCCCCGCTAGGTGCTGCCATCCCGGCGGTTCCCCGCTCGGAGGCGCCCTCCCCGCTCGGAGGCGCCCTCCCCGCTCGGAGGCGCCCTCCCCGCTCGGAGCCGTCCTCCCCGCCGGGAGCAGAATAGACGGGGGACTCAGGGGGCATCCGGCCCTCCGACTGCGTCGTCCAAAAGGGAGCCGGTGAGGTGCCGCACGTAGGGCTGGCGTGGCAGCCGGCCGCGATCATCGCCGCCTGCGTGGCCGTGCTCGCGGCGGTACTCATCCGGACGCGCCGGGCGAGGCTGGTAGCCGCGGGGCGGTTCGCCGGCGAGGCGGCGCTGCTGTTCGGCCTGTTCGCGCTCTGGCAGTACGCGGGCTCGTTCTCGCTCCTGCCGTCCTCGGGGGGCCTGCCCCGGGCCCGGTGGCTCTGGCACGCCGAACGACTGCTGCACCTGCCGAGTGAGGTCTCCGTGCAGCGCCTGTTCCTGCCGCATCCGCTGCTGATCGAGGCGTTCAACCTCTACTACGCGGTGCTGCACTTCCCGGTGCTCATCGGCACCCTGATCTGGGTCTTCGGCTGGCATCGCGGGCACTACCGGCAGGTCCGGACGACCGTGGTGCTCTTCACCGGCGCGTCCCTGCTCATCCAGTTCATCCCGGTCGCACCGCCGCGCATGCTGTACGGCACGGGGCTCGTCGACACGGCGGCGCGGTACGGGCAGTCGGTCTACGGGTCGCTCGGGTTCGACGCGGACCAGTACTCCGCCATGCCGTCGGTGCACGTCGGCTGGGCCCTGATCGTGGCCATCGCGGTGATCACCGCGTGCCGCGGCCGATGGCGCTGGGCCGCGCTGCTCTACCCGGCGCTCACCCTCCTCGTCGTGGTGGTGACGGCCAACCACTTCTGGCTGGACGGGGCCGTGGCGATCGTGCTGGTCCTGGGTGCGCTGGGGGTTCAGCGGGCGGCGGGCTCGCTGCGCGTCCGCTGGCTGACCCGGCCCGGCCACACCGCCGTCCCCTCCTCCCCCGGCCACACCGCCGTCCCGGAGCCGGCCGGCGGCCTCGACGCGCAGAGTGCCCCGGAACCGGCGGGCGGCCCGGACGCGGAGGGCCGCGCGCCCGATCGCGCGGGATCAACAGCCTGTTAACACGTCGCATATGTGATGTTGCTGCGCGACGTGAGATTATTTCGCCATATCCAGGCAACCGTTTGCGCCGAGAGCTGACCCCCGGGATGCGGGCCCCACTCCCGCCTCCCGGGATTTCCGGGCAGCGCCCAGTGAATACGACCGAGAACGCTACCCGAATCGGTCCAGACCGGCGCAGGAGACAGCGGGAGACACGGGATGGCGAAGGAACGCGAGACGGCGGGAGCCACGACAGCGGTACGGCCGCCCGGTCTGCGCCGCGACGCAATCGGGCTGCGGGAGGTGCTGTTCCAGAGCATCACCGACATGGCCCCCGGTGCCGCGATCGCCGCCTCCATCCCGGCGGGCGCGGCCTACGCCGGCGGGGCCCTGCCGCTGGCCGTACTGTTCGCCTTGATCGCGTGCCTGCTGTCCGCCTCCTGCGTCGGCGTCCTGGCCCGCGAGCTGCCCGCGGCGGGATCGCTGGCCACCTACGCCGCGCGCGGCCTGCATCCCGCTATCGGGTTCCTGGTGGCGTGGGGTTACGTCCTGGTCGGGGCGCTGATCTCGCCGCTGGTCCTGCTCCAGCTCGGGTTCACCGTCGCCTCCACGATCAACTCCGAGTGGCACGGCTACCCGGCGAACCTGTGGTGGCCGTGGGCGGTCCTGGGCGCGCTGATCGTGCTGGCCGCCGGGTACTACGGCGTCCAGACCTCGGCCCGGCTGGGCACCCTGCTCGGGGCGTTCGAGATTCTCGTGTTCGTCGTGCTCGGGGCGTTCCTGATCGTGCACGCGGGCTCACACAACACCTGGTCGGTGTTCGGCACGTCGCACACGCCCTCGGCGTATCACGGCATCACCGGGGTCTTCGCGGGGTCGGTGTTCACCATCCTGGCGTTCGGCGGGTTCGAGGGCGCCGCACCGCTGGCCGAGGAGGCCCGCGATCCGCGGCGCACCGTGCAGCGGGCGGTGCTGATCGCCACGCTCGGCATCGGCGTGCTCTACGTCTTCACGACCTACGCCGTGGACGTCGCGTTCGGCCCGGGGAAGTTCGCCGGCTTCACCGCTTCGGGGGCAGCGTCATGGGTGGGGATCGCGCGGGCGCTGTACGGGCTCTTCTGGTTCTTCGTGTTCCTGGCCATCGTGAACTCCACGATCGCGAACGCCAACGCGGGCGTGAACGTATCCAGCCGCACGGCCTACGCGATGGGCCGGATCGGCGCGTTCCCGCACTTCCTCGCGCGCGTGCACCACAAGCACAGCTCGCCGGTGATCGCCATCTTCGCCACGTTCGTCGTCACCATCGCGGTGACACTGGGCCTGGGCTTCGCCTACACCCCGGTCACCGCGTTCGCGATGGTCGGCACCGGCCTGGTCATCGTGCTGGCGGCCATCTACATCGTGATCAACGCCGCGTGCATCGGGTTCTTCGCGAAGCGGCGACGGGGCTGGAATCCGCTGCTGCACCTGGTCATCCCGGTGCTGGGGATCGCCGCATTCGTGCCCGCCTGGCTGGCCGCGGCCGGGATCAAGGCGTTCTCGTTCGTCACGCCCCTGACGGCGCCGTCCTCTTATATGGGCCCGGGCGTGGCCGGCTTCATGGTCGTCGGCATCGGCTACCTGATCTACCTGTACGCCCGTCACCCGTCGCGGGTGACCGAGGTCGGCCTGGTGCACCTGGACGACGCGGAGATCGCCGGCGAGTGAGCCGGCGTCAGGGCCTGAAGAGCAGCGGGCCGAGCGGGGCGCCGAGCAGGTTCATCAGCCTGGTGCCGGGTGGCTTGGCCAACGCCGGATCGTAGTGAATGAAGTGGTAGCCCAGCCGCCAGGCCAGCAGGCCGTCCGTCGCGATCTGGTCACCGACGAGCACGCCCGGCCTCGGCAGATCGCGGTAGCGGGCGGCCCGTAGCGGTTTGCCACCCGAACTCACGTAGAACACCTTCACCTGGCTGCGGCGCCGGTAGCGGCCCGGGCGGGCGGGCAGAGCTCGCCGCGAGTTCGTGACAAACCCAATGACCGATACGGTGCCGAGGCCGGACAGTTCCGCCACCCACCGGGCAACGCCGCGGCTCAGCTCGCCGGGGCCGGTGTTCCAGGCCGCGACCAGGGGCTCGACGTCGAGGATGACCGTGCGCGGCGAAAGCTCCGCGACACGCGACAACGCCGCGTCCGCGGTCCGCAGCCTCGTGTAGCCGGGAGGATCGGCGAACTGGCGACCGTACACGCTTACTCTTTGTCGATTTTCGACTCAACTGAGAGATAATCCGGCAACACACGGTTGGCGAGCCAGACTACGCCGTTGCCTTGCAAGAATCGGGTTCCGCTGTCGTGGGCGCGTTTGGCATCGACAATCAAAATTACTGGTGTCGCGGACTTGCGCCGCCCGACCTGTTCAGCTGTCACGATGTCGGCGGACAGGTGCACGTATTGCCGGCCCATCGGCTGTAGTCCCTCACGCTGGATCGCTACCCACGCCTGCGGCGATGTGCCGTGAAACAGCTGCACGGGCGGCTCGGCCGCGACCTTCGCAGCAGACTAATGGGGGCGCGTCAGGTGCCGTTCGGCCGGGTATTGAGCCGCCCTCCGGCGATAAGCCGCCGCCGGCCGGCCGTAAACCGGCGGTGAATCGGGGGCGGTCGTCCGGAAAATGTGGCGCGGGTCGCGGCGGGTTCCCGGGAGAGCGCCGACTGCGAACGGTCGGCTCCCCGGACGGCGCCGCCTGCGAATCCCGGGGCGCCTGCGAACCCCGGGCCGCCTGCGAACCCCGGGCCATCTCCCCGGGACCACTGGCCGCAGACCGGGGCGGACCTGCGGGGGCATGCGCACCGGGTGGGCTTCCGGGGACTAGCGCACCGGGGGTTCGCCGCTGGTTGCCGATCGCAATAATGAGCGCGGCCGCGGCGCCGACTGCCCCGCACACCACGATCACGGCGGCGGGCCGGAAGTGTTCCGCAGCGGCGCCCGCCAGCACCATGACGACGCCCTGGCCGAGGCTCATGCCCCCCTGGGCCAGGCCAAACGCCTGGCTGCGCTGTTCCGGCGGCGCCGCGCTGACGAAGGCCGCGGCCGCGGCAAGCTGGAAGCACGCGAACACCCCCGACACGGCCAGGATCGTCAGCGCGAGAGGGAGCCGCGGGCCGACGGCGAAGAGCATCAGCACGCCGCACGCGGCGATGGCCAGCGGCCCCATCCACCGCAGCCGCAGGCCGGGGCTGACCAGCCGGCTAAAGGCAATGGAGCCCACCATGGCCCCGAACGCCTCGGCGGCCAGCACCAAGCCGACGGTGGCCGAGCCGCCGCCGAGCGAACGGGCCAAGGGGGCGGCGACCCCTTCCGGGGCGTTGTAGAACGCGGCCAGCCAGCCGAGGAACATCGGTGCCCGGAGAGCGGGGTGGGTGAACACCAGCCGCGCGCCGGCCAGCAGGTCCACGACGGGCCGCGGCCGGGCGTAGCTCTGGCTCCGCGCCGCGCGCCGCCAGCGGGTCCGGAACCGCACGATCAGCGCGGACAGCACAAAGGTGCCGGCGTCGATGACCAGTGACGTGCGGACGCCCAGGAAGCTGACCAGCGTCCCGCCGACGGCGAAGCCGATGACCTGTGCGAGCTGATTCGTCGTGATGGTGACCGCGGTGCCGAGTACGTACCGGTCCCCCGGCAGAACGTCGGGAAACACCGCGGCCCGGGCGGAGGTGAACGGCGCGCCCACCAGGGTGACGGCGAAGAGCAGGACGACCAGCAGAGCCAGTGGCATACCGGGAACCGCCATGATCGCCACGAGCAGGCAGCGGATCAGGTCACAGGCGATCATGACCTGGCGGCGGGGCAGCCGGTCGGCCAGGCCACCCATCGCCACGCCGCCGAAGAACGTCGGCACGATGCTGGCCACGTACGTCACGGCGGCCAGCAAAGCCGACCTGGTCCGGTCATAGACCAGAACGGTGAGCGCGACCCGGGCGAGCTGGTCGCCCGCGACCGAGAGAATCTGCGCCAGCCACAGCGCTCGGAACTCCCCCACGCCAAAGACGTCACGGAAAGCTGCTCGGGGAACCGGGCCCTTCTCCGCGAGCCCCTGCCTCGCATTGCCTGCTATGTCGTCCTCCGTGAACCCTCGGCGACGATAGAGCGTCATCACATCATGACTGACAGTTGCCGTATCCGGCAACCAGCCGGTCGGACAACGTTTCCCGAGGCCACAGGATTGCCTTTGCTCCTGCGGCATAGCCCCAGATACCTGGAGATGTACGCCCGCATGGCACCCGCAGGCTCTCCGGCACCGTACTGTTTGACTTTGAGCCTGCCCATCCTGACAAGACCGGACGGCCGCATGGAACCCGACCTGACCGTGCTCGCCAGTCTGCGCAAGGCCGTCGAGGCCATGCCGGACGATGTGCCCCTCCGCGTGCATCTCGCCGCTCTGCTGCTGCGAGCCGGGCAGCGGGACGAAGCGATCCGGCACGTGGGCGCGGTTCTGCAGCGCGATCCGGGCAACGCCGAGGCGCTGGCGCTGCTGCAGCAGCCGTCCGCGCCCGACGCCGGGACCGGCGTCGCGGACCCGGCAGGGCCGCAGGAAACGGGGCCACCGGAGACGAGCCGGCCGCCCACGGCGCCGGACGGCCAGAACCGGCCGGACGGTGCCCAGCCGCCGGGCCGCAGCGGCCAGAACAGACCGGCCGGCGCCCCGGAGTTCGACTGGTCCCAGGCCGAGTCCGAGCTGCGTGACGTCCTCCCGCCGATGTTCGTGGGCGGCGACGAGAGCGAGACCAAGGCGCCGGCGGAGGCGGTCGACTCCTTCGACGCCGAACGGTCCACGCTGAAGCTCGCCGACGTCGCCGGGATGACCCAGGTCAAAGAACGGCTCGAGGCGGCGTTCCTGGCCCCCATGCGGAACCCGGAGCTGCGCAAGCTATACGGCAAGAACCTGCGCGGCGGCCTGCTGCTGTACGGGCCGCCGGGCTGCGGGAAGACGTTCATCGCACGCGCCGTGGCCGGCGAGCTGGGTGCGCGGTTCATGGCGGTGTCGTTCGCCGACATCATCGACATGTTCGTCGGGCAGAGCGAGCGCAACATCCACGAACTGTTCGAGATCGCCCGGCGCAACGCTCCCTGCGTGCTGTTCCTGGACGAGGTCGACGCGATCGGCCAGAAGCGCAGCCAGCTCCGGAACACCCCGATGCGCAGCGCCGTGAACCAGCTGCTGCTGGAGCTGGATGACGTGGACGGCGGCAACGACGGGGTGTTCCTGCTCGCCGCGACCAATCATCCGTGGGACGTGGATAGCGCGCTGCGCCGTCCCGGCCGCTTCGACCGCACGTTGCTGGTGCTGCCCCCCGACGGCACGGCGCGGGAGGCCGTGTTCCGCTACCACCTGCGGGAACGTCCAGTAGCCGGGGTCAACCTGGCCCGGCTGGCCAAGCTGACTGACGGGTATTCCGGCGCGGATATCGCGCACATCTGCGAGACGGGCTCCGAGCGCGCGCTGATGGACTCCATCCACCGCGGCGAGGCCCGCATGATCGGCCAGCCCGACCTGGAGGCCGCGATCGCCGAGGTCAAACCATCGCTGGGGGCCTGGTTCGACACGGCCAGGAACGTCGCGCTGTTCGCCAACGAGGGCGGAGCCTACGACGACCTGGCGAGCTACCTGAAGAAGCGCCGCCTGATATGAGCACGGTCCCGCCATGATCGAACTCGCGCAGGAACTCGCGCGGGCCGACGCGATGCTGGACATGAAGCGTTACGACCAGGCGTGCGGCCTGCTGTCCCGGCTGGTGGCGGCGCAGCCGGAGAGCGCCAGGGCGTGGTGCCTGCTGGCCCGGGCACATCTGGGCGCGGCGCGGCACCAGCAAGCCGTCGACGCCGCCAACCGCGCGGTGTCCCTGGACCCATCGGACGAGTGGCCGCACCGGCTGGCCAGCAACGCACTGCTGCACACCGACAACTACCCCGAGGCGCTGCGCGCGGGGATGGAGGCGCGCCGGCTCGCTCCCGGGCACTGGCAGGCCCATATCTGCGTGGCGCAGGCGGCGCTCGGCGCGCGGCGGCTCGATATCGCGACGGGGGCGGCCAGCCAGGCGCGCAGCCTCGCACCGAACGAGCCGGACGTGCATTTCCTCTCCGGCAAGGTCAGCCTGGCGGCCGGCGACCTCGACGCGGCGCGGATCCACCAGGAGCGCGCGCTCGCGCTGGACCCGGCGCACAGCGGGGCCATGAACGAGCTGGGCCGGATCCGGCTGCGCCGGCACGACACCCGCGGCGCGGTCCGGCACTTCATCCGGGCGGCCCGGGTCTCCCCCGCCGAGAGCGTCTACAGCCGGAACATCGACGTCGTGATCGTCCGCACCGTGTCACGGATGATCTACATCTTCACGCTGGCTGCCTTGCTGCTCATCTGGATTCCGGTGGTCGCTCATCTGGGCCGGTTCCCGTTCGCGATCGGCCTGACCGTGCTCGGCGTCCTCGCGGTCGCGAGCTTCGCCTGGATGGTGTTCCGGCTCCCGCCCGAGGCGCGCCTGCTGGTGCGGCGGACCCTGCGCGGCCGCCGGGCCGCCGCGGCGCTCGCCGTGGCCGTGGGCGGTGTCGCGGTCGCCTTCGCCGCGGTGGCCCTGGTCCCCGCGGACGAATTGCCGCAGATTCTGCCCGTCGCGGTGATCGCCACCATCGGAGCGCGCCTCGGCGCGTTCGCTATCTTGCGCGGCGCGATCAGCAAACGCTGACCCGGCACGTCCCAGCGCGCCAAAGGCGCCATCGCGCACGTTGCGGCGAGTCCAAGGTGCCAGCGTGCCGTGCGGCGGAGACGTCCCGCTTACGGCAGCGGTCAGGTGGCGGAGCCGGCGGCGGCGCCGGTGATGCGGTCTCCCCAGCGAGCCAGGTCCGCGTCCAGGTCGAGCAGGGCGATCATGCTGCCCTTGCCCAGCTCCTCGTCCCAGTCCTCGGCGGGCACCCGCCACATCACCTCGAACTCGATGCCGTTCGGGTCCTTGGCGTACAGGGACTTCGAGACGCGGTGGTCGCTCTGGCCGACGAGCGCGCCCGCGGCGCGGAGTTTCTCCCGCGCGTCGGCCAGGTCGGCGAGCGTGCCGACCTCCCAGGCGAGGTGGTACAGGCCTACCCGCGGCTCGCCCTCGGCGGGTCCGGCAGGCTCGGCCTCACCGAGCGCGAACAGGCCGAGGTCATGGTCGTTAGCGGACCCGGGGGCACGCAGGAACGCGGCCCGCCCGGGAATCTCGATGCGTACTTCGAAGCCGAGCGTCTCGCGATAGAAGCTGACCGTACGGGCCAGATCGCGGATATAGAGCACGGCGTGGTTCAGGCGGCGGACAGGCATTGGTGGCTTCCTTCGATCCGGGACCGTACTGCTCACCAGATCAACGCATTGGGCCCCGGGTCAAATCCGGGCGTGCCGGATCGACTGCTTGATCCTCAGGCGCTGCGCCCCTTGATCCTCAGGCGCTGCGCCACCTGGGTCGCCCAGGCCCGGGTGATAGGCCGAGCCTGGGCGGCACCGCTCTCTTCCGGGCGGCTGGGTCATGAACAGCCCAGCAGCCGGTTAGCTGCCGAGCTGCCGGCGGCGCCGGTTTTCCCGCAGACGGCGGCGCTGGGACTCGTCCAGCATCAGGTACGCCGCGGTCGGGATCGCGACCGCGGCGGCGATAACCAGCACGGCAAACCACACTGGGATGAACCCCAGCAGGATCAGGCCGACGATGACTCCGCCGATTGCCCACTTCATGTGGGGTGTCATGTTGACTCCATCCATCCGGGCTGGGACGCGGCGCCCCGGCTTTTTACTGGCAAGCCGGCCGACGCACGCGCTGCCCGTCATTAGAAGAACGACTAGCCGACCCGCCAGATTCCACGATGGCACCTCCGCCGCCGCCCGGCCAGGCGGCTGACGCCACCCTAACGTGGGGGGTTATCCCTAGGGGTGGGGACGCGGGAGAAGCAGAGCGGGGACGCGGGAGAAGCAGAGCGGGAAGCGGGAGAAGCGGAGCGGGACGCGGGTGAACCAACTGAGACGCGGGTGACGGCGGTCATGACGATACGCAATGATGGGTGCGCGCGACATGGAGGACCCTGTGACCATCTCAATGCCGGTCGAACCGGACGCAAACGACCTGCTCAGCCGGGACCCGCTGGCACTGCTCATCGCCATGCTGCTCGATCAGCAGGTGCCGCTGGAGCGTGCCTTCAGCGCCCCCTACGACCTGACCCGGCGGCTGGGACACGAGCCGACGGCCCCGGATCTGGCCGAGTACGAGCCGGAGGCGCTCGCCGCGGTGTTCGCCGAACGACCAGCGCTGCACCGGTACCCGAAATCCATGGCCGCCCGTGTCCAGGCGCTGTGCCAGCTGATCGTCGCGCGGTACGACGGCGACGCCGGCCGGGTCTGGGGTGACGCGGCGGACGGAACCGACCTGCGCAAGCGGGTCGCCGAACTGCCCGGGTTCGGCGCGCAGAAGGCCCAGATCTTCGTGGCCCTGCTCGGCAAGCAGCTAGGCGTACAGCCGGCCGGCTGGCGAGAGGCGGCCGGGACGTTCGGTGCCGCCGGGACCTACTGTTCGGTCGCCGACATCTCCGACGAGGACTCGCTGGCCCGCGTCCGCGCCTACAAGCAGCAGCTCAAGGCGGCGGCCAAGACGGCGGCCGCCCAGCCGGGGACCGCCCAGCCGGCCCGGGGCAAGGGCGCCGCCGGCAAGAACGCGGGCCAGGCGGGCCCGAAACCGGCGAAGACGAGCGCAAAGGCCCGTTAGGGTTCCGGGGAGAATCTCCACCACTCCCGGGCGCTCGCCTGGGAGCGCCACAACGGAGTGAGGAGACGCAATGCCCCTCTTCGGGAAGAACCCGGGTGATACGGGTGCCAGCTGGGAACCGCAGGCCGCCGACTCCCGGCTCGCGCAGACCGCCGGCGCGGAACCGGGCGGAGTGTTCACCTCCGACCTGTCGGTCTCTGAGTACGTGCTGCTGGGCGAGGCGGGTTTCGAGCCGCTCGGCTTCGTGGTCGGATCGTCGATCTACCACGTCGGCCTGCAACTGGGCCGCTGGTCCCAGAATCAGGAATTGCAGGTCCTCAGCCAGGCCATGTACAACGCGCGGGAACTGGCCATGGCCCGGATGCGCGCGGAGTCGGATCACCTCGGCGCGGACGGCATCGTCGGCGTCGAACTCCGGATGCAGATGTACGCCTGGGGCCAGGACGTGCTGGAGTTCGTGGCCACCGGGACGGCGGTGAAGGCGATCGCCGGCACCGGCGCGCACCGGGCCCCGGACGGCCGGGCCTTCACCTCCGACCTGTCCGCGCAGGACTTCTTCCGGCTGCTCGCCGCCGGGGCGGTGCCGGTCGCCTTCGTGCTCGGCACCTGCGTCTACCACATCGCCCACCAGTCGGCCATGCAGGCGCTCCAGCAGACCGGCCAGAACCAGGAGATGGTCCAGTTCACTCAGGGCGTCTACGACGCGCGGGAACTCGCGCTGTCGCGGATGCAGGCCGAGGCGACCAGCGCCAAGTCGTCCGGGATCGTCGGGGTCAACGTGGCCGTCTCGAACCACGTCTGGGGTGAGCACGCCACGGAATTCCTCGCGACGGGCACCGCCATCCGCCGGCTCGCCGACGAGCACCGACTGCCCGCGACGTCGCCCAAGCCCACGTTCACCCTGGGCCTCGACGTCTGACCCGCACCCAGGACCCACCTCCCCCGCGCCCCTGACCGGAGCCGGAATGACCATGAACGTCGTCGGTTCTCGGTAAATACTGCGGAAATGGGACGCCGATCATGGGGCCCACCTCGTAAGGGAGCAGGCACGGATATGGGCATCGCGACGCCGCTGTCCACGAGCGGCCGGTTCATCGTCGACGCGAACGGAAGGCGGGTCAAGCTCGCCGGCGTCAACTGGATCGGGGCCCACATGGACGACGGGGTCGTGGCCGGCCTGGAGCACGTGCACCGGGACGCTCTCGCGCAGACCATCGCCGGCCTGGGCTTCAACACCGTGCGTTTCCCGTTCAGCCTGCGGATGACGCAACAGATCACGCCCGTCGCCGACCCCTACCTCGCCGCGAATCCCGACCTGCACGGGTCGACGCCGATGCAGGTGTACGACGCGTGCGTGGCCGCGCTGACCGGGGCGGGCCTCATCGTCATCCCCAACTGCCACATGCTCTCGGCCGGCTGGTGCTGCTCCAACGACGACGGTGACGGGCTCTGGTACAGCGACCGCTGGCCCGCGGCGTCGTTCATGGCGGCCTGGGAAGACATCACGGCCCGGTACGCGTCCAACCCGCTGGTCGCCGCCATGGATATCAAGAACGAGCCGCGCCCGGCCAGGGTGGGATGGCGGACGCTCATCCCGACGTGGGGCACCGGGAAACGGCGGACCGACTTCGCCGCGATGTACACGTCGGCCGGGAACCTGATCCACAGCATCAATCCGGATCCGCTGATCATGTGCGACGGCCTGGGTTACGCCGCGGATCTCACCGGCGTCGCTGCTCATCCGGTCCGGCTCGGCCAGGCCGGAAAGGTGGTCTACGGCCGCCACGACTATCCGTGGTTTCATCCTGACCGTCAGCCTCAGCAGGCGTTCTCCAATCAGCTGAGCAGAGAGGCGGGGTACGTTCTGGCCGATCAGATCGCCCCGGTCTGGGTGGGTGAGTTCAGCACGGACACCCGGTCGCCGGCCAACCTTGGGCTGGCGCCGCCGTCTGGCGCCAGCGAGGCCCGCAACGCCGCCTGGTGGAGCAACATTTACGCCTGGCTGACCGCCAACGACGTGGACTGGTGCTGGTGGGGGCTCAATCCCACGCATGCGCGAGGCACGAACCCGGCGACCGGCCGAGTCCACTTCAGCTGGGGCAGTCGCGCGACCGACGGGCTGCTGACCGAAGATTGGAGCGGCGTGGCCAATCCGGCGATCATGGAGACCCTGCAGTCCATGATGCCGGCGCGCACCGGCCCCGGCATCCGCTAGCGTCCCCCGCCGGGGCCAGGCCGGGTGCCGCGAACGACGGCGGCACCACCGCGACCCGGTCCCCCGGGTTCAGCTTGGGCGGGATCGTGAACAGGGGGCGCATGGCCCTCATCGAACAGGGCCGGTCCAGGGACCGGTCAAATGGTTAACCGTTGCACCGTATGAGGTCTGAGAGCCTGATTTCGCCCGATGGCCAGCGGAAAGAAACGGCAATCGATCATTCCGAACGGGCATGGTGCCGACACGTACCGGTGACGGAGCACACCAGACGCCGGGTCCAGGGCGGCCGGCGCGGAACGGAGGCGATCATGGACGACCCCTACGATCTTCAGCGCTTCGTCGACGCCCAGGACGCGGGCGGCAGCTACGAGCAAGCCGTCGCCGAGCTGCGGGCCGGGCGGAAGCGGAGCCACTGGATCTGGTTCGTGTTCCCGCAGATCACCGGCCTCGGCCAGAGCCCGACGTCGAAACGGTTCGCGATCTCCTCACTGGAGGAAGCGCGGGCCTACCTCCGGCACCCGGTGCTGGGCCCGCGGCTGGCCGAGTCCGCGCGCATCCTCCGGCAGCTACACGGCCGTGACGCGGACCAGATATTCGGCGGACTGGACGCGCAGAAACTCCGGTCGTCGATGACGTTGTTCCTGCGGGCGGCCCCCGCGGAAGCCCCGTTTGGCGCCGTGCTGGGCCAGTATTTCGGCGGCGAGCCCGACCCCGCCACGGACCGGATCCTCGGCGTTACGACGTGAACGGGCGCCAGCCAGCGCGGCGCGGCGGGGGCGCGTGCGGGGCCACGCGCGCGGGCCGCTCGGGGTGGGGCCGGGCGAGGCGGTCCTGGCGCTGGGAGTCCATCGGCTCGGCGAGGTCCATGGCGGCGAAGGCGGCCGGCCAGTCGGCCGGGCTGTAACCGGCGCCCAGGTCGCAATGGTGCAGTTCGACCTCGACGAGCCGGCGGGTCAGGAGCTGGGCGGCCGGGAAGGGGGCCGAGTCCAGGATCCGGACCCGGTATTGCCAGTCTTCCTCGGTCAGCTGCCGGGCGATGGCACGGAAGGCCATGGCCGAGCCGGCCAGGTCGGCCATGAGGTCCTTGGCCTCCAGGGCCGCGCTTTCCTCGATGCCGGCGACGCGGGCCTCCGCGCTGGGATAGGCGGGGCGGTCCTCGCCGGACCGGGCACCGATCAGCAGGTTGCGCATCGCGTCGGCGCTGCGGGCCACGTGGCCCAGAACGTGCGCGCGGGTCCAGTCCGGCAGCAGCGACGGCTGCCGCAGGTCGGGCTCGGCGATGACGCGGGCCGTGTCGAGCAGGCGCTGGGTCGCGTCATCGATCTGGTCGTTGAGCTGGCGTTGCGCGGCGTCCATCTGCCAACTGTATGAGCGAACACGGAAATGTCAGTGGGCCGGTGTAGGACGGAACAGGAAAATGTCAGAGGGCCGGCGTAGACCAGTGACATGAAATGGGCAGAGATAGCGGGCTGTGAGCCAGCCCTCGGGACGGTCGTGCACGACCGCCTGATCAAGCCTGGCGTCGTGCTGGTGGGCACGACCAGACGGGACGGGTCGGCCCGGATCAGCGGGGTGGAGCCACTGCTCATGGACGGGGAGCTGTGGCTGTCGATGATGCGGACATCCGCGAAGGTCGCCGACCTGGACCGGGATAGGCGGATTCAGCTGCACAGCATCATCACCGGCCCGCAGGCCGCCACCGAGGTCAAGGTCCGCGGCACCGCGCGGGCGGAGACGAGCCGGGATGTTCAGCAGCAGTACGCGGCCGAGGCGGCCCGGCAACTCGGCTGGCGGCCCGTGGTGGGCGAGTTCGCGCTGTTCGTGGTCAGCGTGGACGACGTGACCGTGATCGGCTACGACACCGAGACCGGCGCGCAGTACGTCGCCCGGTGGCCGGAGGGCCAGGAGTACCTGCGCCCCTCGACCACGCCGACCAGCCTCGGCCCGCCGCGCCCGGTGCGGCGCCTGCTCAGCCCGGCGTAGCCCGGGCGGGGCCAGTCGGGTAAGGAGGGGTCCGGGCACTGCCGGCCGCAGACGGGCGGACGACTCGGGAGGGTGCGGACAGGCCTCCGCACGTGAGCGGCCGCCGGCGGGGCGGCTAGCGGGGGAGGACGCGGGACAGGCCTCCGAACGCGAGCCGCCGTCTGCGGGGCGGCTAGCTCAGGGCGCGGCGCAGGAGCGGGACGCCGGCCTCGGCCCAGCGCCCGATCGAGGCGCCGACGTCGGCGAACTCGGGCTCGGTGACGTAGAGGCCACGGGTGGGCACGGTCGCGCCCAGCTCGACCAGCAGCGGCCGCAGGTGCACTTCGACCGCGAGGGCGTGGATCGGCGCGCCGCCGGTCATCAGCGGAACGGCGACCGAGCCGGCCAGGCCGTTCGACCCGTAGCGGTCGAAGAACGCCTTCAGCATGCCGGTGTACGTGGCCTTATAGGTGGGCGACGCGGCGACGATCAGCCCGGCGGCGGCCACCTCGGCGGTGAGCTGCGCCAGCCGCGGCGCGCCCCAGTCGAACAGGTCCCCGGCGTGCTCGGCGAGATCCACGATCAGATGGCTCTCACCCACGCCGAACCTGGCCGACAGCGCGTCAGCCACGGCGGTCGCGACCCCCAGCGTGCGGGACGCCGGCTTGGGGTTCCCGACTACGACAGCGATCCGCACGGTGTTACCCTACCCTTCCCATGCCCGGCCGGTCTGTGGCGGCACCCGGCCGGTCTGTGGCGGCACCCGGCCGGTCCGCCCCCGGGCCGGGCCGGCTCAGCATGCCGGCAGTCACGACGCGGCGGCCGGGGCGGCGCCCGAGGTCGGGGCGAACGGCGTCACGTTCGCGGTGCCGTCGGCGGCTTCCGGCGCGGGATGACTCCACACACCGCGCGACGCCAGGATGGGCAGCACGCCCTCGCCGAACCAGTACGCCTCCTCCAGGTGCGGGTACCCGGAGAGGATGAACTCCGAGATGCCCAGTCTGGCGTACTCCTCGATCCGGTCGGCGACCTCGGCGTGGCTGCCGACCAGCGCGGTCCCGGCACCGCCGCGGACCAGCCCGACGCCCGCCCACAGGTTCGGTGCGACCTCCAGCCCGTCGCGGGACCCGCCGTGCAGTTCGCGCATCCGCCGCAGGCCCTCCGACTCGCTGGTGGCCAGGCCTGCCTGGACCTTGGCGATCATCGCCTCGTCGACCCCCTCGATCAGCCGGTCCGCCTGCCGCCACGCGTCGGCCGCGGTGTCCCGGCTGATGACGTGCAGCCGGATGCCGAACCTCATCCGGCGCGGCGCGGCCAGCCCCGCGATCCAGCGCAGCTTGGCCTCTACCGCCGCAGGAGGCTCGCCCCAGGTCAGGTAGACGTCGGTGTAGCGGGCAGCCACGGGTCCCGCCTCAGCCGACGACCCGCCGAAGTACAGGTCCGGTACCGGGTCGGGGCGCCGGGACAGCCGCGCCCCGGCTACGTGCAGGTGCTTGCCGTCGAAGTCGACGGTCTCCCCCGCCCACAGCCGCGTGACGATGTCGAGGAACTCGCCGCACCGCTCGTACCGCTCCGCCTTGCCGGCGAAGTCGCCGTAGGCCTGCTGTTCGGCGGACTCGCCGCCGGTCACGACGTTGAGCAGCAGGCGCCCCTTGGAGTAACGCTGGAAGGTCGCGGCCATCTGCGCGGACAGGGTCGGGGAGATCAGGCCCGGCCGGAACGCGACCAGGAACTTCAGCCGCTCGGTCACCTCGGTAAGCATCGCGGTGGCCAGCCAGGCGTCTTCGCACCAGGCCCCGGTGGGCGTGAGGGCAGCCTCGAACCCGAGCTGCTCGGCGCTGCGGGCGATCTGGCCCAGGTACGCCAGCGACGCCGGCCGGATCGCCCCGGCTGCGCCGGTGGCCACCCCGTGGCCGCCGCCCACGATGTCCCGGCCGTCGCCGTTGGTCGGCAGGAACCAGTGGAACCGCAGTGACATCGGCTTCCCCTCACAGATCGGCGTCGCCATATCTATATTTCCGGTTAGTTTAATCGAGTTGAGCTGCCTGTGGCCGGGGTGGGCCGTGGAACAGGCCGCCGGGCTGCACGGTCGGCTCGCTCGCTGCGGGCAGCCTGGCCAGGCCATCAGCGCGGTAACGGGCCGCCCACCGCTGCAGCGTCCGGGCGGCGACTCCGCCATGCCCAGCCAGCCGCGTGAGTGGTACGCCGTCTTCGATGTGCGGGCGCAGAACCTGCCAGCGGGCCAGCGCCTCGTCCCGCTGCTCCTCGGTCAGGCCGGCCAGGTGCCGGGCATCGCTGCCGGTCACCTGTCCAGCGTTACACCGAGTCGCTTCCCGATGTCGCGTTATCGCCGGATCCAGCATCCGGGCGGGGAAGTTCCGGGTGGCCTGAGCCGGCGTCCGGGATACGGCTGTCCCAGCGGTCGTAGTAGGAGCGGACGCCGAAGACCTTGGCCAGCGCCCACAGCGGCGGGAGCATGAGGTTCTGCACCCAGATGGGCGGTGAGGTGACCCGGCTTTCGTGGCGGAAGTGCCAGAAGGTGGCGCCGAGCTGGAGCGGGTTGCGCGGCGCGCCCCGCGGTGTGGTCTTGCCGTCGGCGACCAGGCCGGCGAAGGCCTCATGCAGTTCCTTGGCGCGCAGCGCCGGGCGCAGCTCGACGATGCCCTCGATCTCGGCTGGTCCGGGGTTGCCCTCCGAATGCGGCACGCCGGCCGGCACGATGACCGTCTCGCCCGCGCCGGCCACATGTTCCTGGCCGTTGAGGGTGAAGTGGGCCTGGCCCGCCAGGATGGTGAAACGCTCTTCCTGGCGGGGATGGATGTGCTCGGTGATCACCCCGCCGGGCACGCTGCGCCAAGTGAAGCGGACCAGCTGCCCGTGGTTGTCCTCGGCGATAGCGGTGTAGGTGATCCACTCGCCGGTGGCGGGGTTGAAGAAGGGCCGGAAGCCGGCCGCGGGGGCATCATCCTGGGGCATGATCGTCAGGCTTTCGTGCCGAGGATGTCACGCAGTCTCGCGCCCGGGTCGTGGGCGATATGCAGCAGGACCCGGGCGTGGTTGGTCAGGAAGCCCCAGTCCGCCACATGGATAAACGTACAACGTTTCTTGAAAAATATTGCTAGTTTAGATTGCCAACATATGTTGTGGGCCGGCACCGGGATCAGCCGTCGGCGGCGGCCAGCTACCCCTGGGGCCACGGCGAGGACGGCTCATATGAACGGCGGAACGGGACCAGGGTCCTGATGCGCCCCCGGAAGGGCCACATGGTGGCCGGGGTCTGCGCGGGAATCGCTGAGTACTCCGGCTTGGACGTGACCCTGGTCCGGGCGATCGTGGCCGTCGTCTCGGTCATCACCGGAGGCACCGGAGCCCTGGCCCACCTGGCAGCGTGGATGATCAAGAACTCATCATCGGCAACTTCCCCGCCAGCTACCGGTAAAGATTCGCCGCCACTTATCTTTCAAAATCACAACCAGGCGGGGAGTAGATGCAAGCGTTTGCGGCGCCGCCGAAAACGGTACGTTTCTTAACATGAACATCGCGGAGATCCGGCAGCTGATCCGGATGAAGCCCGTCGAGCGCGACATCGTCAAGCGGCGGCTCGGCCGCTGCTACAGCGTTGCCGATCTGCGCCGGAGCGCCAAGCTGCTGATCCCGCGGCCCGTCTTCGACTACGTGGACGGCGCCGCCGACGACGAGCTGAGCATGGCCGGCAACCTCCGCGCGTTCCGGCGCTGGCAGTTCCGGCCGAACGAGCTGGTCGACGTGGCCAGGATCGATACGAGCACCCAGGTCCTCGGCCGGACGCACTCCCTGCCGCTCGGCATGGCCCCGACCGGGTACTCCCGGATGATGCACCCGGACGGGGAGATCGCCGTCGCGCGGGCGGCGGGCCGCCGGAACCTGCCGTACACGCTGTCCACCATGGGGACCACCTCCATCGAGGACCTCGCCACCGCGGCCCAGGCCACCGGCCAGGACGACCTGTGGTTCCAGCTCTACATGCTGAAGGACCGCGCGCTGACCCAGGAACTGGTCCAGCGCGCCGCGACCAGCGGGTTCCGCGTGCTGGTGGTGACCGTCGACACGACCGTCACCGGGTTCCGCATCCGTGACGAGCACAACGGGCTGGTCATCCCGCCCGAACTGACCGTGAGCACGATAGCCAGCATCGGCTCACGGCCGGCCTACTGGATGCGGATGCTGCGCAACCCGGCGATCACGTTCGCCAACCTGCCGCCCGACTTCCAGTCCGGGACCGTAGCCAGCGGCGTTGCGAAGTTCAGCCCGACCATCACTCCGGACGACATCGCCGTGCTGCGCGCGCACTGGCCCGGGAAGCTGATCGTCAAGGGCCCGCTGGGGGCGGCCGACGCGCAGCGGGCCATCGAGGCTGGCGCCGACGGCGTCCAGCTGTCCAACCACGGCGGGCGGCAGCTGGACCGCGCCATCGCGCCCATCGATCTGGTCGCCGAGGTCCGGGAGGCGCTGGGTGACGGCCCCTGCGTGCTGGTGGACTCCGGGATCCGGCACGGCGCCGACCTGGCGGTCGCGATGGCCCTGGGCGCAGACGCGGGCATGATCGGCCGCTCCTACCTGTACGGCCTGATGGCCGGGGGCGAGCCGGGCGTGGACCGGGTCCTCGACCTGCTGGCGGACCAGTTCACCCGGACGATGCAGCTGCTGGGCGTCACTTCGGTCGCCGAGCTGCGCAAGCACGGGCGCGAGCTGCTCACCCGGCCGTAGCCGACGGACTGCCCCCCGGGGCAAAGCCGCCCGGCTCCGGTGGCCCGGCGTCCTACCTTCGGGCCTGCTACCTTCGGCTGAAATGCTTATCTTGCGGCAAATATCTCCGCAAGAAAGGTGCAGGTGGCGGTGAACGAGCGATATCCCGGTCGCTGTACGGGAGCGCCTGTTCCGCGATGTTCGCGTGGGCGCTGTCTTTGGTTGCATTGTCTTCGGTTGCATTGCCTTCGGTCACGCCGCGACATTATCAGCGTTATTCAGGATAATAGCACATGGAAATTAATTTTGAAATAGCTATGGATATCAATTCCATTTCACTTTCCATCCTTGCGCAATTGGCCAGCCATAAGGCAGGGCCCCAATAAGGAAGGGCGGCAATAAGGAAGGCCCGCGGGTCAGGGTTGCCCAGTCTCGGTGGCCACGGCCGCAAGGCCGTCGAGCAGCCATTCCAGTACCTGGGCGAACGTGCGGAAGGCGGCGGGCGGGAGCGGCTAGCGCGGGCGG
>PLRW01000199.1 GCA_003164955.1 Actinomycetota bacterium
TGGCGCCTTCTGCTGGCGCCTTCTGGGCGCCGGTTACGCCTGGTTCAGGCGGTCGACTTCCTCGCTGGTCAGGACGAGATCAGTGGCCTGCGCCGAGTCCGTGACCGACTCCGGGCGGCTGGCGCCGGGGATCGGGATGACGGTCGGCGCGAGGGCCAGCAGCCAGGCGAGCGTGAGCCGCTGCGGCGAGACCTGGCGGTCCCGCGCGATCTCGGCAAACGCGCGATGCCGCGAGCCGAGGTCACCGGCGTTGCCGATGCCGCCGAGCGGGCTCCACGGCAGGAATGCGATGCCCAGGCTGGCCGTGTGCCGCAGTTCGGGCTCGCTGGAACGGAACGCCGGCGAGAACTGGTTCTGGACGCTGGCCAGGTTCCCCTCCCCCAGTACGCGCCGGGCGATGTCGATCTGCTCCACCGTGGCGTTCGAGATCCCGGCCAGGCGGATCTTGCCCTGGTCGAGAAGTTCCTTCAGGACGCCGACCGACTCCTCGTAGGGCACCTTCGGGTCCGGCCGGTGGAACTGGTAGAGACCGATGGTGTCGGTGCCCAGCGCCTTCAGCGACGCGTCCACCGCCTGGCGCAGGTGCGCGGGCGACCCGTCCACGGTCCACGAGCCGTCACCGGGGCGGATGTGGCCGCCCTTGGTGGCCACGAGCACGTTGCTGGTGTCGCCGGGGTAGGTGGCCAGCGCCTTCGCGATGAGCCGCTCGTTGTGGCCGGCCTCCCCCGCGTTCACGTGGTACGCGTCGGCGGTGTCGATCAGGGTCACGCCCGCGTCCAGCGCGGCGTGGATGGTACGGATGGACCGGTCCTCGTCCGGGCGGCCCTCGATCGACATGGGCATCCCGCCCAGGCCGATCGCGCTGACGGTAACCCGCCCGATGGTCCTGGTCTGCATGAATCTCCCTCGCTTCGGCTTCGCGGCCACATCTGGCGGGCGCTCCCGATCGCACCCGCCACCTCGGGGGCTCTCGATCGCCCCCGCGTGGCCCGTTCGCGGACTGCTAACTTCCGTCGTGTACTAACCGCGGGGGGCAGCGCGGCATGCCCTCCCGCTTGAGATTTCAACTTTCCGGTCGGCGGCCGGCTAAACCGGACAGAGAGGACCGCCGGGCAGGCCAAGCCCCGCGGCGACGATGACGAGGGCGTGGAGTGATGAGCGGACAGTCGGCCAACTGGGCCCGCAACGTGGTGTTCGGCGCCAGCGAGCTGCGGGCACCCGCCAGCGTCGCCGAACTGCAGGACATCGTCCGCGGCAGCGACCGCGTCCGCGCGCTCGGCAGCGGCCACTCGTTCAACCGGATCGCCTTTCACTTCACTTGGGTCCAGGACGACGCCGCCGTCACCCCCGTCGTGGCGGCGGTCGAGGACGCGCTGGCCCCCTTCGCCGCGCGGCCGCACTGGGGCAAGGTGTTCGCCGTGGCGCCGGAGACCATCCGGGGCCGGTACCCGCGGTGGGCCGACTTCGCCGCCCTGCTGCGGCGGTACGACCCGGCCGGGAAGTTCCGCAACGAGTTCATGGACCGCTACTTCCCGCCCGCGCCGTGAACAGGGCCAGGTACAGCACCGGGGCGGAAAAGCTCACGGCCAGTGAGACCAGGTTGCGCAGCAGCTCGGTCAGGGAGCGCCGGAACAGCAGGCCGGCATCCCGTATCGCCTTCATGCGGCCTGAATTTGGCGGCGCCACTGTGATCCGGGAGACGCCAGGTTGCCCGGTGCGTCAACGAGTGCTGGCGGTGAACCCCGACAGGACGGCACCTCGCACAAGGTATACAAGACGCCCTGGCAAGGCGATCCCCGCGTGAACATCCAGCGCGGCAAGGGCGCAAGGCGAACCCTGCTAGCGTGATGGCGAGCCGCGATCGCCATTACCTGCTCGCGCCTGGACTCGACCAGCACGCGCAGCGCCCCTGGCACCTGGTCAGCCAACTTTCCACCTCACGGTACGATTCCCGGTCGCCTTCAGGGTGACAACGGAATCCCAGGGGCTGCTATGTCGCGGGCGCGGGACGGCAGTTCGGCGCTGACCTCGACAGCGAAGTCCAGGTACGCCTGGTGGCCGGGCATCTCCTTCAGGCACTGGGTGATGAGTGCGGCGGCCTGGTAAACGTCACCACGGCGCTCCGCGATCCTCGCGCGCAGGAAGATGGGTTCCGGCCCGGCGAGTGCGGGGCTGGCGACGAGCCGGTCCAGCAGTTCGTCCTCGGGAGTACCCGCGAACCGGTCGAGGAGCATCTCGTGCCACACGGCGAGGTCATCCGCCCGCTCCTTGCGCCGGTAACTGGTCTCATCGAAGGTTTTGTACACGGTGCGCGGTCGCTTGGGGTCCGCGCGCCCGGCCACCTCCAGCGCCTCCAAGTAGGACTCGGCGAACGTCCGCCACATATCCGGCGTTCTCAGCAACCGGGCCAGCGGAACGGCTAGGGGCATCTCCTTTTCCGCCACCTGACCGTAGCCCCGGCGGGTCCAGCCGTATTCTGCCTCCCAGCGGATGAGCTGCTCCGGCACGCAGTCGGCGAACGCCGCGAAACCGTCATTCCGGAGTACCGACTCCCACAACGCGGCCACGGCCTCCGATACCACGAACTTGGCGGCCTCTACCGGATCGTCGGAGTGGAAATAGTCGTATCTCTTCATGTCGCAGGCCAGATCGACAATCTTCGTGACGGCCTGCTGTGCTGGTGCGGGGTCGCTGGCCGCCAGCGCCGCCAGCGCGCCGGCTACCAGCCGGCGGAACGTATACCGCCACTTCGACCGCTCGGTGTGATGCACTCGGCGGTCTCCCGCCATATAGGCGCCGTCCGTGGCCAGCCCGACGAAGGTCGTCACCTCGGCCAAGACGCCGACCGGGTCTGTCAGCTCCTTCTTCGGCTTCACTTTCGGCTGATCCTGCGGGCGCAGCTCGTCCTCGATGCGCTCGCGGAGCTGAGCGTTCCCGCGCCAGTAGACGGTCCACAAGATCTTGCGGAGGCTCGCGTCATCGTGAGGCGCCATCGCAGCGTAAAACCCGTTACGGTTCATCCGGTTCGCTGGCATGACACCCGATCGTAAGGCTAGACGGCCGGCTCCCGCGGGGTGAAGTCGATGGCCTCCCGTTCACGTCGCGTCGCTGAGCTGAGTCAGTAGCAGAGTGTGAGCGGCGAGGGTTGCGATGGTCCTGGTGAGTAGCCCTTCGAAGGTGTGCGCGAAAGAACATTCTGCGCATTCACGAACCACGGACCCCGGGCGCCCGACGGGTTTAGCCGGCACGGTGAGCTGATTCTGTTAAAATGGTAGAAATGGGAATTTGATATGCCGGTGGAGTGAATGGCCAGTTCGATCCGGTACGTACAGGAACTCTTCAGATTCCGGCCTGATGTTGCAGCATGCAGACGAAGAAAGGCCAGGGCCCAGCGGCAATCCGGGTGCCCTGGGACTGTTTTTACAAACTGATGACATTGCCGGAACCTGCAGGAAACAATCTGGATAACGGCTGATCCCGGGGAATTGAACGCGGGAAGAATGGTACCTTGGTTGTACATCTCTGCGCACACCAGACAATCAGGGAAATTAAGGTCATGAGCAGGAAGGCCGGCCCAGAGGCTGCGGTATCGCAGATTCGGATGCCGGGCGCTGACCGCGGTAACACGCTGAGCACGGCGCGCCCGGCCCCTGGCCCGATGCTGCCCGGGGAGTTCTTTCTGAACGACGGCACGCCTGCGCTGATCTGGCCGCTGCTGTCCACGGATGCCGAGACGCTGCGCGACCTGTTCCGCCGCCTGTCGCCCGAATCGCGCCAGCACCGGTTCCTCCACGTGCTCAATGAGCTCGATGACCCGATGATCCAGCGGTTGGTCGGCAGTGTTGACGGGGTGCATCACATTGCGCTCTTGCTGGTCGTGCTGCCGCCCGAGGGCAAGGAGGAGCCGGCCGGGGTCGCCCGTGTCCTGCAGTACCCCGATGATCCGGCCACCGCCGACGTCGCCGTCACCGTCGTCGACGACTGGCAAAGACGGGGCGCCGGCACGGCACTCATCTCGGCGCTGATGCAGCGGCGCCCGGCGGCCATCACCCGGCTGTGCACGCTCGTCGCAGCAGACCACCGCGCGTCGCTGGCGCTGCTGGCCGGGGCCGGGCGCGTGTCGTCGGGCCTGCCTGAGCACGGCGTGCTCGATGTCACCGTTGAGCTCCCCGCGGCGAGCCAGCCGCGCAGCGCGGTGGAGAAGGTCGCTGACATCTGGGCGCACGGCGTGCGGACGTTCATTGACCAGGCTTACGTGTTTCCCCAACTGCCGCAGGCCGACATGATCCCGGCCGTTGAAGGCTACGCCGAGTTCGTGCGGCGGATGGTAAAGATGAACCGCGACCTCACCGTCAAATGGGCGGAAGCGGCGAGCACGCTGACCGGTGCCGTCCGCAAGCAGGTCCCGGCCGGGCCGGCCCGTGACCTCGTGGGTGAGCAGGCTCGGGAGTGCCCGCGAACCGGTCAAGACCCATCGACGCTTTAACAGCACATTATCAGCGTGTTATTTGACAATAATCGACGCATCGTCGTAGCGTGGCAGGGTGTTCTCCCCTGTCTTCAGGATTACTCCGGCCATCGCGACCGCGCTGATGGCGATCGAGGCAGACCGGCAGGTCATCATGGAGCTGCCGATCACGGTCGAACTGCTGGCCGGGCTCCGGTACTCCGCGCAGCTCGCAGCGACGCACTACTCGACCCAGATCGAGGGCAACCGGCTCACCCAGGCACAGGTGGAGCATGTCCTGGCCGGCGCGCACTTCCCCGGCAGGGAGCGTGACGAGGCAGAGGTCCGCAACTACTACAAAGCCCTGGAATACGTCGAGACTATCGCCGCCGAAGACGGCCCGATCAGCGAGGACACAGTCCGGCGGATCCACTCGCTCGTAATGACGGGCAAGCCCGCATCCGAACCGTACCGGCAAGGGCAGAACGTCATCCGCGACGGAGCGAGCGGAGCGATCGTCTACCTCCCCCCGGAGGCTCCCGACGTTCCGGCGCTGATGACCGAGCTCTTCGCGTGGATCAGCGAGCAGATCGACAAGCGCGAGCTTCCCGGGCCGATCGTCGCGGGCCTGGCCCATTACCAGTACGCAACCATCCACCCGTACTTCGACGGGAACGGCCGCACCGCGCGCCTGCTTGCCACGCTCGTGCTGCACCGCGCCGGCTACGGGCTCAAGGGCATCTACTCCCTCGACCAGCACTACGCCCAGGACCTGGCCTCCTACTACAAGGCACTGGCCGTCGGCCCCTCCCACAACTACTACCTCGGCCGGGCCGAAGCCGACATCACCGGATTCGTCGGCTCCTTCTGCCAGTCCATGGCCGACGCCCTCGGCGCGGTCCGCTCCAGGGCGACCGAGGCAGCCACCGCCTCAAGTACCGCCGACGACTCGGCGGTTCTGCGGCGGCTTGACCCCCGCAGGCGGCTGCTCCTCGAACTGTTCCACCGGACCCCGACGGCCACGACCGCTCAGATGGCCGCGCACCTCGGACTCAGCCCTCGCACCGTCGGTTCGCTCGTCCCCCGCTGGACCGAGGAAGGCTTCCTCGAACTCGCCGACGCGTCCCGGCGATCCCGGTCCTACCGGCTCACACCGCCCTACGACCGGCTCGCCCGCAGATCATGAACCGGTCGGGGTTCGTCGCCACTGGCCACCCGGGCCTGGCGCGCTAAGGCATTGCGCGGACGGACCCCGGTTACGCGCGGGGGTGGGCCTGGCGGTAGCTCGCCTTGAGGCGTTCGACGGACACGTGCGTGTAGATCTGGGTCGTCGCGAGCGAGGAGTGGCCGAGCATCTCCTGGACGCTCCGCAGGTCGGCGCCGCCCTCCAGCAGGTGCGTGGCCGCGGTGTGCCGCAGCCCGTGCGGCCCGGTGTCGGTGCGGACCCCCGCCGCGCGCAACCGCTCGTGTACCACCCGGCGCGCCGTGCGGGGATCCATCCGGCCGCCGCGCACGCCCAGGAACAGGGCCGGCCCGCTGACCGCGGTCGCGAGCACCGGGCGGCCGGCCTGCTCCCACTGGCTGACCGCGCGGACCGCCGGTATGCCCACCGGCACCGTGCGTTCCTTCCCGCCCTTGCCGAACACACGAACCGTCCGCCGTCCGAGGTCCAGTGCCCCGCGGTCCAGCCCGCACAGTTCGCTGACGCGGATGCCCGTGGCGTACAGCAACTCCAGCACCGCGGAGTCGCGCAGCACGACGGCGGCCTCCGCGGGGGTGCGGCCCGGGGGCGGCTGGGCGATGTCGGCTTCGGACGAGGCGAGCACGTCGGCGATCTCGGCCTGGCGCAGGACCTGCGGCAGCGCCCGGCGCACCTTCGGCGTCCCGAGGCTGGTCCCGGGGTCGGTGGCCAGCCAGCCGCGGCGGTGAGCGAACGCGGTGAACGAGCGGGCCGCCGCCCCGTGCCGGGCCAGCGTCGCGCGTGACGCGCCCGCCGCATGCTGGACGGCCAGCCAGCTGCGCAGCACCGGTGCGCTCAGCTCCCCCGGGCCGGCGGCTCCGCACCGGCCGGCGTGCTCCAGCAGGGAACGGACGTCGCCGACGTATGCGCGGACGGTGTGCGGCGACAGGCCGCGCTCGGCGGCGACGTGGCGCTCGAAGGCCGCCGTCGCCTCGTCAATCCAAGCCGGTCCGGGCACTCCCCCAGTCTCGCCCCCGGGCCGGCGTGTTCCCTAGCACCGCCTCGCGTGTCGNNGGATTCCTCACCGTGCGCAGAAGCCCGCTGCGCGTGCCGTTGAACGGGTCACTGACGCTGGAGCCGGATCTGGGCTCCGGCCGCTTCACCGGGAACCTCACCCTGGCCCCGTCGACGGCCAGCCGGAATGTCCTCGGGCTCAGCCTGTTCAGCTCGACCGTCCAGATCATGGCCGAGTCCGCCGTCAGCGGGCGGGTCAGCGAGGACATCGGCGTGCTCGCGACGGTGACGGTCGGGGCGGTCATCGAGGCCGTCCGCGTCCTGGGCTGGACGGTGATCGGCAGCAGCTCGTGCCGCACCGCCGCGCACGCCACGGTGCCGCTGCGCTCCGGGCCCGGCTTCCGGCTCGACCGGGGCGGCCGGCTGACCGGAAGCTACGACCGGCCGCCGTTCACCGGGTGCGGGTGGGCCACCTCGCTGGTCAACATGCTGGTCGCCGGCCCCGGGAACACCGTCGTCATCGATCTGGTCCCCGCGCCCTGAGCCGCCGCGCCCTGNNCGCGCCCTGAGTCACTGCGCTCTGCGTCACCCAGGCCAGCGGCTCACGGGTGAGCGGAGGCCGGGTCCAGTGCGTGCAGAGTGTCCCGCAGCGCCTCGATCGCGGTGAAGCGCGGCTCCCAGCCCAGCTCCTGGCGGGCGCGGGTGATGTCCATGATCGCCGGGTGGCTGACCGCCTCCACCCACTCCGCGACGGGCAGCAGGAACGGCATGGCCGCGATGACCCGCGCCGCGGCCTGCGCGGGTGTCCCGGGAACGGACAGCGGGAACAGGCCGAGCTCGCGGGCGATCTCGGTGGAGGTCACGATCCCCTCGGCGGCGATGTTGTAGGCCCCGGGCGGCCCGGCCGCCACGACGCACTGCAGGAGCGCGCGCCCCACATCCTGCTCATGCACGAACTGAAGCTGCAGGACCGGCACCAGCACCGGGAGGCCCCCCAGGCCGGGCAGCCGGTGCCGGGCCAGCCACGCCACCGGCCCGGCGAGCAGGTCCTTCCCGCCCGCGGTATGCGGGCCCAGCACGATCGACGGGCGCAGCAGGTACAGGTCGGGCCCGGTTGACCCGGTTGGGCCGGTTGGGCCGGTTGGCCCGGTTAGGCCGAGGGACCCGGTTGACCCGGCAAGCCCGGCAGGCCCGGCGGCCCCGGGGGAAAGGGCAGCCGCCTCGGCCTGCAGGAGGTGCTCGATCTCCGCCTTCTGCTGGGCGTAGAACAGCCGCGCGGCGGGCCGCACGGGCCACTCCTCCGTCATCCCGATCGGGTTGTCCGGGTGGAAGCCGTACGCCGCGACGGACGAGGTGTAGACGAAGCGGCGGGCGCCGGCCGCGGCCGCCGCGCGGAAGGCGTTCAGCGTGCCCTCGACGTTGATCGCCCGGATCGTCTCCCGTGACGCCGTGCCGGTGATGGAGAACGCCAGGTGGACCACCACGTCGGCCTGCTCGAACGCGTCGCGCAGCGTGCCGGGGTCGCGGACGTCCCCGCAGTGGTACTCCATCTTGGTCCACCCGTGCGCGGCCGGGTCGAAGGGACGCCGGGCGATGCCCACGACCCGCGCGATCCGGTCGTCCGCCTGCAGCAGGGGCATCAGGCCGAATCCGAACGTGCCGGTGGGGCCGGTCACCGCCACCGTGAGGCCTGCCGGGCCACCTTCTGCGTTCATGATCTCACTCTGCCCGGCGCGGACCGGTTATTCACCGGGCCTGACGGGCCTGCGCCGATGACATTCGACCCTTTTAACGAAGGCCTCAATGGAGTTCGTTCACAGGGAGAGATCGCGCGCGGAGGGGGTCCGGTGGCCGGAAACCGTAGCCAGCAGACGGATCGCTGGCTGGCCCTGGAGTCGCCGCATTCGGGCGGCGCTCAGGGGTGCCGGATCGAGAGCGTGGGCGTGAAGCTGCCGGCCCGGAGGCTGACGACCAGAGAGCTGATGAACCGGACCCGGCACCGCACTCGCATTCAGCTGGAGCGGCTGACCGGCATTCACGAACGTCACGTCGTCGGGCCCGGTGAGAACTCGTTCACGCTCGCGGCCGGGGCGGCCCGCGACTGCCTCACCCATTCGGGGCACCGGGCCGCCGACATCGAGATGCTGATCAACACCAGCATCTCCCGGTCCCGGGGCGGGGCCACGCAGTCCTTCGAGCCCCGCTCAGCCTGTACGTGAAGCAGGCGATCGGCGCCGCGCAGGCGGTTAATTTCGATATTTCGAACGCGTGCGCCGGCATGCTGACCGGGGTGTTCATCCTCCAGGACCTCATCACCCGCGGCGAGATCAGCTGCGGCATGGTGGTGTCCGGCGAGTACATCTCCCACCTGAGCTGGAACGCGGCCCAGCAGATCCGCTCCCTGTTCAGCAGGCAGCTCGCATCGCTCACGCTCGGTGACGCGGGCGCGGCCGTGATCGTGGAACGGGCCCCCGACGGGGCTCCCGGCATCGACGTCATCGGCTTCACCACGCTCGCCGAGCACAGCCGGCTGTGCCTCGCGTTCCCCAGCACCGTGGGCCCCGGCGCCCAGATGTACACCAAATCCAGGACGCTGCAGAAGGTGGCGATCGAGGA
>PLRW01000361.1 GCA_003164955.1 Actinomycetota bacterium
GCGTACACGGCAAACCCGGATGTTGCATCTGATGCAATACCGCTCGCTTTTAGCTGCAGCCGCTGGTGGAGCCGCAGCCTTCGCAGACGTAGCAGCTGCCGGCCGGGCGCATCTTTGTGCCGCAGGTGAGGCACAGGGGCGCGTCCGCGGTACGGCCCTGGTGGGACTCGAGCAGTTCGACCGAGCTGTGCGTTTCGGCCGGCGGAGCCAGGGCCGCGGGGGCCGCCGGCTCGCGGCGCTCCTCACGCTCGGCGTGCAACGGCTCGACGGGAGCCGACTGCGCCAGTTCCTCGGGGTCGACCACCTCTTCGGCGAGCGCGCCCGGGTCCTCCCCGGCGAGCTGGGCGCTCCGCTCGGCGGCCGAGAGGATGCTCATCTCCGCGCGCTGGTCGTACGGCAGGTGGTCCAGGGCCAGCCGCCGGAAGATGTAGTCCATGACCGAGCTGGCGATCCGGACGTCCGGGTCGTCGGTGAGCCCGGCCGGCTCGAACCGCATGTTGGTGAACTTGGCGACGTATGACTCCAGCGGGATGCCGTACTGGAGGCCGACCGAGATCGCGATCGAGAAGGCGTCCATCACGCCTGCCAGCGTCGAGCCCTGCTTGCCCAGCTTGAGGAAGACCTCACCCACGCCGTCATCCGGGTAGCTGGAGACGGTCATGTAGCCTTCCGCACCGGCCACGGAGAACTTGGTGACGGTGGCGGGCCGCTGCCGCGGCAGCTTCCGGCGGACCGGCCGGTGCACGGCCGGGTCCGTCCGCGCGGGCGCTTCCTCCGGCTCGGTGCTCGCGGTCTTGTTGTTCGAAGCCGAGAGCGGCTGGCCGACCTTGCAGTTGTCGCGGTAGATCGCGAGCGCCTTGAGGCCGAGCTTCCAGCCCTCGAAGTAGATCTTCTCGATGTCCTCGACCGTCGCGCTCTCCGGCATGTTCACGGTCTTGCTGATCGCACCGCTCAGATGCGGCTGGACCGCGGCCATCATCCGGACGTGCCCCATGGGGCTGATCGCCCGCTCCCCCATCGCGCAGTCAAAAGCCTCGTAGTGCGCGAGCTTGAGACCGGGAGCGTCCACCACGTGACCGTGCTCGGCGATGTACTCGGTGATCGCCTCGATCTGCTCCGGCTGGTAGCCCAGGTTCTTCAGGGCGCGGGGCACGGTCTGGTTGACGATCTGCATCGAGCCGCCACCGACGAGCTTCTTGAACTTCACCAGGGCCAGGTCGGGCTCGATACCCGTGGTGTCGCAGTCCATCATCAGGCCGATGGTGCCCGTGGGCGCGAGCAGGCTCGCCTGCGCGTTGCGGTAGCCGTTTGCCTCGCCGATCCGGAGGCACTCCTGCCAGACGGTCAGGGCGCTGGAAAGGATCTCGCGGTCCATCGGGCCAACCGTCCGGACCTGGTCGCTGGCGTCAGCGTGCTTGCGCATGACCCGCTTGTGGCCGACCGCGTTGCGCTCGTAGCCGTCGTACGGGCCGACCACTCCGGCCAGCTCCGCGGAGCGCTTGTACGCCGTACCGGTCATCAGCGACGTGATGGACGCCGCGATGGCCCGGCCGCCGGCCGAGTCGTAGGCGTACCCGGTCGCCATCAGCAGCGCACCCAGGTTGGCGTACCCGATACCAAGCTGGCGGTACGCCCGCGTCGTCTCGGTGATCTTCTGGGTCGGGAAGTCAGCGAAGCAGATGGAGATGTCCATCGCGGTGATGATCAGCTCGGTGATCTGCTGAAAGCGCCGGACGTCGAACGTGTCGTCGTCGCGGAGGAACTTCATCAGGTTGATGCTGGCCAGGTTGCACGACGAGTTGTCCAGGTGCACGTACTCCGAACAGGGATTGCTCGCGGTGATCCGCCCGGACTCCGGGCAGGTGTGCCAGTCGTTGATGGTGCCGTCGTACTGGATGCCCGGGTCGGCGCAGTCCCACGCCGCCTGGGCCATCTTGCGCAGCAGGCCCTTGGCCCCGACCCGGCTGATCACCTCGCCCGTGCGGCGGCCCAGCAGGTCGAAGTCGCGGTCATCTTCGACGGCGCGCATGAACTCATCCGACACGCGGACCGAGTTGTTGGCGTTCTGGTACTGGACGCTGACGATGTCCTTGCCACCGAGGTCCACGTCGAACCCCGCGTCGCGGAGGATGCGCACCTTCTCTTCTTCGCGCGCCTTGGTCTCGATGAACTCCTCGACGTCCGGGTGGTCGACGTCGAGCACCACCATCTTCGCCGCCCGGCGGGTGGCGCCCCCGGACTTGATGGTGCCGGCCGACGCGTCGGCTCCCCGCATGAACGACACGGGGCCGCTGGCCGTGCCCCCGGAGGAGAGCAGTTCCTTGCTGGAACGCAGCCGGGACAGGTTCACCCCGGCCCCGGATCCGCCCTTGAAGATCAGGCCTTCTTCCTTGTACCAGTCCAGGATGGAGTCCATCGTGTCATCCACGGCCAGGATGAAGCACGCGGACACCTGCTGCGGCGAGGGCGTGCCGACGTTGAACCAGACCGGCGAGTTGAAGCTGAAGACCTGGTGGATGAGGGCGTACTTGAGCTCGTGCTCGAAGACCTCGGCGTCGGCCTCCGAGGCAAAGTAGCCGTATTGCCGGCCGGTCTCGACGTAGACGCCGACCACCCGGTCAACCAGCTGCTTGAGGCTCCATTCGCGCTGCGGGGTGCCCACCGCACCGCGGAAGTACTTGGTCGTGACGATGTTCACGGAGTTGAGGGACCAGAACGCGGGGAACTCGACGCCACGCTGCTCGAAGTTGACGGTGCCGTCACGCCAGTTCGTCATGACGACGTCGCGGCGCTCCCAGGTCACCTCGTCGTAGGGATGAACGCCCTTCGTCGTGTGGATCCGGCTCATCTTGAGCCCCTTGCGCGCGCTCTTGCCCTTTGCGGTGGCCGACCCACTCACCGTCTCCGTCATGCCAAAAGCCCCCTTCTGCGACCTCACCCGGGCCGCTCGATGTCTTACTAGGTCTCTTGATTAGGTCTTGCCGCGACCAGCTGCGCTCGATCGCGCTGCGCTTGATCACACCGGCCGCGTCTACGGAGCCGGCTCTTCCGCTGCCTGCCCGGCCGCATGCGGCGCGTCTGCGCGCTTTTCGCGCAGTGCCTCAATTTCCTTCTCGAAGTCCGCGAGAGACTCGAATCCCCGGTACACAGAGGCGAAGCGCAGATAAGCGACCTCGTCGAGATCCCGCAGCGGGCCCAGGATGGCCAGGCCGACCTCATGAGAGGGGACCTCGGCGCAGCCCCTGGATCTGATCGTTTCCTCCACGCGCTGAGCGAGGATCGCGAGCTGGTCCTCGTCGACCGGGCGCCCCTGGCAGGCGCGCCGGACGCCGCGGACGATCTTGTCCCGGACGAAGGGCTCTGTCACGCCGCTCCGCTTGGCCACCATCAGGATGACCGTCTCCTGAGTGGTAAAACGCTTTCCGCACTCCGGACATGCCCGCCGACGGCGGATCGCTACGCCATCGTCGGCGGTGCGGCTGTCGATCACCCGGCTGTCCGGATGCCTGCAAAAGGGACAGTGCATGCGACCACACCTCCTCGACGGCGATCCGTCTCGCATCCCACCGGACACAAGCTGTGGATAAAACACATCGGTGTAACTACTAGATGTTGTGGTTACCGTAGANNGCCGCGGGCGTCCCGGCCGGCGTGTCGCGGCACCGCCAGCGGCTAACCTCGTGGCACCCACAGGCGCTGGCCTGCGGTGAGGTTTACGGTCTTAAGCCGGTTGGCCTGCAGTATCTCCTGCACGATGGCCCGCGCGTCGGCGTTCGGGTCGGCGCTCTGGGCTATCGACCACAGCGAGTCGCCAGGCTGGACGATCACTTGCTCCGCCGTGCCGGGCGCTCCGTGAGCGGCGGCGGGCCCACTGGCCTGAGCCGCGCTGGCCCCCGCCACGAACAGGCCGCAGACCGCGAGCACCGCCAGCACCGCGAGGACGATCCGGCCCCGCCTCGTCGGCCGCAGCCCAGCCCGCCCCGGCGCGGTCACCACGGCCCCGGACAGGACCGGGACACTCGGCAGCGGGCGGACGGACCGCCGGGCATCAGCCCACGGCCGTACGGGCCGCTGGGCGCCGGGCCCAGACGGCACGGCG
>PLRW01000065.1 GCA_003164955.1 Actinomycetota bacterium
CCCGGCGGCCTGGCGTCCTGCTTGCGTGTCACTTCCCTGGGCCAGCCGTACAACTCCCTCAGCCAGCCGCTGGACATGGGCGCCCCCACCCCGGAGGTTCCCCCGCACCTGCGCAAAGCGGTCATCCAGCGGGACCAGCACTGTGTGTTCCCGGGCTGCACCCAGCCCCCGTCGGTCTGCCAGGTCCACCACCTCATCCCCCGGTCAAAGGGCGGCCCGACGGCATTGTGGAACCTGCGCCTCACCTGCCGCTTCCACCACCTGATCGCCATTCACCGCTGGGGCTGGACACTGACCTGCCACCCCGACGGCACCACCACCGCCACCAGCCCCGACGGGCGCACCCTGCACAGCCACGGGCCACCCAGCCACGGGCCGCCCAGTCACGGGCCGCCCAGTCACGGGCCGCCCAGCCACGGGCCACCCGGCCACAGGGCGTGACCCCACGCCCGGCGCTGCCCGGGACCGTCCCCCCGGTGACACCTGGGGCGCCGGCCCCTCGGACGCGGGGTCCGGGGCGGCAGCCCCGGGAAGAAGATTCGTCGCGGTTAGGGCGGCCACGCGGCCAGGCCGGCAGCGGTAGCCGCTGTGGTGGCGGACCGTCCAGGGCCTGCGGGCGTAGTTTGAATTGGTCGCCGGCGGCGCCGCTGCGTGAGGTCAGCGAAAGGACCTTGATGGGACAGGATCAACTGCACGTAGTGTTCGGGACCGGCCAGGTCGGCAAGGCTCTCGTCACGCGCCTGACCGCGCTGGGCGTGGCCGTCCGCACCGTGTCAAGACATCGGCCGGACGCGCTGCCCAGCGGTGCTGACTGGCAGCCCGTAGACGTGGCCGACCCCGAAGCGGCCGCCGATGCGGCCAAGGGGGCGTCGGTCGTCTACCAATGCCTCAGCGCCCCGTACTCCCAGTGGCCGGAACGCTTCCCGCCGCTGCAACGGGGCGCGCTGGCCGCCGCCGAACGCACCGGCGCCCTTCTGGTGAGCCTGGAGAACGTGTACGGCTATGGCCCGACCGGGGGCAGGCCGATGACCGAGGACCTTCCGCTGGCGGCGACGACCGTCAAGGGCCGGACCCGGGCGGCGATGACCGGGGAACTGCTGGCCGCCGCGGCGGCCAGCCGGGTCCGCATCGCCATCGGCCGGGCTTCGGACTTCTTTGGCCCCGGCGTGACGCAGGGCTCCACGCTCGGCGAGCGGGTCTTCGGCAACGCCCTGGATAGTCGGCGTGCCGACTTCATCGGCGACCCTGACCTGCCGCACACCTACAGCTACGTTCCCGACATCGCCGCTGGCCTGGCCACCCTGGGCACCGACGACCGTGCCGTCGGCGAAGTGTGGCACCTGCCCGGCCCGGAGACCGTAACGACCCGGGCGCTGCTCGATCTGGTCGGCACCGAGGTCGGGCACCCGGTGGCCATACGCGGGCTGTCCAAGCTGGCGCTGCGAGGCCTGGGGCTGATCAACCCGACGATCCGGGAACTGGCCGAGATGGCCTACCAATTTGACCAGCCCTTCATTCTTGACACCAGCAAATACGACGCGGTGTTCGGAGCCGCCGGTACCCCTTTGCCCGAGGCCATCGCCGCGACCATTGCCTGGTACCGGAACCGCGTCAGCACGTCATGACCACCAACGCGCCCGGCCCGCACGGACGGGCCCCGGTCCTCAGAGGCGCCCGGCCGCCTTCAGCGCCAGGTATGCGTCGGCGAGGGCGGGCGGCAGGCGCTCCGGCGGGGCGTCCACCACCATGACCCCGCGCCGCCGCAGCTCCTCCGCGATGCGTGAACGCTCCGCCTGGGCCCGCAGCGCGGCGGCGGCCGCATAAACCAGCCCGGCGTCACCGCGCCCTGCGGCTAGTTCCTCCACCCGCGGGTCGGCGACCGCGCCCACCAGGAGCTGGTGCCGGGACGCCAGCGACGGTACGTACGGCAGCAGGTTCCCGGTGACCGCCGCCGGGTTGAGGTCGGTCAGCAGGACGACCAGGCAGCGCTGGTGGGCGTGCGCCAGGATCGCGGCCGCCATGGCCGCGCCGTCGGGCTCGACCAGTTCCGCTTCCAGCGGGGCCATCGCGTCGGTGACGGCAGCCAGGACGGCGGAACGGGATGTGCCGATGACCCGGGCCCGGATGCGGCGGTCCATCGCCAGGAGGTCGAGCCGGTCACCGGCCCTGGCCGCGAGCGCGGTCAGCAACTGCACCGCGTCCATGGCGAAGTCCAGCCGGGGAGCGTCCCCCACCCGCCCGGCCATCGTCCGCCCGGTATCCAGCAGCACGAGGATCCGGCGGTCGCGCTCGGGACGCCAGGTCCGCACCAGCACGTCCGAATGCCGCGCGGAGCCGCGCCAGTCGATGGACCGTACGTCGTCCCCGACGACGTACTCACGCAGTGAGTCGAACTCGCTGCCCTGCCCGCGCAGCAGCGAGCGGTGCTGCCCGTCGAGCTCACGGAGCCGGCTCAGTTTCCCGGGCAGGTGCCGGCGGCTGCGGAACGGCGGCAGCGCCCGCACCGTCCACGGGACCGGGTGCCGGCCCTGCCGCGCGGCCAGGCCGAGCGGGCCGGATGAGCGGATGGCGACGGTGGCCGCCGTCGCGTCCCCGCGCCGGGTGGGAGTCAGCGAGGTCCGCACCTGGGCCGAACCGCCCGCCGGGACGCCAACACGCGCGAACCGCGGGGTGGCGCCGGCGCTCGGCGGCCAGGCGTCACGGATGACCGCGCGCAGCGCCCGGCCCGCCGGATTGACGACCGTCACGGTGACCGAAGCCGTCTCCCCGAGCCGCACCTTCGTGTCGCCGGTCCGGCTGAGGCGCAGTGCCCGGACCGGCGCGGCGAGCAGCAGGTCCACGGCAACGCCCGCCGCCAGCAGCCCCTCGACGATGACCAGCCCCGTGACCGAACGGAACCCGAGGACGACGAGTACGCCTGCCAGGGCCAGCGCGGCGGTTCGGCCGGTGAGCGCCATCGCCGTTAGCGGGGGACGGGGACGGCGGCCAGGACCCCGTCCAGGACGCCGTCCGGGGAGGCGCCTTCCAGTTCAGCCTCCGGGCGGAGCTGGATCCGGTGCCGGAACGTCGGCCGGGCCAGCGCCTTCACGTCGTCGGGGGTGACGTACTCCCGGCCCGCCAGCCACGCCCAGGCCCGGCTCGTGCCCAGCAGCGCGGTCGCGCCGCGCGGGGAGACGCCGAGCTGCAGCGACGGCGACTGCCGGGTCGCCCGGCACAGGTCGACGATGTAGCCGGTGACCTCCGGGGCCACGCGGACGGCCCGCACCGCCCGGATGGCCGCGGTCAGCTCGGCTCGCCCGGCGACCGGCCGCAGTCCCGCCGCGGCCAGGTCACCGGGGCTGAACCCGGCCGCGTGCCGGACCAGCATGCCGATCTCGTCGTCACGCCCGGGCACTGGGACGGTGAGCTTCATCAGGAACCGGTCCAGCTGCGCCTCCGGCAGCGGATAGGTCCCCTCGTATTCGACGGGGTTCTGTGTGGCGGCGACCAGGAACGGCTCGGGCAGCGGGCGCGGCATGCCCTCGACGGAGACCTGCCGCTCCTCCATGGCCTCCAGCAGGGCCGCCTGCGTCTTCGGCGGGGTCCGGTTGATCTCGTCGGCGAGCAGCAGGTTCGTGAAGACCGGCCCCTCGCGGAACTCGAATTCGGCCGTCTTCGCGTCGTATACCAGGGAGCCGGTCACATCACCCGGCATCAGGTCGGGGGTGAACTGGATCCGCCTGCTCTCCAGGGTCAGCGACGCGGCCAGCGCGCGCGCCAGGAGTGTCTTCGCGACGCCGGGCACGCCCTCCAGCAGCACGTGCCCCCGGCAGAGCAGCGCGATGATCAGGCCGGTGACCGCCTGGTCCTGCCCGACGACCGCCTTGGCGATCTCGTTGCGCACTGCGGCCAGAGCGTCCCGCGAATCGCCGCCGTGGCCGGGGCTGGGGGGCCGGGGCGGGCCGGCGTCCTGCACCGGAGACGAAGGGTCGGCGGTCAAGGGCTCCGTACCTCTCTTTCCAGGGCGTCCAGGCCGTCGGCCAGGGCGACGAGCGCGGCGTCGTCGGCCGGGACCGGGCCCGCCAGCAGGGCCGTCATCTCGCTGGTGGACCGTCCGGTGCGGGCGGCGAGCATCGCGGCGACCGCGGTGTCCTCCGCCGAACCGGGCAGGCCGAGCAACGGAAGGATACGGCCGCGGGCGGCTTCGCGCAGGGCCGCGGCGGCCCGGTCACGTGCGCGCCGCGAGCGGTACAGCTGACCGTGGCCCTCGACGGTTTCCGCAGCCCGCACCACGACCGGGAGACGTTCGGCCACCACCGGGCCCAGCCGCCGCCCCCGCCATACCGCCGCGAGGACCGCCGCGATCGCAAGCTGGATCAGGACCAGGTACGCGCCGAACGGAACGATGCTGGTGAACGGCTCCGGTCCGGTCGCGCCCCCCGACCCGGGAGCGGGCGGGCCCGGGACCAGCCAGACGAGCCGGGAACGAGCGCCGAGGAGGTTCAGGTCGAGCGCCGCGTTGCCGAGGTGAGCCAGCCCGGAGTTCGCGAGCGGCGCGCCGGTGCCGAGGACGGTGATGGTGCGGTTCCCGTCCTGGTAACGCACCAGCGACGGATGGCCGTTGGCCGCATAACACTGGACCGCGCCCGCCGCCGTGCTGCGCCCCGCCGTGAGATGCAGCGCGGTGAGGTGCAATGCCGATCCGCCCAGGTCCGCGGATCCGGCCAGCTGCGCGCCGGGCAGCGGGCAGCGCGGGGGGAGCGACTGGACCGGCGCCGGGCGCAGGTCGGTCACTCCGGGGGCGAGGACGGCCAGGACCGCGGGGTCCGGCTCGGTGATGACCCGGTCGCCCGGGATCCGGGCCAGCGACCTGAGCTGCCCGGTCGTCAGCAAATCGGGATCGGTGATCAGCAGCGTCGCCGGGCCCCCGCCCGTCTCGGAACCGCCCGTCTCGGAACCGCCCGCCCCGGAACCGCCCGCCCCGGAACTGCCCGCCCCGGAACCGGCAGGTGCCGCGGCGCTGGCTGCGGCGGCCACCGTGGCCGCCCTGACCACAGTGGTGCCGCGTTCGGTCAGCAAGGTGGCGAGTGCCCGGGCGCCGTTCGGCTGCGGGTTCCCGGGATCGAGGTAGCCGGTGGTCCCGGCGGCCGGCTGCAGCAGCGCGACGATGAGCCCGCCGGCCAGGATCACCGCGATGACGGTGAGCGGGGCGCGCCAGCGCCGCCAGGCGGGGCACTCGCCGCGCGGTCCGGCCGGCGCGGCGGCCAGCGCGGCGGCG
>PLRW01000351.1 GCA_003164955.1 Actinomycetota bacterium
GCTGGCCGGGCGGATCTAAAACGCCTAGAGCCACAGAGCTTGCGGCTCTCCTCGACAGGTGGCGGCTACGGTTGCGACATAGTTTGCATCTTGCTATGTCACACATACTGACGCATAATATGAGGCATGAACGCCCGGATGTCTGACCGCACAGTGAAGCGTCCACCACTGCCACTTACCGAACACGATCTAGCAGACCTCGGCAAGCTCCGTGGCGAGCCTCCCATCTGGAACGCCCTGTGGCATCTCGCCCACCAAGAGGCCCCAACCGGCGAAGTCAGTGAGTCAGTTGTGATTCACGCGATCTTCACGGTCGGGCTACGCGCGATCCAGGAAGCTGCTGAGGCAGCCAGCTACGCAGCCGACGCCGAGGACCGCCAGAAAGAAGATGCCGAGCAACGGACCATCGCACGGCGCCGCCGCCCAGGCTGGGTAGAGGAGGAATGATCCATGCCCGGGACGGGGCTAGTGCGCGGCCGCGTCTACGCCGCCAAACTTGAGCACGTCGGAGCCGAGAAATACTACCTAGTTGTCTCCAACAACCGGCGTAACAACGCATTTGAGCAGGTACTCGCCGTTCGGCTCACCACCACCGCACCACGGTCACCCCGACCCGCCATGGTTCAACTTGACTCAACCGAAGTCTTCACAGGTTGGGCGTCGTGCGATGACATCGAAACCATCTGGCCCGACGAGGTCACTCGCGATCTCGGTGCCATCACCCCGCGAATTATGACCCAAGTTGAAGAAGGTCTACGCGCCGCACTCGGTTTCTGAGCCTGCATCACGCACCGAGCAGAATCGTCACGGTACCTACTCAGCCACGATGTGCTGGGCGCCCCTTTCAGGATCGGAAGGGGCCTCTGAGCTGCGAGCCACCTATCGGAATCGAACAGATGACCGGGCGGGGGCCCAGTTTCGTGTCAGGGGGCCGTGTTCCACAGCGCATCGATCGAGAGCGCGCGCAGGCCGTCTCCGAAGGGACGACTCTGCTGTCCGGTGTAGAGCGCGGACAACGACATCCTGCCCACCGCACGGGCACTGGCCGGGCGGGTCTAAAACGCCCAGCGGGTTCGTTAAATTTATGAGATGGACGTACCCGCTGTCGCGAGAGTGGCGTTCACCCGCGAGGGCCGGGTACGGCGCTACTGAGCAAGGCCATCGCCTGCAGGTGGTGGATGAGATGAGGGCCGTGGTGGGCGTGACCGCCCCATTTAGCCGACAGGTGATAGGTCAGCAGCGCGAGGACCGGCCCGCATACTCACTTTGGGGCGGCGTCATGTCGCGTGGTCGGTGGGCTAAGGCGCTCTGCTGCTCGGGCGGGTTGCGGAGCCGACTCAGGTCGAGCTCTATCCGGTGACCGTGGACAATCACGACGATGCCTGCGCCTTCGGCTCCGGCGGCCATCAGCACCAGCGGTGCGGGACTGGGCAACCGGCCCGGCCCACGCGATAGCTAGGCCTGAGTGCCACGGTTCGTGGCGCGCACTCTCCTGGGGTGTCCAGGACCGGTTAGGGTTTGGGTGAACGGTCGGCTTGCTTGCCTATGCGTGAAGGATCCATGTATGTCCGAGGACGAGCTGGCTTCATGGGGAATCGACACCAGCGTTCCTAATATCGCCCGTGTCTATAATTTAATGCTGGGCGGGAAAGACCATTTCGCTGCCGACCGGCAGGTTGCAGAGCTGGCTCTGCAGATCGCTCCCGACGCCCCTAAGACGGCGCGGGCGAACAGGCTGTTCCTGAAGCGCGTCGTGGGCTACCTCGCCGCCCAGGCCGGCATCCGCCAGTTCCTCGATATCGGGTCTGGCCTGCCCAGCTACGGGAACGTGCATGAGATCGCCCAGGAGGTGGATGGGGAGATCCGGGTTGTCTACGTCGACAACGATCCGGTCGTCCTCACGCACGGCCACGCCATGCTAGCCACTAACACCCATACGACGGTCGTCCAGGCCGACATCCGCCGGCCCGAAGACATCATCAGTAACCCCGTAGTGCGTGAGTTCATCGACTTCAGCCAGCCGGTCGGCCTGCTGCTCCTGGCAATTCTGCACCACCTCAACGACCAGGAGGACCCGGCCGGCATCGCCGCCCGCCTCCGCGGCGAACTGCCGCACGGCAGCTACGTGGCCATCTCCCACTTTCTTAACCCCGGACAGGAGCACCCGGAAGAGGCCGAGCGAGCCGCCCGTGCCGAGAAGCTCTTCAACGAGAATCTGGGCACCGGACGGTGGCGAACACGCGAGGAGATCCTCGCTTTCTTCGGAGATCTCGACCTGCTCGAGCCTGGTCTGGTCCCGCTTCCGCTGTGGCGGCCGCCGGGCCAGCCTGACGGCATCCCGCTCCTGGGCCAGGGCGCCGAACTCGACCCCATCCACTACTCATTCGTGGGCGGACTCGCCCGGAAGGCCTAATGCCGGATACCTGATCCGGTAATTTCAGCCGAGCCCAGGGATGGCCGGATCCGCCAGCGCAGCACACGGACCCGGGGGCGGGCGGCAAGCCGTGTGCCACGAGGAGCCCGCGCGCAGAACAGCCAGATTTGTATCCGCAGTCAGCCATGACTGGCAGCAGCGACCTGCGCCAGATAACGGCGGCAGTGGGTGCCTGCGTGAGCCCGGCGCCGGTGACCGTTCGTGCTGACGTGGCGTGTGATGGAGCGCCGGCGCTGTCTTGCCGGTTCGCCTTCTTATCGCTTCGTGTGCGTCGTGGTAGACACGTGGCATGACCGCCTCGCCGGTGCCAGACCTCGCTGAGGTCTTCGCGGCGCGCAAGCGCATCGCACCCTACCTGCGGCCGACTCCGTTGTACCGCTATCCCGCGCTCGATGAGCTGACCGGGGCACAGGTGCGGGTCAAGCACGAGAACCATCAGCCGGTAGGCGCCTTCAAGGTCCGCGGCGGGGTGAACCTGATCAGCCAGCTGGGCGCGGATGAGCGGCACCGCGGTGTCATCGCGGCCTCGACCGGTAATCACGGCCAGTCGGTTGCCTACGCGGCGGACTTGTTCGGGGTGCGGGCGGTGATCTGCATGCCGGAGCAGGCCAACCCGGTGAAGGTCGAGTCGATGCGGGCCCTGGGCGCCGAGGTGATCTTTTACGGCCGTGACTTCGACGAGGCCCGCGAGCACTGCGAGGAGCAGGCCACCGGGCACGGATACCGGTACATTCACTCCGGGAACGAGCCGGCGCTTATCGCGGGCGTGGCCACCTGCACGCTGGAGATCCTCCAGGATCGGCCAGACATCGAGGTGATCGTGGTCCCGGTCGGGGGCGGCAGCGGGGCCGCGGGAGCCTGCGTGGTGGCCAAGGCCGTACGCTCGCCGGTCGAGGTGATCGGCGTGCAGTCCGAGGCGGCCCCGGCCGCCTATCGCTCCTGGCAGGCGGGCACGCTCGTTCAGGACAAGACCAGCACGTTCGCGGAAGGGCTGGCCACCAGGACTGCATTCGAGCTGCCGCAGCGGATCTTGCGGGAGCTGCTGGATGACTTCGTGCTGGTCTCCGAGGATGGGCTGAAGACCGCGACGCGGTTGATGATCGAGAAGACGCGCAACCTCGTCGAGCCGGCCGGCGCGGCCGCCCTGGCCGCCGTGCTGGGCGCTCCCCAGCGGTTCACGGGCCGGAAGGTGGCGATCATCTGCAGTGGCGGCAACATCAGCCCAGCACAGCTAGCAGGACTGTGGCCGCACGAACCGAGCTGACACCAAGCCACAAGACCCGCGCTGTCACCGCGGAACCAATTCGCCGTCGTGCACGGGCCGCCCCGTACCGCCAGGACGCACTGTCGCCGCAACCGCACCCCGCAGACCATCCAGTTATTCCTGCCGCCATTCTTAAAAGTGACACGCTCCAATGGCGACGAAGTGCGCATCCAGTAACAAAACACGCGGATTGCCGACTCGGCGCGGCCGTCAGCGGGACATAGCGATGCGGCGCCACCGTACAAATTTTCGAGTTCCGGCGGCATTTGATCCGTTATCTCGGACCGCCCATAAACGCGTGCCGTCTGGGCGCCGTCGGCTGGCATGGTCGAGCTGAATTTGTTTACTGGTTTGCCCGGCGTTGGGCGCCTGGCATTCTGCTTACTGTGCCGGCCTGCTCTGCCAGGCGATCTTGTAGCCTTGCGTGGCGGAACTGGTAGACCGGGCCGACGGTACGAAGGACATTACGGTCCCGAGCGTCTTCCAGGAAGCGCATAAGGCGAACCGGGGTTCGCCAGCGGACGGCGAGCTGAGCAAATGCAAGAGTAGCTGGCCATGTCCTGGCGTACATGAAGCCGCCTGCGAGACCGAGTACGGCTCCGGTGGTGAGACCAGCGGTCAGGCTGCTGGTGAGGCCGATTGCGCGGCCGTCCGTCGTGCCGACTACGAGTCCTGCTGCAAGACCGGATGCCGTGCCGATCGCGAGACCGCGAGCGAGGCCCACCATGACTGCGGCACTGCGCCAGAGCGCGAGCGTGACGCCGAGTCCAGCCGCGATGCCGACGGCGAGAGTCCCTTGCAGACCGCCCGCAAGCCCGAAAGCAAGCCCGGCGGCGAGCCCGACCGCGAGCCCTGCGGCAAGGCCGACGGCTCGCCCGCTTTGCCAGGACGCGCGAGGGCTGAGGGAGGCAGCGATATTGATGCTCGGATCCGAGAAGATTCCGAAGATCCCGACCGCAAGCCCTACTGTGAGACCGAAAGTCAGCCCAGCCGCTAAGCCGCCCGGAAGCCCGGATGTGAAGCCCACAGGGAGCCCGATCGCGAGACCGCCCGGGAGCCCGGCCGTAAGCCCGGACAAGATCGATGAGGGGCTGAATACCTGGCGCATCGGCCTTGGTCCCATTTCCGAGGGAGAGCCATCCCTGAATCCGACGACAAGCCCGAACGCGAGCGCCGTGGTCAGCCCGCACGCCAGGCCGAAGCGTGGTGTCACCGTGAGGCCGCCGGCCAGTCCGGCTCCGAGACCGAACATGAGGCCGCTGACCCCGATGCGCCAGGCAGCGGGCGCCCAGTCGCGTATCCGCCACCACAGCAGGTCGCGGGTGCCGTCCTGATTCAGGCGGACGGCGAGCCAGCTAAGAGTATGCCGGGCAGTCTGCAGGTCATACCGGGACGGCGCGGTCCCTGGCTGCCGGGCATAGGCGGCAGGCAAGACCCGGTCGAGGAGATGGTCGACGATCTGCTCGCTCGGCACAAACCGACTGGCGGTGCCGCAGAAATCAAGCAGTTCCCGGATATCGTCCCCGCCACGGTACGTATCTCGGACCAGCGTCAAGGTCAGAGGGCTGCTCAGCGCACGCGCGATGGGGCTGTCCGGAGACTGCCGCAGACGGTCGGTCAGCTCGCGCCACCCGCGCGGTGCCGGATGGAGCTGGACACGAGTGAGGTATCTGGCTGCGGTCGGGCCGTCTATGTCCTGCAGTTCAAGCGCTATGGCGCCTTCCAACAGGCCATGCGGGGCGGCGGCCGCCAGTTCGGCGCTGCGGGTCAGCAAGACCAGCCGGAAGCCTGCCTGCTGGTTCAGCGCCCGGAGCGCGGCAGGCCGCAGTACTTCGGGAATCTCATCCAGGCCATCCAGGATCACCGCGAGCTTTCCCGCGGCAAGAAGACCGGCGGCCTTACCGGCGCCGGCCTTGCCCGCGAATAGCGGATAGGTCTGCTTGAGGCGTCCGGCGAGCCAGTCCTGAATTCGCTGCGCGCGCGGATCCCATCCGTGCAAGGTAAACATGACCGGCACCGGCACGCCGCCGCACCCCGGGGTCCGTGGCTTGACATCCTCCAGGC
>PLRW01000346.1 GCA_003164955.1 Actinomycetota bacterium
CGGCTCATCGGGGCCGCCCGGCTCGTTCAGCGTGGCCTCGCCGGTCTCCTCGAACGCAGGATCGGTGACCATCGGGTCCGGCCGCTCGCTGGAAAATGCGGTCATTGTCCTCCAAGGACAGGGCGCCACTGCGGCGCCAGATGCAGCTCGTTGTCCCGATAGTGCCATGAGCACTTCGGGTTGTCGCCTGCTTAAACAACGGCCGGGCCCCAGATGTGCCCGCCCCGCCCCGCGAGCGCTCGCCCCGACGCGCCGATCTGGGCAACGTTTCCGTTCTATGTGCGGAAAACGCTGCCCACATCAACTATCCGTGCGGCCCCGGCGCGGGACAGCCCCCCGCACGGGCCCGGGGCGGGCCCCGCACGGGACGGCGGCTTAGGGGACGGGGGCGGGAGCGGGAGCGGAGGGGGTCAGGGCGGCGAGGATGGGCGGGAGTTCACCTTCGTAGACGACGGCCAGGCGGTGCGTCGCGCGGGTGATCGCCACGTAGAGATCGTGACCGCCCTTGGGCGACTGCGCGATGATGCCGGCCGGATCGGCCAGGACGACCCGGTCGAACTCCAGGCCCTTGGCCTGCACGACGGTCAGCAGGGCAACCGGTGAATCCAGCGCCTCGGCCCGGTCACCGGTGATGGCGCCGGGGAGCGCCGCGGCCAGTTCGGGCAGCCGGTCCGCGGGGGCGATGACCGCCAGGCGGCCCTCCTCCGCGGCGGTCAGCCCGGCGAATTCCTCGTCGACCACGCGCGCCACGGTCGCGCCAAAATCGACAGGGACGAGCTCCCCGGCGCCATAGCCCTCGCCGCCGGAGTCACCAAGTTCGCCCTGGCGGAACGGGCCGCCGGAACCGGCCCGGAACGCCCCGCCGGAACCGGCGCGGGACGGACGGCCGGAACCGGCCCGGATCGCGCGCGGGTGGGCGCCCTCTTCGCGGACGGACTCGGGCGGGTGCTCGTCCGGGGCGACGGCGGCGAGGACTTCCGTGGCCACGGTCATGATCTCGGCCGGGGTGCGGTAGTTGACCGTCAGCCGCGACTCGCGCCAGCGGCCCTTGACGTAGGGGTCCAGCATCCCCGCCCACGAGGTGGCCCCGGCGGGGTTCCCCGTCTGGGCCACGTCGCCAACGAGGGTCATCGACCGGGCCGGGACCCGGCGCATGATCATCCGCCACGCCATCGCGGACAGCTCCTGGGCCTCGTCCACGATGACGTGCCCGTAGGCCCACGAACGGTCGGCGGCGGCACGTTCGGCGGTGGTCAGGTCGGGGCCTTCGTCGCGGTTGCGGCGGGCGATGGTCGCGGCGTCCAGTACGCCCTGCTCGGCCAGGCCGGTCAGCTCCAGCACGCCCTGGGCGTACTCCTCCTCCTCGCGGCGCAGGCGTTCCGCCGCCCGGCGCATCGCCTTGTCCGCCGAATCGTCGGCGCCGAGCAGTTCCGCGACCTCGTCCAGCAGCGGCACATCACCCACGGTCCAGTCACCGTCGGTGTCCGGGGATTGCCGGACACCGGTCACCACGAGATCCCCGGCGGCCCGGGAGGTCCGGTCGCCCGCCGCCGCGCCGCGCCCCGCACCGTGCCCCGCGCCGTGCCACGCGGCGGAGGACCCCGGGGAGTCCGCCGGGGACGGCCCCCCCGCCGGGGAACGGAGCAGCTGGGCCCGTTCGGCAGAAGAGAGACCCGGAGCGGCCCGGCGCAAGGCACCTTCCTCGCCGAACAGGCCGGCGAGAAACTGTTGTGGGGTGAGGAACGGCCACAGTTCGTCGAGCGCCCGGCGGATCGGCTCCTCTTCCCACAGCCGCGCCCGGGCATAAGGGCGGTCCTCGTCGTCCAGGCTGCGCCCGAGGACCACGGCCTCCTCGGCCGCGAGCGCGTCGAGCAGCTCGTTGACGAACAGCCTGCGCGCCTCGTTGTGCGGCCTGCGCAGCGCGCGGGCCCGGCTGCGGGCGCGCTCGATGACGGCCACGGGCACCCGCAGCGTCATCCCGTCGGCGACGATCTCCAGGTCGTGGTGCGGCACCCGCTGACGGTCCCGGACCGCGGAGCGCAGGACCTTGGTCATCCGCAGGTCGCCCTTGACCACGGCGCCCTCCGGCGTGTCCTCGCGCGTCGCACGGACACCGGGAAACAGTTCGCCCATCGAGGACAGCACCACGTCGGTCTCACCGAGAGACGGCAGCACCTGGCTGATATAGCGGAGGAAGGTCGCGTTCGGCCCGATGATCAGCACACCGCGCCGCTCCAGGGTCCGGCGGTGGGTGTAGAGCAGGAACGCCGCGCGGTGCAGCGCCGCCACGGTCTTGCCCGTTCCCGGGCCACCCTGGACCACCAGCACCCCGGCCAGCGCGGAACGGATCACCTGGTCCTGTTCGGCCTGGATGGTGGCGACCACATCGCTCATCCGCCCGGTTCGGCCGCGCTGGACCGTGGCCAGCAGCATGGCCTCACCGACCAGGCCGCCCCGGTCCGCTTCGCTCATCTGATCGAGGTCGAATACCTCGTCGTCGACCCCGACCACCGTGCGGCCCCGGGTATAGAGATGCCGCCTGCGGATCAGGCCGACCGGGTCGTTCGGCGTGGCCGCGTAAAACGGCCGCGCCGCCGGGGCGCGCCAGTCAATAAGGACCGGGTCATATTCGCCATCGTGCAAACCGATACGGCCGATATAAAGGTTCTGGCCAGCCGTATCATCCATTCGCCCGAAACAAAGGCCGCGTTCCACCCCGTTCAGCTGGGAAAGCCTCCTGGCCTGCTCGGAAGCCGCGACCTCGCGCTCCACGCGGGCTGCGAAGGTCCCACCTGCCGCGCCGCGCCCGTGCACCTCACGCAGGGTCGCCGCGCTCCGCGCCCGGGCCGCGTCCAGCAGCCGGTACAGCATGGAAACGTAATCCTGCTCGTGCCTGATGGATTCGGAAAGGGCAGACTCAGTTTGACGATCGGGCATATTGTTTGCTATACTTTCCGTCAGTTAAGTTAATTGCCCAGCTAATCACACAGCTAATCGGTGCTAGCTAATCGGTGCTAGCTGATTACGCGCCCGTTGTGCGGACATACAAGCTTAACAGATCCGGGCTTTGCCTCCGTCATTAGTCCTCCGTGATTAGCTCGCTGTGATTAGCCCTCGGTGATAAGCACTGTCCGGCCGCCCCCTATTCCGCGGCACGCGAGCGTGCCGGAGCGGGACGGCTCCCCGTGCGGCCGTCCCGCGTACACGGTGGCCCCCCGGCAGCCCCTCATTGACCCCGCCGCACCGGCCCCGATAGCGTTACCGAGCCGATACCTGTTACCGGCAGGTAACAAGCTGGACTGTCCGCGCCGCACCAGTGCGCGCCGGCCCGGGCCACCGGTACCGGGGGCAAGGACCGCAGGTACGGGGCTCGTACCAGGAGACCCGATCTGCCTAGGATGTTAAGCAGACTGCGGAGGAGTTACAGATGCCGGGCACCGATGGCGTTGAGATCACCGGCCCTTCCGGGGACCGTTACGACGAAATTCTTACTCCCGAGGCGATCAGCCTGATCGCGACGCTCCACGGGGAACTGGCCGACCGCCGGGCCGAACTGCTCGCCGCGCGCGAGCGACGGCAGGCCGAGATCATCGCGGGCGGGAGTTTCGACTTCCTGCCCGAGACCAGGCGCGTCCGGGACGACCCGGCCTGGCAGGTCGCGCTGCCCGCTCCGGGCCTGGCCGACCGCCGGGTGGAGATCACCGGCCCCACCGAGAAGAAGATGGCGATCAACGCGCTGAACTCCGGCGCGAAGGTCTGGCTGGCGGACTTCGAGGACGCCAACACGCCGTTGTGGGACAACATGATCACGGGTCAGCTCAACCTCAAGGACGTGCTGGACCGCACGATCGACTTCACCTCCACCGACGGCAAGGATTACCAGCTGCGGCCCGACGAGGAGCTGGCCACGATCGTGGTCCGGCCGCGCGGCTGGCACCTGGACGAGAAGCACATCCTGGTCAACGGGCGCCGCGCCGCCGGCAGCCTGGTGGACTTCGCGCTCTACATGGCGACGAGCGCCCGCATGCAGATCGCCAAGGGCAAAGGCCCCTACTTCTACCTGGCCAAGACCGAGAGCCATCTCGAGGCCCGGCTGTGGAACGACGCCTTCAACATCGCGCAGGACGCGCTCGGCATCCCGCGCGGCACGATCCGCGCCACCGTGCTGATCGAGACGATCCCGGCCGCGTTCGAGATGGAAGAGATTCTCTACGAACTGCGCGACCACTCGGCCGGCCTGAACGCGGGGCGCTGGGATTACCTGTTCAGCATCATCAAGAAGTTCCGCACCCGGGGACGCGAGTTCGTCCTGCCGGAGCGGAACCAGGTGACAATGACCGCGCCGTTCATGCGGGCCTACACCGAACTGCTGGTCAAAACCTGCCACCAGCGGGGCGCGCACGCGATCGGCGGGATGGCGGCGTTCATCCCCAGCCGGCGCGACGCGGAGGTCAACGAGAAGGCGCTGGCCAAGGTGCGCGAGGACAAGTCGCGCGAATCATCGGACGGCTTCGACGGGTCCTGGGTCGCCCATCCCGACCTGGTGCCGGTCTGCCGCGAGATCTTCGACGGCGTGCTGGGCAGCAAGCCGAACCAGCTCGAACGGCTGCGCGACGAGGTCAGCGTGAGCGCCGCGGACCTGCTGTCCGTGAGCAAGACGCCCGGCACGATCACGGAGGCCGGGCTGCGCAACGACATCAGCGTCGGCATCCAGTACCTCGCGTCCTGGCTGGGCGGGAACGGCGCGGTCGCGATCTACAACCTGATGGAGGACGCCGCGACCGCGGAGATCGCGCGCTCCCAGGTCTGGCAGTGGCTGCACAACGACATCGTGCTCGAGGAAGGGCTCAAGGTGACCCGGGAGCGCGTCGAGCAGATGATCGACGAGGAGCTCACCCGGATCCGCGAACAGTACGGCGAGGAGTTCAACGCGGAACGTTTCGGCCAGGCCACCGCCCTGTTCACGGAGGTGGCGCTGGCGGACAACTACGCCGACTTCCTCACGATCCCGGCTTACGAGCGCATGCCCTGATGGCGGCACCGCCTGCGGACGCATCGCCGCCCGGCGCGGCCGGCCAGCTTGCGGACGCGGACGGCACGGACGGGCTGCCGGTCGCGGCCACCGCGGCCGCGGCGCTTATCCCGGTGATGACCGAGATCTGCGGGGCGGGCGGGGTGGTCTCGGACCCGCGCGACCTGGCCACGTACGAGTGCGACGGGCTGACCTCCCACCGGACCGCCCCGGGGCTGGTCGTCCTGCCGGAAACGGCCGACCAGGTCGCCGCGGTGGTCCGGGCGTGCGCCCGGGCGGGCGTCCCGTTCGTCGCGCGCGGCTCGGGCACCGGCCTGTCCGGCGGCGCGCTGCCGCGTTCGGACGGCGTGCTCGTCGTCACCTCGCGGATGCGGAAGATCCTGGACATCGACCCGGTCAGCCGGCGCGCCATCGTGGAGCCGGGGGTGACGAACCTTTCGGTCAGCAAGGCGGTCGAGCGGTTCGGGTTCTTCTACGCTCCGGACCCGTCCAGCCAGGTGATCTGCTCGGTGGGCGGCAATGTCGCGGAAAACTCCGGCGGGGCGCACTGCCTGAAGCACGGGTTCACCGTGCACCACGTGACCGGGCTGGAGATCGTCACCCCCGACGGGGATCTGGTCTGGCTGGGCGATGGCACGGGCGCGTCCCCCGGGTACGACCTGCTCGGCGCGTTCACCGGGTCGGAGGGCACGCTCGGCATCGCCACCAAGATCGTGGTCAAGCTGACACCGCTGCCGGAGGCGGTGACCTGCCTGCTGGCGGCGTTCGACAGCACCAGCCAGGGCGGCACCGCGGTGTCCTCGATCATCGGGGCGGGCATCGTGCCGGCCGCGATCGAGATGATGGACGCGCTGGCGATCAAGGCGGCCGAGGCGGCCGTGCACTGCAACTACCCGGAAGGGGCCGGAGCGGTGCTGGTCGTCGAGCTGGACGGCCCGGCGGCCGACGTGGAGACCGACCGCGCCGCCGTCGTCGAGCTTTGCCAGCAGGCGGGCGCGGGCGAGATCCGGATCGCCGATGACCCCGCCGAACGGGCCCGGATCTGGGCCGGCCGCAAGTCCGCGTTCGCCGCGGTGGGGCGGATCAGCCCCGCCTACATCGTCCAGGACGGCGTGGTGCCGCGGACCGCGCTGTCGAGGGTGCTGGCCCGGATCTCGGAGCTGTCCGACGGCGTGGACGGCGTCCGGGTGGCGAACGTCTTCCACGCCGGCGACGGCAACCTGCACCCGCTGGTCCTGTTCGACGACAGCATCGCGGGCGCGGGCAAGGCGGCCGAGGAAGTGTCCGGCCAGATCCTGGACCTGTGCATCGAGGCGGGCGGGTCGATTACCGGCGAGCACGGCGTCGGCGTCGACAAGTCGCGCTACATGACCAAGATGTTCAACGCGGACGACCTGGACACGATGCAGATGCTGCGCTGCGCGTTCAACCCGCGCAACCTGTGCAACCCGGGCAAGGTGTTCCCGACACCACGGATGTGCGGGGAGGTCCCCGGCGTCCGCCGCGCGCCGCACCCCGCCGTCGCCGCCGGTGAGATGGACCTCTTCTGATGCCCCGCCCCGCCGACGGCGCTATCCCTGCCCCGTGGACCTCGCAGGCCCCGTCTGCCCTGTCCGCCCCATGGACCTCGCAGGCCCCGTCTGTCCCGTATGTCCCGTATGCCCCGTCCGCCCCATGGACCTCGCAGGCCCCGATGGCCCCGCCGGCCCCGTCCGCCCCAGGCTCCGTTACACGTAATGGCACCTCTACGTGTACGGGGATGCACGTGATGGCACCTCTACGTGTAAAAGCTGCGGCGGGCGCGATGGCAGGGGGCGTGATGGATGGTGCTGAACGGACGTGGGTGGGGGCATGACGGCGGGGACGGAGGTCGCCGTGGCGCTCGCCGGGACGGGCGCGGTCGTCGGCGAGGCCGGTCCCGCGGACGCGGTGGGCGGCGTCGCGCCCGCCTGCGTGGCCTACCCGGGGACGGTGGAACAGGCCGCGGGGGTCGTGCGCGCCGCCGCCTCGCTCGGCATGACCGTGGTGCCGCGCGGCAGCGGGCGGACGGTCTCCTGGGGACTTCCCCCGGCGCGCTGCGACGTGGTCGCGGACATGACGCGGATGAACCGGATCCTCGAGCACGCGGCCGGTGACCTGGTGGTGCGGGCCGAAGCGGGGGTCACTCTGGGGCAGCTCGGCGAGGTGCTGGCGGAGAAGGGACAGCGGCTCGCGCTGGAAGGCCCGGCGGCGGCGACGGTCGGCGGAGTGGTCGCCACCGGCGCGGCCGGCCCGCTGCGGCTGCGCTACGGCACGCCGCGCGACCTGCTCATCGGGATCACCGTGGTGCGCCCCGACGGCCGGGTGGCCCATTCCGGCGGGAAGGTCGTCAAGAACGTGGCCGGCTACGACATCGGGAAGCTGTTCGCCGGGTCACTCGGCACGCTGGGACTGATCACCGAGGTGACCTTCCGCTTGCATCCGCTGGCGGCGCTCACCGCGTACGTGACCCGGGAGTACGACAATGCGGCCGCGGCTGCCGGGGCCGTGCTGGCCGCGGCGGCCTCCCCGCTGCAGGCGTCGGCGGCGGAGATCGACCGTCCCGGGCCCGGCGCGCCGGTCCGGGCCGGCATCCTGCTCGAGGGCAACGCGTCCGGGGTCGGCGAGCGCGCCGAACGGACGGCCGCGGTGCTCGGGCCGGGCGCGCAGATCTCGCTCGCGGCACCGCACTGGTGGGCCCGGCGGGGCGAGGGCATGGGAGCCGGCACGGCGGCCGGTACCCTGATCCGCGTCTCGTTCTGGGCCACCGAACTGCGCCAGGTCCTGGACGCGATCGACATGGTCGCCGTCGACACGGGTGTGGCCCCGGCGGTCGGCGGCTCGGGCGGGGCCGGGGTGCTCTACGTGACGCTGGACGCCGGCGCGGACGCGGACCAGGTGGCGATGTTCATCCGGGCGCTGCGCGCCGCGACCGGGCACGGCGGCGCCGAGGACCCCGGCGTGCTGGCCCGCGGGAGCGTCGTCGTGCTGACCACGCCGCGGGCCGTACGGTCGTCCGTCGACATGTGGGGCCCCGTCCCCGGGCTCGCCCTGATGCGCGCGGTCAAGCGCCAGTTCGACCCGGGCAACACGATGTCGCCGGGACGTTTCGCCGGAGGGATCTGAGTGGACAGCAGCAAGCTTCGCGAACTGGCCAGCGACTGTGTGCACTGCGGGTTCTGCCTGCCCGNNGCGAGGAGATGGATTCTCCGCGCGGGCGGATCCACCTGGTCACGCAGATCCTGGACGGCGCCGAGCTCAGCCCGGCGGCCGCCGGGCACTTCGACCGGTGCCTCGGCTGCATGGCGTGCATGACCGCGTGCCCCTCCGGCGTCCAGTACGACCGGCTCATCGAGGCCGCGCGGTCGTGGACGGATGACCCCGCGCACGCGCCCGCCGCCGCGCCGGAGGGCGCCGTCACGGCGGCCGGCCCGGGCGTTCAGGAGGTGGCCGGAGCGGATGGGCCGGAAGGTGCTCCCGGCGGAGATCACCGGGGCGCCCCCGGCGGGAAGCCCGGCGCGGGAGTCGCGCCCGGCGGGGTCCCGGTCGGCCGG
>PLRW01000217.1 GCA_003164955.1 Actinomycetota bacterium
AGCCACAGGGCACCGACCGCCGTCACATGCGGGCTGCCGTCCTGGTTGATGGTGGACAGCCAGGTCGTGCGGGAATTCACCGCGTCCGGGGCTGGCGCCGACCCCGCATCGAGCTTCTCAGCAACCGCGGCCCAATCCACGGGCGGCAGCCCGTCCGCCTGACCCAAATTCGTGATCTCCATGGGGGCATCCTTTCGTTGTCCAGCGGACATCCTGGCTAACAGCGAGCATGTGCGGATGCGGCCTGGTGATCCGCGCTCCTGCGGTCTCGGCGAGGTGTCTCAGGCGCCGGGTGGCAGCGTGCCGGTCCATCCGGGCGCCGCGCCTGTTGAGCAGAATCGGCCCGCCGGGACGGCCGCCAGTCGCCCGGTCGATGGCCCGGCCGACGGCTGGTGGCAGCGGGACGAGGACGACTTTGGTGCCTTTTCCGCATACGCGCAGGACCCGGTGGCCGTGTTCTTCGCCAAGGTCAGCGATGTTCGCGCCGGTGGCTTCGAAGATCCGCAGGCCGAGCAGCCCGAGCATGGCCACGAGAGCGAAGTCGCACGGATCAGGGGACTGGCGGGCTGCGGTGAGAAGGGCTTCGAACTGCAGATGAGTGAACCCGAGGGTCGGAGATTCGGCGGCCACTGAGGGGCGACGCACATACTCGGCGGGTGAGTGCTCCAGGAGACCGTCGATGACGCAGGTGATGCGCCGGGTCGTCGGCCGGCGCGGCTCAGGGCGGGGAGGCACTGGATGCTTCGCCGTGCCCGGCCCCCAGGGCCTTGGTCAACCCTTCGAGGTCCGCCACGGTCACGGTGAGCGCCGAGTGGCCACTTCGGCGGAGCGGTGATGGCACCTTCTCCGCGAAGTGGATGCACACCCCCGCGTTGTGGTTCGTTCCAAAGCTCAAGCCGTCGTCGACCATGGATCCACGAACACCGAACGCGGTCCACCAGCGGTAGTTCCGGGTGATGTGCGCCTCAGTGACATTTGCCAGCGGCGTCTTGATCTTGAAGAAACCGAAAGTCGCCGAGAGGGAGCCTTCGTCCGTGAGCATGACGCCGTCTTTTGAACCTCGCAGCCCGAAGGGCACCAACAACGGCAAATATCGCTTGTCAATAGCGTAGGCAAAACGTTTGGACATGATTGGTCCGATCCCCTGTCATGCATGAGCGCGACTGAGCCCAGGTATTGTCCAATTTCCACATTAATGCCGTAGGTATGGCGGGCTCAGCGGAACGGATTGATGACCCGGATTCCGGCGTAGTCCTGGCCGTCGCCCAGGTCTTCGGACAGTACTTCGGCGCAGCCCATCGCGCGGGATGCCTCGATGATCGCGGAGTCCCGGTACGAGAGCTGGAACCGCTGGCGTGTGTCCAGGGCCGCCATCAGGATCGCGCTGGTGATGTCCTGGACAGGGAAGCGGCGGAATGACTCGATGAGCCGGACGGCCTGCTGGTGGGTGAGGGGATCCGGCCTGCTGGCGCGGGTCGCCTGCACGTAGAACTCCTGCAGCACCTGGACCGAAAGGGCCAGGTCACGGTCGGCCAGGATGTCGCTGGCGCGCTTGGCCTTGTCCTGCTCCGCGGGGTCACGTGAGATCGCGTAGAGCAGGACGCTGGTGTCAATGAACCGCACGGTCGTGGACCTCGTCGCGGTCAAGCCGGTCGGCCGCGCGGAACTGGCCTATCTCGGCTTGCACCTCATGCTGCAGGGCCTCCAGCCGCGTGAACTCTTCCTTCCACCCGGACAGCCGTTCGAGATACGCGACGACCAGCGCGCTCACCGAGGTATCGTGCTGCGCTGCGGCGACCCGGGCGTTGCGGTACACGTGGTCGGGCACGGAGACGGTAATATTCTTCACAGTAACACAGTAACACAGTTTATGTGGCTGATGCCTCGCGCCACACAACCCGGCATCAGTGTCGCGCGTGATGCGGCCATCGTCGCATCAAGATCAGGAAATGCGGCCAGCGACCAACCTGAGCGTGTCGGCATAGTCCATCGAGGTTGTGATAGTGACACACGTTATCCGGACGGCTCCTCGAAGGAGCCGACATGGACGAGGACAACGACGGCAGGTTCCCCGACGACAGCCTGGTCGAGGTTCGTTACCCGCTGACGGGCTCGGAGCAGCAGGGCGACCGGTTGGCGTGGCCGTGGCTGCCGGGCTCGATTCCAGGTCAGTGCGGGCCGGATGAGTGGCATGTGCGCGTGGAGGCCCGCGAGCTAGCCACGCTGGGCAATGGCAGCCCAGCCTCCGCCGGGACGCTGTATGGCGACCTGTTCTACCCGTGCTGCTTTCGGGAAGCCAGTGAGATCCGGCGCGTCACCGACGGGGAGGAGCGGTGATCCCCGCGGCAGTGGCGGACAGTTGGTTCTTCTGGCTGACGATCATTGACGGGCTGGCCGCGGTCTACATCCTGCCGACCGTGATCGGCGTCGCCCGTCAAGTCGAAGGCCTCGGCTCGGTCATCTGCCTGAACGTGATCCCGGTGGGCTGGCCCGCGGCGCTGCTCCTCGCCTGCCTGATGCCCCGCAGGGAAATCAGCCGCGCTCCTCAACGGCGGCGGCCACGCGGGCAGTAGCGGACGAGGGTGCGGCCACGCCGGCGAGGAAGCGGCGGGCGGCACGGCGATCGCGAAGAACTCGGCCGCCTTCTCGATCGTCATGTCGAGGACCTCGGCGATCGTCCTGCCCTTGTAGCGCACCTCGAGCATCTCCCGGTTGTACCGGGTGCCGTGGCACACCTCGCACGGGACGTAGACGTCCGGCAGGAAGTCCATCCCGATCCGGATCGTTCCGTCGCCCGCGCAGTTCTCGCAGCGGCCGCCCTTCACGTTGAACGAGAACCGGCCCGGCGCATAGCGGCTGATATAGCCCATCGATGCCCGCGCCTTTGGCCGAAGCGCCACCACGGCCGGGAACGGCAGGCGCCAAAGCGGCACGACCACGGAAAGCGGCACGAAGTAAGCATCGTCGTGCGTTAGTCTCAGCTGTTTAGGCGAATTCCCCGCTGTCCGCTACGGGCGGCGGGGAATTTCCTTTCCGAATGAAATTCAGCGATATGCTTTCGTCGCGTCGGCGGAAATGCGGATGAATGAACCTTGCGTCGCCCAAAAGCCGCATATGGGACAGATCCCCATTTATTACAAATGCGCAACGGTGTCATCCGGGACGCCGTGTAGCGAGTCCTCTTTGCAGGCACTGATATCAAGTCGGTGCGGGCCGGAAACGGGGCCACTGTGAAGAAATCCAGGAATCTGCTGCTCGCGGCCGGTGCCGCCGTTTTCGGCTTAGTCACGGTCACCGGCTGTGCCGCGGGGAGCAGCACGTCCACACCGTCCGGCGATCTGTCATCGGCGAGCAGCGCCACGATCACGCCGACCGCCCCCACGTCACCCCCGGCCGTCCCGCCCACGGCGGCGCCGCCGTGGACGTCCGCTCCCGCCGCGCAGCCGCCGGCGCCATCGCGGACCGCACCCGCGGCGCCGCCGACGGGTCATCCCGCCCCGCCAC
>PLRW01000093.1 GCA_003164955.1 Actinomycetota bacterium
CCGGGCGGCGTGCGCGGCCCCCTCCGGGTCGGCTCCCGGCCGGTAGCGCCGCCCGGCCGCCGTGCCGCCCGGAACCTGCGCCCCGGCCAGCGTGCCTGCCCCGGCCGGGGCATCGTTCAGCGGGGAGCCCGCCGCGGAAGGCGCACGCTGCTGGACGTCCAGCGGCAGCGACAGCAGCACGGGGCCCGGCCGGCCCTCCGCCGCGGTGTGTACCGCGCGGACGGCCAGTTCCCGGATCCGCGCGACGTCGTGCACCTCCACCGCCCACTTGGTCATCGGGGCGAACATGGTCAGCAGGTCTGTCTCCTCGAACGCGTGCCGGGCCGCGATGTCGTCACCGACCTGGCCCACGACCGCGAGGACGGGGATGCTCTCGGCATGCGAGTTGTGCACGCCGATGGCCATGTTGGCGGCGCCCGGGCCGCGGGAGGCGAGGCAGACGCCGACCCGGCCGCTGGCCCGCGCGTAGCCGTCGGCCATGAACGCGGCCACCTGCTCGTGCCGGACCGTGATGTAGCGGATGGCGTCCTGGCGCGCCAGCGCGTCCAGGATGTCCATGATCGTCGTCCCGGGCAGGCCGAACACGTGATCGACGCCGGCGCCGGCCAGCGCGGCCACGAGGTCATCGGCTCCGGTGCGCGCGCCCATCAGTCGAGCAGCACGTTGACGGACTCGAGCCGCGTCATCACGCCGCTCCCGGGATGAGGTCGGCCAGCTCGACGAGGAGCTGGTCAAGGCGTTCCCGCAGCTCGGGTGGGGCCGGCATCAAGGGCAGCCGGTGCCGGGCGGCGGCCAGCACGCCCGTGCGCTCGAGCAGGTACTTGACCGGGATCGGGTTGGTGTCCCAGAAGATGGCCTTGTTCAGCCGGTCGAGCCGGAAATGCAGGTCCCGAGCCCGGGCCAGGTCACCGTCGTTCACGGCGTCGGCCAGGGCCGCGACCGGACCGGGCAGCACGTTGCCGGCCACGTTCATCAGGCCGTGGGCGCCGACCGCCATCATCGGCAGGGACAGCTCCTCCAGCCCGACGAAGACGGTGAAGTCACGTCCCATCCGGACGAGCAGGTCGGTCAGGTAGCCGAGGTCACGGCCCGCGTACTTCATGCCCGCCAGCGTGGGCAGCCGCCCGGCGATCGCGGCCACGCTGTCGGCGCTGATGGTCACGGCCGCCCGCCCGGGAATGTGGTAAATGAGCAGCGGCAGCCCGGTGACCTGGCCGACCGCGGTGAAGTACGCCACCAGCCCGCGCTGCGGCGGCACGCTGTAATAAGGCGTGACGACGAGCACCGCGTCGGCGCCCGCCGCCTCGGCCTGCCGGGTCAGCTCGACGGTCTCGGCCAGGCTCTGGCTGCCGGTGGCGGCGACGACGGGCAGGCGCCCGGCGGAGGCCTGGACGGCGACCCGGATAAGCTCGGCGCGCTCGCTCACGGTAAGGCTGGACGGCTCGCCGGACGTGCCGGTGACCACCACTCCGTGGCTGCCGCCCGCCACCTGCCGGTCGACCAGGCGCGCGTACGTCTCGTAGTCGACCTTGAGGTCCTCGTCGAACGGCGTGACCAGCGGCACGAACGAGCCGCGCAGCGCGGCGCTCATATCCCCTCGCGGTTCGTCGACCAGCCGGTGTGCGAGCCGATCAGCACCGGCGGGCGCTTCATGTCCTCCTGCCAGAGGAGGGAATCCATGGACAGGTTGAGCGGACTGTCCTGGACGGTCAGCTCGTAGACGTCGGCATCGCCGGAGGCGTGGTTGTGCACGGCCCAGCCGGGTGCCGACAGCATGAGGTCCCCCGCCTTCCACGGGTAGACCTTGCCGCCGACGACCGAGCGTCCCTCGCCCTGAAAGTAGTAGTTGATCGCGGCCGCGGTGTGCCGGTGCGGCCGGTCGACGACGCCGGCCGGCCGGATCGTCATGGTCGCGAAGAAGTTATGCGTCGTGCCGTTCGTCCGCCCGGTGGCCGGGTTGTACAGCAGGTAGAGGCGGCGGCCGCGGTAACTCGGGCCGAGCGCGTGCAGCTTGTCCAGCTCCCGTTTCACGTCCGGCCAGGGCCACATCAGCGCGGCCGACTCCTGCACCGGCGGGCTGATCAGCCGCTCGTACGACATGAGCTGCTCGCCGCTCCGGGCCCCGGCCAGCGGCATGGCGTCGCTGAACGGGTTCTTGATGGTGTCCTCGTCGCGCTCCAGTTCCTGCGGCAGCGCCTCGCTCGGCGAATCATCGACGTAGTGGATGTTCAGCTTCTCCAGCAGCGCCGCATTGGAGTAGACCAGCCGGACCTGGACGTCGCGGGTGTCGTTGACGTGCACGTACGGCGCCATCGACGGGGTGTTCCACACGTCGTAGGCGCCGAACTTGCGTTCCCGGCCGTCGATCGCCACGCGCCCGGCGCCAGCGATGCAGAAGACCACCTGGGAGGAGTTGTGCCGGATCGGGCTGGTGCGCTCGCCGGGGTTGAGCACCTCGAGGCTGAGCTGGATGCCGGGGGCCAGCCCCAGACCGGCGCCCTTGGACATCGGGTGCACGATCAGTGACCGGCGGCGGCCGCCGGCCGGGCGCGGCAGTGCGGCCAGCCGGGCGATCTCGGCGTCGATGTCTTCCCTGGGGATGATGACGGACGGCCACAGGTCGTCGAGCTTGGGCGCCGGAACGCCGGTGACGTCGACGAATGCGGCCTTCTGGCCGTCGCTCTCGGCCGTCATGGTGTCCTCCGTGGTGATGCGTGCGAATAAAGTCCCCTCAGCAGAAATTACTTCTGCATACTAGACCGTCGGCCGGCGGCGCGTCTATCCCCGTGGGGTGAGGTTGGCCTCGTCCCCGGGCCGTCGCGATGATGACGCCGTCCGGGCACTCAGGCCCCGGGATGCAGCAGGCCGACGGCCAGCCGTTCGCCCGGATGCGGCTTTACCCCGGACGGCTCGAAGCTGAACCAGGTCTCGCCCGAGATGGCGGTGTTCCGTAAGACCCGCGGCCCGGACGGCCCGCTCCGGTACGGCGACGAGTTCGTCGTGCGCATGCCGGGCCCGTGGGACGGCCCGGTCCGGGTGGTGCACCGGGATGCCACCTCGTTCCGGCTGGCCACCCTGCAGGGTCACCTCGAAGCCGGGCAGATCGAGTTCCGTGCCGAGCCGGATGGTGACACCCTGCGCTTCGAGATCGAGTCCTGGGCGCGGGCCGGGGATCGCCTCGCGGACGTGATGTATAACAAGCTCCGGCTGGCCAAAGAGATCCAGCTAAATATGTGGACCCACTTCTGCATCCGCACCGGCGGGCGGCCCAGGGGCGGGATCACCATCCGCACGCGCTGGGTGGCCTGGGGAAACGATAAGTAACGCGACTACCTTTCCGGCCTTCCGGTAGGCGGGGCTGACAGTAAGCAGGGCTAACAGGGAGTCCGCGGTACCGGCACGGCCGCCACAGAACGACGCAATCCGCTCACGATAGGCGAAACGGACTTCAGGGGCCGGGCGGGCACATACCACCGACGGCAGTCGCACAGTGCGCAATCAGTACCACGCCGGTAGTGCGAATGCGACGGCTGCTCATGACCGCACCGGCAAACGGCCGGCTCCTGGAAGATGCTCATAACGTTTGTGTATCCTTTCCGGCCCAGGTGCAAACCTGCTCAGACCGCCTGCTGCCCTCGCGCGGCCAGGCCGGAATCGGCCCGGGAGAGCCGCGGCCCGCGCTCCGGCGCTAAAACTAGGGCACCGCGGAACCCGCCGCCGATATAACGCCGTGATATGTGATTGTGTACGTATCTGTCCTTTTTGCGGGAAGAACCGGGCCATGCGGGACCGCCGGAGACCTATCCTCATCAAGGTGAAGGCAACAGTTACCAGAACGCTGGCGGCGATTCGCGATCGCGTTCGTGCCCGGCTGGGCGATCTCTACCAGCAGGCCAACAGATTGTCCACGCCCGCACCGGGTAGCCCCGGACGCATTCGGGCGGTGCAGCCGAGAATCCCGGGCCACCGCAGCCGCCCGGCGGGTGACAGCGCCAAGAACTGACTCCTGGCCGCGGCCCCGCCGCGCCTGGGCGACGGCGCCGAGCCATGCGCCGATGTGGCCATCAGCGGCACACCTTTATTACCGGCGCGGAAGCGATTCCGTTCTATCCGATGGCCCTGATTGGGGTTCATCGCGACGGTCCTGGCCCTGGTGATCTGGCGAGGGCTCCTCGGCCTGGCCCGCCTGCCGGTCCCGGCGGCTGGGGGCCCGGAACGTGGGCACGTCCTCGGCCTGGCCCGCCTGCCGGTCCCGG
>PLRW01000154.1 GCA_003164955.1 Actinomycetota bacterium
ACGGCCTCGAGCCGGTCCTGGTCGGTGATGAAGTACGGCGAGATGTACCCCTTGTCGAACTGGAGGCCCTCGGTGAACTCCAGCTCGAGGCCCATGGTGGGGGCCTCCTCGACGGTGATGACGCCNNGCTCGCCGATCTTCTCGTCCTGCGCGGAGACGGTCGCGACCTGCGCGATGTCGCTCTGCTGCTCGACGTCGCGGGCCACGGCGAGCAGCCGCTTGGAGACCTCCGCGGCCGCCGCGTCGATACCGCGCTTGAGCTCGATCGGGCTGGCGCCGGCGGCCACCGAACGCAGGCCGTTGTGCACCATGGCCTGGGCGAGCACGGTGGCCGTGGTGGTGNNGGTGGTGCCGTCGCCGGCCACGTCATTGGTCTTGGTGGCGACTTCCTTGGCCAGCTGTGCGCCGAGGTTCTCGTAGTGATCCTCGAGCTCCACCTCGCGGGCCACGGTGACGCCATCGTTGGTGATTGTGGGCGCGCCCCACTTCTTGTCGATCACGACGTTGCGGCCACGCGGGCCGAGCGTGACCTTAACCGTGTCGGCCAGTTTGTCGACGCCGCGCTCCAGCGCGCTGCGCGCGTCCGCGCCGAAATCTAGAATTTTGGGCATTAACTACTACCTCACCCTGCGAATTTTCATGAGAAGCCCGCGTTGTCGGGCCACACGGTAAGGGCGCCAGGCCAGTGACCGGCCTGGCGCCCTTATCCGCGCATCCCCTGCGTTCTTACTTACTTGTCGACGATGGCGAGTACGTCGCGGGCGGAGAGTACGAGGTACTCCTCGCCCGAGTACTTCACCTCGGTACCGCCATACTTGCTGTAGAGGACAATGTCCCCGACCTTGACGTCGAGGGGCACGCGCTTGGCGCCCGAGTCGTCAAAACGGCCGGGACCAACCGCCAGGACTTCGCCCTCCTGGGGCTTCTCCTTGGCGGTGTCCGGGATAACGAGGCCGGAAGCCGTGGTCTGCTCCGCTTCAAGCGGGCGAACCACGATCCGGTCTTCGAGCGGCTTGAGAACAACCTTGGTGGCGGTCGTCACGATCTGACCTCCCCCTCTGGAAGGCTAAGTGGTCAATTGCTAGAGAGGGCGAACGTGGCGGCCTGCCGTCGCGGGTGCCAGACCTGCCTCGTCGCATTAGCACTCTACTTGTCAGAGTGCTAGTCAGACAGTATCCAGACCGCGCCAGGTCGTCAACATGAGCGCCGCCACGCGTGCTGTGCCCAAGATATTTTACGTTTCGCATGCTGCTGATTACAGTAAGCTACTAGAGTGAGCGAGTCCGCGAGACGATTATCCGGCGCTCGCCGGGGGCCGCGGGCCGTAACGCTCACCAGCGAGCACGGTCGGCCGACGGCGGCCCGGCGGCGGATCTGGATCACGCGAGACCCGGCCAGGCACCAGGCCGGCGAGGCGGTCATACCCCTGGCTAAGGAGCGCCCCCCATGGATCAGTCGGCCAACCAAATTCTGCTTCGCGGCAGCCAGTCCGGCGCCGCCGACCGCGCGGGCTGCCCGGACAACGAGGTGTCCGCCCTCAAGGGTGCACTGGATGCCATGACCGGTACCGGCGGCAAGCTGGGGGCGCTCGCCAACCGCATCGACCGGCTGGATGACCGCATCGGCGACACCGACGACCGGATCGGGCTCATCAACGAGCGGATCGCCTCCATCGACGACCGGATCAAGGCCATCGGGGACCACCTCAAGACCGTCGGGGAACGGCTGGAGGGGACTCACGAGGTGACGGCGCGACTGGAGGAAACCGTACTCACCCTGGCCGAGGCCCTGCTCCCGCCGGGCGGCCCCATCCCGGATCAGCGCCGCGAGGGCGAGCGCCGCTAGCCTTCGCGGCCGGTCACTCCCACTCGATCGTGCCGGGCGGCTTGCTCGTCACGTCGAGGACCACCCGGTTCACCTGCGGAACCTCGTTGGTGATCCGGGTGGAGATGCGCGTCAGGACATCGTCGGGCAGCCGCGCCCAGTCCGCGGTCATCGCGTCCTCGCTGGTGACCGGGCGGAGCACTACCGGATGCCCGTAGGTGCGCCCGTCACCCTGCACCCCGACGGACCGGACGTCGGCCAGCAGCACGACCGGGCACTGCCAGACGCGCCGGTCGAGCCCGGCGCGGGACAGTTCCTCCCGGACGATCGCGTCGGCGTCACCGAGCACGGCGAGCCGGTCCGCGGTCACCTCGCCGATGATCCGGATGGCCAGCCCGGGCCCGGGGAACGGCTGCCGCCACACGATGTCGTGGGGCAGGCCCAGCTCCTCCCCGACCCGCCGTACCTCGTCCTTGAACAGCGTCCGGAGCGGCTCCACGAGCTGGAACTTCAGGTCGCTGGGCAGGCCGCCGACGTTGTGATGGGACTTGATGTTGGCCGCGCCCGTCCCGCCGCCGGACTCGACCACGTCCGGGTACAGCGTGCCCTGGACCAGGAACCCGGCCGACTCGCCGTGGCTCTGCGCGTCCTCGGAGATCTCCAGCGCGGCCCGCTCGAAGGCGCGGATGAACTCGCGGCCGATAATCTTCCGCTTCTCCTCCGGGTCGGTGACCCCGGCCAGGGCGCCCAGGAACTGCCCAGCCGCTTCGACCACCTTGAGCTTGACGCCGGTCGCCGCGACGAAATCGTTCTCGACCTGCTCGGCCTCGCCCTTGCGGAGCAGGCCGTGGTCCACGAAAACGCAGGACAGGCGGTCGCCGATCGCGCGCTGGACCAGCGCCGCCGCGACCGCCGAATCCACGCCGCCGGACAGGCCGCATACGGCGACGGCGTCGCCGACCTGCTCCCGGATACGCTCGACCTGCTCGTCGATGATGCCGCGGGTGGTCCAGTCCGGCTGGCAGCCGGCCGCGTCCAGGAAGCGCTGCAGGATCGCGGTGCCGTGGTCGGTGTGCATGACCTCGGGGTGGAACTGCACCCCGTAGAGCTTGCGCCGGGGATCCTCGATGGCCGCGACGGGCGTGGCGTCGGTCCGGGCCGTGACGGCGAAACCGGCCGGCGCCGCGGCGCACGTGTCGCCGTGGGACATCCAGACCCGCTGGCGCGCCGGCAGACCGGTGAGCAAACCGGTGCCCGCACCGTCGCCGCCCAGCACGTCCAGCGTGGTCGCGCCGTATTCGGCGGCCCCGGTGCGCCGCACGGTGCCGCCCAGGGCCGAGACCATGAGCTGGAAACCGTAACAGATGCCCAGCACCGGGACGCCCGCGGTAAACAGTCCCTCCGGGGCGGGCGGAGCGCTGTCCGCGTATACCGACGCGGGGCCGCCGGAGAGGATGATCGCCCTGGGCTTGCGGGCCAGCATCTCCGCCACGGGCATCGTGTGCGGAACGATCTCGGAGTACACGTGGCACTCGCGGACGCGGCGCGCGATGAGCTGCGCGTACTGGGCGCCAAAGTCCACGACGAGGACGGTGTCGAAACTATCGGACGAGTGCACCTACCGAGTTTAGGGCATCTCTCCCGGCGGCCCGGTGAGCCGAGCCTGGCCGTTCCGTTCGGCCGGGACCTGCTCGTTCGCGGGGACCTGCTCGTTCGCGGGGACCTGACCGTTTGCGGGGACCTGACCGTTCGCGGGGCCCTGCTCGTTCGCGGGGACCTGACCGTTCGCGGGGCCCTGCTCGTTCGGGGCGGCCTGGCCGTTCTCTGCGGGCTGGGCGTTCGCCGGGGCCGGGGCGTTCGCCGGCCTCTGGCTGTTCGCCGGGGCCGGGGTGGCCGCCTGAGCGGGCCCGGCAGAGCTGGCGGCGGAGCTGACGGGCGTGGCGGAGCTGACGGGGGCCACCGCTGGCGGCTGGGCGTCCAGCTGGTCGGGACCGCCGCTGGCCGGGGCGATCCGGAGCCGGGCGATCCGGCGCCCGTCCATTTCGGTGACGGTGATCCGGTGCTCGGCGACCTCGACCGACTCGCCCACCGCGGGCACCTCGCCGAGGCAGGCGAGCACGAAGCCGGCCGCCGTCTCGTAGGGGCCCTCGGGCAGGTCGATCCCGGTCTGCTCGGCGAACTCGTGCAGGTTGAGCAGGCCCTCCACCTCGACCTCGCCACCGCGCAGCCGCTGCGGCTCGCCCTCTACCACGTCGTACTCGTCGCGGATGTCGCCGATCAGCTCCTCAACCAGGTCCTCGAGCGTGACGATGCCCGCCGTACCGCCGTACTCGTCGATCACGATGGCCAGGTGGGCATGCTCCCGGCGCATCTCGGACAGGGCCGCGAGCACGGTCTTGCTGATCGGCAGGAACTTGACGTGCCGGGCGACCTGGCCCACGGTCAGCGGGCGGTTCGCCCGGGCGGGATCGAGGAGGTCCCGGATATGAACAAAACCGATCACATTGTCGTAAGAGTCCCGGTACACGGGGAGGCGTGAGTACGGCACGCTCACCGCCAGCTTCGCCGCCTGGCTGAGCGGGGTTTCGGCCGCCACGAACTCCACCTCGGTGCGGGGCAGCAGCACCTCACGGAGCTGCCGCTTACCCGCGTCGAACACCTCCGACACGATCTCCCGCTCGTCCGGTTTCAGTACCTGATTGCTGGCGACCAGGTCGCGCAGCTCCTCTTCGGTCATGACATTGCGGTTGGCCCGGGGATCCCCGCCGACGATCGTGACGATCAGGTTGGTCGACTTCGACAGCAGCCACACGAGCGGGCGGGCCAGGATGGCGATCCGGTCCAGGATGGGCGCCGCAAACAGCGCCACCGCCTCCACCCGCTGCAGCGCGATCCGCTTGGGAGCCAGCTCGCCCAGGATCAGGGTGACATACGTGATAGCCATCGTGACCAGGGCAAACGAGAGCGGGGTGGCCAGATCGCGGGCCATGTTCGCGCGAACCAGCGCCGAGGTCAGCAGGCCCGCCAGGGTGGCGGCCCCGTACGCGCCGGTGACCAGGGTCGCCAGCGTCACCCCGATCTGCACCGCCGACAGGAACCGGTTCGGGTCCTGGGCGAGCTTGGCCACCCGCTGGCCGCGCTTGCCCTGCTGGGCCAGCTTGCGCACCTGGCTCTCGCGCAGCGACACCAGGGACATTTCGGCTCCGGCGAAGAAGCCGCCGATGAGCACGATGACGAGGACGATGAGGATGTCCCCGATGAGCTTGCTCACGCCGATCCCCGGATTCTCCGAGTGCACCGCCAGCTGGGTGGCGGCCACCGGATGGTGTGTTCGGCCAGTCTAAATGCATGAGTTCGGCTGCCGGGCGATGGGCGCGAGACCGCCGCGGCGCGCTGCGCGCGCCGACCGGGGGCAACGGCCCGCGAGACCGCCCGCTCTCGGCGCCGACCGCGGGGACAGCCGCGGCGCAACCGGACGTACCGTAGCCGGACGTGCCATTCAGGACGATCCTGTGCGTTTCCAGAACGGTCATGTGCGATCGAGAGCACTCCCGATGGGACCAAGATCGCGAAAACCCGGTAGCGTATGGGTCCTGTGGGCACCGAATCATCGCAGCCTGGCGACGGCCAGATCGCCTGGAAGAACAGCGCACGGCTGGCCGACGGGCGCGAGATCATATATTTCGACGAAACGCCGGCGCTGAACCGGGCCCTGGCCCGCGACCTGCGCGAGGGCCTGGCCCCCGTACCCGCGCCGGGCACGTGGAGCCCGGAGCAGGCCGTGCGCTGGGATCCACTGCTCGGCGAATGGGTGATCATTGCCGCGCAGCGCCAGGAACGCACCTTCCTGCCACCTCCTGACCAGTGCCCGCTCGACCCGTCGGCCCCCGGCAGGCCCACCGAGGTCCCCACCGACAGCTACGACGTGGTCGTCTTTGAGAACCGGTTCCCCTCTTTGCGCGGCGCAAGCACCATTCCCGGACCCAAGACCGGCCCGGCCGGGCCCGCTGGGCCCGCTGGGCCCGGCGGGCCGGACCTGGACGACGGCCTGTCGCCGCAACGCCCTGGCTACGGCCGCTGCGAAGTCGTCTGCTTCACGTCCGAGCACAACGCGTCGTTCGCCGGCCTGAGCCCGCGGCGGGTCCGGACCGTCATGGAGGCGTGGGCCGACCGCACCGCCACGCTCAGCGCGATGCCCGGCGTCGAGCAGATCTACTGCTTCGAGAACCGGGGTGAGGAAATCGGCGTCACCCTGCATCATCCGCACGGCCAGATCTACGCGTTCCCGTTCGTGACGCCGCGGACCAGCCAGATGGTCGCGCGGTCCCGCGCCTATACGGCGCAGGCCGGCCGGAACTTGTTCGACGATCTGGTGGCCGCGGAACAGGCGGGGGGCACGCGAATGGTGGCGGCCAACGAGCACTGGACGGCCTTCGTCCCGCCGGCCGCCCGCTGGCCGTATGAAGTGCTGATATTCCCCACCCGCCGGGTACCCGACCTGGCGGCCCTGGACAACCCGGCCCGCGCGGCGTTCGGTGAGCTGTATCTTGACGTGCTGCGCCGGTTCGACCGATTGTTCGGAACGCCCGCGCCCTACATCGCGGCGTGGCATCAGGCTCCGGTCACCGACGCCGAAGCGCGCCGGCAGTTCGGGCTGCACCTCCAGGTCTTCACCGTCCGGCGGGCACCAGGCAAACTCAAGTACCTCGCGGGGACCGAATCGGGCATGGCCGTGTGGGTCAATGACATCGTGCCGGAAACCGCGGCGCAGAGACTTCGGGAGGCATGATGAGGCTGCTGGTCACGGGCGGCGCGGGATACATCGGCAGTGTGGTCGCTTCGGCTCTGATCGAGGCGGGCCACGACGTCACGGTGCTGGACGACCTGTCCACCGGGCACGCGGACGCCGTTCCGGCCAAGGCGACCTTCATCCGCGGCACCCTGCGGGACGACGCCGCCCGCGTGCTGTCCGAGGGCATCGACGCGGTCCTGCACTTCGCGGCGAAATCCCTGGTGGGTGAGTCGGTGGCGAACCCGGCGCTGTACTGGTCACACAACCTGGGCGGCAGCCTGGCCCTGCTGGAGGCCATGCGCGAAACCGGCGTCCGCCGGATTGTCTTCTCCTCCACGGCCGCGGTCTACGGTGAGCCGGAGCGCACCCCGATCGAGGAGATCGACCCCACCCGGCCGACCAACCCCTACGGCGCCTCCAAGCTCGCCGTGGACACCAGCCTCACCGAGTTCGCGCGGATGTACGGCTTCGGCGCCATCAGCCTGCGCTACTTCAACGTGGCGGGCGCGCACCAGGACTCCGACGGAAAGTGGTACGGCGAACGCCACTCCCCCGAGACGCACCTGATCCCGAACGTGCTGAAGATGGCGCTGACGTCCGGTCCGGGGGCGGTCAAGATTTTCGGGGACGACTACCCCACGCCGGACGGGACCTGCGTACGGGACTACATTCACGTGGCCGACCTGGCCGGCGCCCACCTGCTGGCGCTGGGTGCCTGTACACCAGGTGAGCACCGCATCTTCAACCTCGGCAACGGGGCCGGGTTCTCCGTCCGGGAGGTCATCGGCGTCTGCCGCGAGGTGACCGGCCAGGACATCCCGGCCGAGGTGACCCCGCGCCGGGAGGGCGACCCGGCCGTGCTCGTCGCCTCCTCCGCGCAGATCACTTCACGCCTCGGCTGGCGCGTCTCGCGCGACCTGCGGACCATGGTCGCCGACGCCTGGGCGTTCGCCCAGGGCGGCCCCCGGTGACGTCCGGCCCGGCCGCCGACGTCGCGACGGGCCGGCGGGCGATGTCGTGGCGGGGCGCGCGGTGGTTCCGCGAGTGTTACGCGAGCGAGCCGAAGGGCGTCTGGCTCGCCCCCGGGCGGGTCAACCTGATCGGTGAGCACACCGACTACAACGAGGGCTTTGTGCTGCCCTTCGCGCTCGAACAGGGGATCGCCGCCGCCGCGGCCCCGCGAGACGACGACGTTCTCGCGCTGCGCACCCGGCGCGATCCCAGCGCCATCGTCGATATCCCGCTGGCGTTCCTGCGGGCCAGCGGTTCCAGCGGGGGCCCGCCCGACGACGTTCCCGGCTGGGCCAGGTACCCGGCCGGCGTCGCGTGGTCCCTCCTCGCGGCGGGATTCCCCGTCGGTGGCGCCAGCATCGCCCTCGACTCGTGCCTGGCCGGCGGGGCCGGACTGTCGTCGTCGGCCGCGCTGGAATGCTCGGTCGCCCTGGCCCTGACCGAGCTGTACGGCCTGGCCGTCCGGCGGCCGGAATTGGCCGCCATCGCCCGCCGGGCCGAGAACGAGTTCGTGGGCGTGCCATCCGGGATCATGGACCAGTCCGCCTCGCTGCTGTGCCGGGCGGATCATGCGCTGCTGCTGGACTGCCAGTCGCTGGAGTCGAGCCAGGTGCCGTTCGCCCCGGCCGCGGCCGGGATCCGCGTCCTGGTGATCGACACCCGCGCCAAGCACGAGCTCACCGACGGCGAGTACGGCGGCCGGCAAGCCGAATGCCGCGAAGCCGCCCGGCGGCTCGGGGTGCCCTCGCTGCGCTCGGTCACCGACGTCGGCGCGCTGGCGGCACTGAACGACCCGGTGCTGGAGCGCCGGGCCCGCCACGTCATCACCGACAACCAGCGCGTCCAGGAGGTGGCCGCCCTGCTGGGCGGCAGCGGCGACGCGCGCACGCTCGCCGACGTCGGCGCGCTGCTCATTCGGTCGCACCGATCCCTGCGTGATGACTTCGAGGTGTCCTGGCCGGAGGCCGACGTCGCCGTGGACGCGGCCGTGGCCGCGGGCGCGCTGGGGGCCCGGATGACCGGCGGCGGCTTCGGCGGCTCGGCGATCGCCCTCGTCCCGGACACTGATACGGGCCAGGTCGAGGAAGGGATCCGGGCCGCGTACGCCGACCGCGGCTGGACCGAGCCAGGGTTCCTGACCGCCGTGCCCTCGGACGCCGCGCAGCGCACGCTCTGACCGGCGGCCCGGGTATCGGCCAATCCACCACCGGGGCGACCATCCGTTTCTATCCGGGCCAATGTGGCAGTATCCGGAGAATGATCGCGAGAATCTGGCGCGGTGCGGTTCGTGCGCAGGACGCCGACGAGTACACCGCTTACGTCGAGGAAACCGGCATCGCGGGCTACCGGCAGACGCCGGGCAACCGGGGGGCCTGGCTGCTGCGGCGGACCGACGGCGAGCGGACCGAGATCGTCACCATAAGCTTCTGGGACTCCCGGAAGGCGATCGAGGGGTTCGCCGGCGAGGACGTCGAGAAGGCGGTCTTCTACCCGGAGGACGACCGGTTTCTGGTCGAGCGCGACCTGCTGGTCACCCATTACGACGTCCCCGGCGCCGAGTGAGACCGGCCGGAACGCGGCAGAAGCCGGAACGCGGGCAGAAGCCGGAGCACGGGCAGGAAAGGACACTGATGCCGCTACGTGAGGACGCCGCCGCGATCGCCGGAGAGCTGGCCGAATTGCGGCACGCCATCCACCGGGAGCCCGAGATCGGGCTTGACCTGCCGCTCACTCAGCAGAAGGTGCTGGCGGCCCTGGAGGGCCTGCCGCTGGAGGTGACCACCGGCCGGAAACTCAGCTCGGTGACCGCCGTGCTGCGCGGCGGGGCCGGCGACGGCCCCGCGGGCGGCATCGGCATGGCGGGCGGGAACCGGAGCGGAGCGCGGCCGTCGGTGCTGCTGCGCGGGGACATGGACGCGCTGCCGGTCACGGAACTGACCGGGCTGCCGTACGCCTCGCGTTTCGAGGGCGTCATGCACGCGTGCGGCCACGATCTGCACACCGCGATGCTGGCCGGGGCGGCCCGGCTACTGTGCGGCCTGCGGCCCGAGCTGGCCGGAGACGTAATCTTCATGTTCCAGCCCGGCGAGGAAGGGTACGCCGGCGCGGACAAGATGATCGGCGAGGGCATGCTGGACGCGGCCGGGGCACGCAGGCCGGTCGCCGCGTACGCCCTGCACGTGTCGTCGACGCAGCTTCCGTGCGGCGTGTTCACCACCAGGCCGGGGCCGATGCTGGCCGCCGCCGACATCATCCGGGTAACCGTGCGGGGCCGCGGCGGTCACGCGTCGCAGCCGCATCTGGCGGCTGACCCGATCACGGCGGCCTGCGAGATGGTGACCGCCCTGCAGAGCCTGGTGACGCGGCAGTTCGACGTGTTCGATCCGGTGGTCATCACGGTGGGAAGCTTCCACGCGGGAACCGCCGACAACGTGATCCCGGACGAGGCGCAGTTCCTGGGGACCGCCCGGTCATTCAGCCCGGCCGCGCGCGCCAGGCTCAAGGACACGATCATCCGCCTGGTCAACGACATCGCGGGCGCCCACGGGCTCACCGCGAACGCCGAATACATCGAGGAGTACCCGGTCACCGTCAACGATGCGACCGAGGCGGCATTCGCGCAGGAGGTCGCGGCGGAGATGTTCGGGGAACGGCGCTCGGTGCCCAAGCAGTTCCCCATGACCGGCGCCGAGGACTTCTCCTACGTCCTGCAGCATGTGCCGGGCGCGTTCATCTTGGTGGGCGCCTGCCCGCTGGACCGGGACCCGGAGACGGCGCCGTCCAACCACTCGGCCGCGGCGGTGTTCGACGACGCCGTGCTCGCCGACGGGGCAGCGCTCTACGCCGAGCTGGCCGTGCGCCGCCTCGGGGTGGCCTGACGGGACCGGGAACGCGACATCGCCCCGGGGGGCCGTGTCAGGGCCGGGAACCGGGACTACCGCCCCGGGCCGGGAACCCGGACGACCGCCCCGGGCCGCGAACAGCCCAGGGCGGCGCAACAGCCTCAGAGGCTGGAGACGTCGGCTTGCTTGGCGCGGACCGCCTCGGCCGCGGCGCGCAGGCCGGACAGCTCGGACTCGGTCAGGTCGCGCTCCACCACGCGCTTGACCCCGCCCGCGCCGATCTCCGCCTCGACGCCCAGGTACACGCCGGAAATCCCGTACTGGCCATCGACCCAGGCGCAGACCGGCAGGACGCGGCCGGAGTCCTCGGCCACCGCGCGGGCCATCCGCGCCGCCGCGGCCGACGGCGCGTAGTACGCCGACCCCGTCTTCAGCAAGGCCACGACCTCGGCTCCGCCGTTGCGGGTCCGGACGACCAGTTCCTCGATGTCATCGGCGGCCAGCACGTCCGTCAGTGGCTTGCCGTCCACCGTGCACGCCGACGGGACCGGCACCATGGTGTCGCCGTGCGAGCCGAGCGTGAGCGTGCGGACCGAGCCGACCGGGACGCCGGCCTTCTCCGCGACGAAGTTGGTGAACCGGGCGGTGTCGAGCATGCCGGCCTGGCCGATGACGCGCTCGGCGGGGAACCCGGACACCTTGGCGGCCAGGGCCGTCATCTCGTCCAGCGGGTTCGAGACCACGATCAGCACGGCCTCCGGCGCGTGCTTGACCACGTTCTCCGTGACGTTGCGGACGATCTTCGCGTTCGTCTCGATCAGGTCCATCCGGCTCATGCCGGGCTTACGCGGCAGGCCGGCCGTGATGATCACGATGTCCGACCCGGCGATCGCCTCGTACCCCTCACCGCCGGCACCGGTCGTCTGCCCGGTGACCTTGGTCTCGAAGCCCTCGATCGGCCGTGACTGGTTCATGTCCAGGGCGAGGCCCTCGGGCTTGCCCTCGACGATGTCGGTCAGTACGACCTCTTCGAAGACGTCGTACTCGGCGAGCCGCTGTGCGGTGGTCGACCCGTAAAAGCCGGCCCCGACGACGGTCACCTTCCCCTTGCGTGCCATCCGAACTCCCTTGTTCTCGGTGATGTGGTGCGGCGAGACTCAGACCGCCAGTTCCTTGCGCAGGTTGTCGCCCACGGCGGTGAGAAACTCCTCCGTGGTCAGGAAAGGCGTATCCGGGCCGACAAGCAAGGCCAGGTCCTTCGTCATCTGGCCGCCCTCGATGGTCCCCACGCACGCACGCTCGAGCGCGCGGGCGAAATCAGACACCTCGGGCGTCCCGTCCAGCTCGCCGCGGTGGGCGAGGCCACGGGTCCACGCGAAGATGGACGCCACCGAGTTGGTCGAGGTGGGCTTGCCCTGCTGGTGCTGCCGGAAGTGCCGCGTGACGGTGCCGTGCGCGGCCTCGGCCTCCAGGGTCCGGCCATCCGGCGTCATCAGGACGCTGGTCATCAGGCCGAGCGACCCGAAGCCCTGGGCCACGATGTCGGACTGCACGTCACCGTCGTAGTTCTTGGTCGCCCACACGATGCCGCCCTCCCACTTGAGGACCTGGGCCACCATGTCGTCGATCAGCCGGTGCTCGTAGGTGATCCCGGCGGCCTCGAAGTCGGCCTTGAACTCGGACTCGAAGATCTCCGCGAACAGGTCCTTGAACCGGCCGTCGTACGCCTTCAGGATCGTGTTCTTCGTGGACAGGTAGAGCGGGTACCGGCGGTTCAGCGCGTACCGCATCGTCGCCCGCGCGAAGTCACGGATCGAGTCGTCGAAGTTGTACATGCCCATCGCCACGCCGCCGCCGGTGAACTTGGCCACTTCCATCTCGATCGGGCGGTCGTCGCCGTCCGGCACGTAGGAGATCGTGACCGTGCCGGGGCCGGGGACGACAAAATCGGCGGCATTGTACTGGTCGGCGTGCGCGTGCCGGCCGATGATGATCGGCTTGGTCCAGCCCGGAATGAGCCGGGGAACGTTGGAGACGACGATCGGCTCGCGGAAGACGACACCGCCGAGGATGTTACGGATGGTGCCGTTGGGCGACTTCCACATCTTCTTCAGGCCGAACTCGGTGACCCGGGCCTCGTCCGGCGTGATCGTGGCGCACTTGACGCCGACCCCGCGGGCCTTGATCGCGTTCGCCGCGTCGATGGTCACCTGGTCGTCCGTCGCGTCCCGGTTCTCGACCGACAGGTCGTAATACTCCAGGTCGATATCGAGGTGCGGCAGGATCAGCTCATCCTTGATGAGCCGCCAGATGATACGGGTCATCTCGTCGCCGTCGAGCTCGACGACCGGATTCGCCACCTTGATCTTGGACATGCTTGGTCATTTTCCCTTCATCGACTGGCCCGGGCCCTTGTGAGGTTCACCGGCCACGAGGCTGCGCGCCGCGGTCAAGTCGGCGGCAGCACGAGTGCAAGCACCAGCAGCCCGGCACCGAGGATGCCGAGCGCCAGCACGTCAGCGAACCGCCGCCGGCTGGCGAGCAGTCCAACCGCGCTCTCCGGCAGGACGAGCCGGGCGACCGCGGCGGCCAGCAACGCCCCGCCCACCACCCCGGCACCGTTGCCAACGTCGTGTGACCCGCGCCACGCCCACACAATGCCACCTACCGCGCAGGCTAGGAAGACCAGGTAGGGCACCTGGGACACCGCGGCCGCCCCGGCCCGGGGCGCTGGCTCACCCGAACGGACCCGGGCGGGGGGTGCTTCCGGGCGGCGGGGTCCCGATTCAGCGGAACGGACCTGACCGGGACGTGACCCCGTGCCGGGGAGTCCCGGTTCACCCGAACGGACCTGACCGGGACGCGGCCCCGTGCCGGGGAGTCCCGGTTCATCGGAACGGACCTGGGCGGGACGCCGTCCGCGGGTGCGGGGCCCAGCGGGCTCGGACCCGGGGGGCGGGGCAGGCGGGGGGCCCGGAGGCCAGGAGGCCGGGTAGGACGGCGAGGGCTCGGGGGCTGGGCCCCAGGGGGCACCGGGGGAGGTCTCCGTCTCATCCGCGGCCGTCCGGGCCGGGCGGGACGCGCCGGGACGGCGGCGCGGGAACGGAGCGTCGCGGCGGGCGCCGGGGACGTCAGGAGTACCGGGAGTGCCAGGGGTGCCGGCGGGGCGGGCGAAGCCGTCGGCCGGCGTGTCCTCGCCGTTCCTCACCACTGCTCCTGCTGCACAGGCTGCCTCCGGGCTACTCGCTGGCAGTTTACCGGCGCGCCACAGGATCAATAGCCGATGCTCCGTCGCGTGCTCGTCCGATCCCGGACAGTGCCCGGCTGACGGTACGCGAGCCGTGGGTGGGGTAACTGGTAGGTGATGGACAACTCACGGCTCCGATAGAGGGGAGGCCCGTTGTGGATATGCCTTATCTGCGCGTCGAGGACAGCGGCGACGTCGTGTCGCTCACCAGCGAGGTGACGACAGTGGGGCGCGGCCAGGGAGTGGACGTGCGCCTGGACGACCCGAGCGTGTCGCGGCTGCACGCTGAGATCATCCGCCGCGGACCCTACGTCTACGTGGTTGACCTGGGATTATCACGTAACGGGACCCGGGTGAACGGCCGCCCCGTAGCCCGCCGGGTGCTCGAGGACGGCGACGTGGTGGCGTTCGGCACGGCGCGGTGCCGGATGGGCGGGGTGCCCACCGAGGATCTGCCCACCGAGGCCGAACTGCGCCGGCCCGCCGTGCCGGAACTGACCCGGCGGGAACTCGACGTGCTGGCGTCCCTGTGCCGCCCCGCGCTGTCGGACGACGCCTTCGTGGCGCCGGCCACGGCCCGCGAGATCGCCGCCGATCTCGTGGTCACGGAGGCGGCGGTCAAGCAGCACCTGCTGCGCCTGTACCAGAAGTTCCGGATTTCCGGCGGGCTGAACCGGCGGATCCGGCTCGCCAACGAGGTGGTCGCGCTGGGCCTGGTCCGGCCCGCCGACCAGCCGGCCGCCAGCGGATTCGTACCCGACGCCCGGCTGCCCGCCGACAACGAGGTCACCGGCCCCTGCGCCTGACGGGCCCCTGCGTCCGATGGATCAGCCCAGCCGGGACCGTCCCACGCCGAAATGCGGCACCCTGAGATGCGGCAGATGCAGCAGGGTGTTCACGTTGGGCAGGTGCGGCAGCATGAAGTTGAGGGAGGGCCAGTACAGCGGGGGGTTCGCCGCCGCGACGGCGACGGCCGCGGCCGCCAGGCAGAACATGACCAACGTGAGGACGGCCGACGATCCCCTCGTCCGCGCCACCGCGCGGAACAGCCGGTTCATCTGCCGCCGGGGGCCGGCCGAACCCGGCCCGATGCCGTACAACGCCACCGCGGCGCCGGCCGCGTACGCCCCGGCGATCGACGTGGAACCGGCGGTGGTCATGACGAGCGTGCCCACGAAGACGACCGCGGCGACCAGCGCCGCGAGCGGGGCGACCAGGACCGTGGTCAGCACCGACCGCGCGATGGCCCACGGCGCGGTCAGCACTCCGACCACGATGTCGGCCGCGCTCGGCCCGCGTACCGAACGCCGCACGGTCAGAGCACTCTGCGCCCGGTCACCGGCGCGCAGCAGGGTGATGACGGCGAGCGCGCCGATCGTCCCGGCGACCGGCAGCACAACGCTCACCGCGATGGCGATGACCATGGTGGCCAGGCCGAGCAGGCCGGACGGCTGGGCGCGCTGGCCACTGCCCGCCTGCGGGGTGGGCGGAGCCGGGCGCATCGCACCGGTGTCACCCCGGGCGGCCGCGCCCGCGTACCCGGCGCCCTGAACGGAGCCGTACGGCGCGGCCACGGCGGCGCGGCCCTGCGCGGCAGGCGCGTACTGGACCGGCGGCAGCAGGTCGGCGTACTCGGCGGGACGGATCGGCTGCGGCGAGCCGGGGGCGCGGGGCGCGTAGGCGGCAGCCCCATTGGACCCGGCACCGTTCAGCCCGGCCCCGTTGAATCCGGCACCGTTGGACCCGGCCCCGTTCAGCCCGGCCCCGCTGAGCCCGGGGCCGGCCGCGTTGAGTGTCCCGGCGGCACCGTAGGACGCGGCAGCGGCGCCGTACGCCACGCCACCACCGTAGGCCGGGGCCTGGGTGCTGGCGCCGCGCAGCAGTGGCGGCCCCTCGGCCAGGCCGGGACTCGTGCACTGGGCGGTCAGCCACGCCGCGGTGGGCCGGCTCCGCGGGTCGCGGCCGAGCGCCGCGGACACCAGCCGGGCGAGCGGTCCCGGGATGCCCGCGAGGTCGGCGTTGCCCTGCACGATGCGGTAGAAGACGTTCTCGAACGACCCGCTGCCGAACGGCGGCCGGCCGGTGGCGGCGAAGGCGATGGTGGCGCCCCAGGAGTGAACGTCGGACGCCTCGCTGCTGGGCTGGCCCTCGATCACCTCGGGCGCGAGGTAGCCGGGCGTCCCCATGAACATCCCGGTCTGGGTGAGCCTCGTCGAGTCGCCGGTATGGGCGATGCCGAAGTCGATGACGACCGGGTCGCCGTCGTGCAGCATCACGTTGCCCGGCTTCAGGTCGCGGTGCACCACGCCGGCCGCGTGCACGGCGACCAGTGCCTGGGCCAGCCCGCGGGCCAGCCGTTCCAGAGCCCAGGGCGGGAGCGGCCCCTGCTGGCGTACCACGTCGTCCAGGGTGTGGCCGGGCACGTAGCGGGTGACGATGTACGGGAACTTGCCGGTGACGTCGGCGTCGAGCACCTCGGCGACGTAAGGGCTGCGAACCCGCCGCATCGCCTCCACCTCGCGGGCCAGCCGGCGGCGCGCGTTCGGCTCCTCGGCCACCCGGGAGTGCAGCACCTTCACCGCCACCATCCGGTGCTCCCGGTCGCGGGCCAGATAGACCGCTCCCATGCCGCCCTCGCCGATCCGCTCACGCAAGCGGTACGGCCCGAGCCTGTCCGGTATCCGGTCCTGTGCGGCCATCGCCACACCAGACTACGGGGCCTGCGCAAGAATGCCGAAGCGATTGAGCATGTGTGCAGGTCAGAGCCGGCCGATCAGCCGGGCCAGCTGCCGCAGCACGGCGCCGGGGAGCACCCGGGCGGCGCCGGCCGCCACCTTGTACTGCGCGCCCGGCACGGCCAGGACGCGTCCCTCCGCCACCGCGGCGAGCCCGGCCCGGGCCACGTCGTCGGCCTCCAGCCAGGCCACGCTGGGCAGGTAGCCGATCTCGACGTTGTTGGCGGCGTGGAACTCGGTCCGGGTGAAGCCCGGGCACAGCGCGGTGACGTGCACGCCCGTCCCGGCCAGCTCGGCGTGCAGGCTCTCGCTGAGCGAGGTGACGAAGGCCTTGGTTGCGCCGTACACAGACGAGCCGGGTGAGACGCCGAAACCGGCCATCGACGACACGTTGAGGATCCCGCCGAAACCGCGCTCCAGCATGCCGCCCACCGCGGCGCGGGCCAGCCGGGCCAGCGCGGTCACGTTGAGGCCGATCTGCGCGTCGATGGCGTCCGCGGACAGCTCCGCGAACGACCCGCGCGCCGACCGGCCGGCGTTGTTGACCAGCAGCTCGATGGGCGGCCCGCCGTCGGCCAGCCGGGCGGCGACGCTCTCCAGCCCGTCCCGCGACGCCAGGTCGGCGGGCAGCACCGTCACGTCCGCGTCATGTGCGTCCCGCAGTTCCGCCGCCAGCGCGGCCAGCCGGTCCTCGCGCCGGGCCACCAGGACCAGCGCGCTCCCGCGCGCGGCCAGCAGCCGGGCGAAGCTCGCCCCCAGCCCGCTGGAGGCGCCGGTCACCAGCGCCGTGCGATACGCCTGCCGCATGGGCCTCAGCTTCCCGCGACCAGTTTGCGCAGCGCCTGGGCGGCGATGGCGTTGCGCTCCGCGTGCGCGACGAGCGCCTCCGCGAGCGCGGCCGTCCACTCGTGCACCGGAACCGGCGTCCGGGACAGCACGACCCCTCGGACCTCCCGGCAGATCTCCGCGGCGGGCTGCCCGCGGCTGACGCTCAGCGTCATCACCTGATCGCCGAGCCGCACGACCACGCGGGACACCTCGCCAGGGCGGCCGCGCATCCGGTCGGACACCGACCGCTCACGGTCCACGGTGACGGTGCCGGGCGGCAGTGCCTCGCTGAGCGACTCGGTGAGGACCCGCGCGTAGATCGCGACGTCGGCGCTGTCGGCGCGCAGGGCCGCCGCCACTAGGTCGAGGGAGGGAGCGTCATCGGATTCGGTCATGTCTCACCGGCCACTGAACGTCGCTTTCCCTGGGCCATTCTCCAGGAAGCTATGCATCCCCGTCTTCTGGTCCTCGGTGGCAAAGAGCCCGGTGAAGTTCAGCCGCTCGATCTCCAGGCCCGCGTCCAGGTCCCGCTCCAGGCCGTCGTCGATGGCCTGCTTAGCGGCGCGCAGCGCCAGCGGCGCCCCGCCAGTGTAGCGCGCCGTGAGCCGGCGGGCGGCGTCGTAGACCTCGGCGTCGGGCACCACCTGGTCGGCCAGGCCGATGCGCAGCGCCTCGGCCGCATCGATGAAACGCCCGCTGAAGACCAGGTCCTTGGCCCGGGATGGCCCGATCAGCCGCGGCAGCCGCTGGGTACCGCCCGCACCGGGGATGACGCCGAGCAGGATCTCCGGCTGGCCGACCTTGACGCTCTCGCCCAGCACGCGGAAATCGGCACAGAGGGCCAGCTCCAGGCCGCCGCCCAGCGCGTACCCGGTGATCGCCGCGATGACCGGCTTGGGGATCCGGGCCACGGCCTTGAAGGCGTCCTGAATACGCGCCCCCAGCGTCATGATCTCGGCGGGGCTGGCCCCGGCCATCTCCTTGACGTCGGCGCCGGCGGCGAAGACCTTGGCACCGCCGTAGATGACGACCGCGCGGACCTGCGGATCGGCACTGACCTGCGCGGCCGCGGCACCGATCTCGCTTTGCATCTGACCGTTCAGCGCGTTCATCGGCGGCCGTTCCAGCTGGATAGTCGCGACGCCCGCCTCGACTGCTACCCGGACAAAGTCACTCATGACAGTCCTCCACCTCATGGCACCTCATGGCCCACGACCAGTGTTCCCGGGGTAACAGCCTCTCAGGAAGACCTGGCCCACACTGAGCCGGCCGGCGGCCCGCTCAGCGGAGGTCGCCGTTGGTCATCCCGGCCGGCGCGTCCGGCACGGTCACCAGCCCGAGCTCGGCCCGGCTGGCCAGCAGCGGATGGCTGGGCAGCACGCGGACCGTGTAGCCGAACGGGCCCGGCTGGGTGAGCTCGATCTCGCCGCTGTAGCGCACGGCCGGGCCGGGGACGGCCGCATCGGGCGGCTCGGGCGACAGCGGGGCGTAGGCGGGGTCGACCAGCTCGTCGTTCTCGTTGGCGCGGCCGGAGACCACCTCCACGCAGACGTCGTCCGGGGTGAGGTCGCCGAGCGCGACCGCCGCGCGCACCGTCAGCGGCGTGCCGAGCTGCGGCTCGCCCGCGTCCGCCTCGAGGTGCTCGATGTGCACGGCCGGCCAGGCCAGTTCCACCCGCCGCTTCCACGCGGCCAGCTCGCGGGCGGGGCGGTAGGTCCCGCCGTCCGCCAGCGCCCGGGAGGACTTCGTCGCGGGCGCGTACAGCGTGCTGGTGTAGTCGCGGACCATCCGCTCGGCCGGGACCCGCGGCCCCAGCACCCGGAGCGTGTGCCGGATCATCTCGACCCAGCCGCCCGGCACCCCGTCGGCGTCCTGGCCGTAGAACATCGGCGCCACCGCGTTGCCGAGCAGGTCATACAGGGCCAGGGCCTCCAGCTCGTCGCGGCGGTCCGGGTCCGCCACACCGTCGGCGGAGGGAATCTCCCAGCCGTTGCCGCCGTCGTACCACTCGTCCCACCAGCCGTCGCGCACCGACAGGTTCAGGCCGCCGTTCAGCGCCGCCTTCATCCCGGAGGTCCCGCAGGCCTCCAGCGGGCGGAGCGGGTTGTTCAGCCAGACGTCGCACCCGCGGACCAGGGAACGGGCCATCGCCATGTCGTAGTCCGGCAGGAAGACGATGCGCCCGCGCACCCGCGGGTCGTCGGTGAACTGGACCATCTGCTGGATCAGCCGCTTGCCGCCCTCGTCGGCCGGATGTGCCTTGCCCGCGATGACGATCTGGATGGGGCGCTCGGGGTCGAGCAGCAGCTCGGTCAGCCGTTCGGGGTCGTGCAGCATCAGCGTGAGGCGCTTGTAGGACGGGACCCGGCGGGCGAAGCCGATGGTCAGCGCGGCCGGGTCGAACACGTCGTCGATCCAGGTAAGCTCGGCCTCGCTGGCCCCGCGCTGGCGCCAGGAGGCGCGCAGCCGCTTGCGGACCTCCGCGACCAGATTCTCCCGCAGCGCACGGCGCACGGACCAGATCCGCGGCGCGGGCAGGTCCGCGACCCGGTCCCAGTCCCAGTTCCCGCCCTCGCTCAGGGTCCCGGCCCCCGGGTCGGCCAGCTCGAGCATCTCGTCGGCCACCCAGGTGGCGGGGTGCACGCCGTTGGTGATGGAGCCGATCGGGATCTCGGCCTCCTCGAAGCCGGGCCACAGGCCGGCGAACATCTCCCGGCTCACCGCGCCGTGCAGCTTGCTGACGCCGTTGACCCGCTGCGCCAGCCGCATGCCCATGACGGCCATGTTGAAGACCTGCGGGTCACCGCCCGGGTACGTCTCCGCCCCGAGCGCGAGCACGCGCTCCACCGGCAGCGCGGGGTCCGCGGCCTCCTTGCTGAAGTACTGCTCGATGAGGTCGCGCGGGAACCGGTCGATGCCGGCCGGGACCGGGGTGTGCGTGGTGAACACGGTGCCGGCCCGGCACGCCTCCTGGGCCTCCTCGAAGCTGAGACCGCTGGCGGCGTAGGTGCGGATGCGCTCCAGGCCGAGAAAACCCGCGTGCCCCTCGTTGGTGTGGAACACCTCGGGCTCCGGGTGCCCGGTGATCTCGCAGAAGGCCCGGACGGCGCGCATGCCGCCGATGCCGAGCAGCAGTTCCTGGCGGAGCCGGTGCTCGGTGCCGCCGCCGTACAGCCGGTCGGTGACCTCGCGCAGGGCCGGCTCGTTGACCTCCACGTAGGAGTCGAGCAGCAGCAGCGGGACCCGGCCCACCCGGGCCAGCCACACCTGGGCCAGCAGCTGGTGGCCCTCGGCCAGGGTGACGGTGATCCGCACCGGCTTGCCGGCCGCGTCCCGCAGCAGGTCGAGCGGGAGGCCGTTCGGGTCGCCGGACGGGTAGCGCTCGGCCTGCCAGCCGTCGGCGGACAGCGACTGGGTGAAGTAGCCGTGCCGGTAGAGCAGGCCCACCCCGATGAGAGGCACACCGAGATCGCTCGCGGCCTTGAGGTGATCCCCGGCCAGGATGCCCAGACCGCCGGAGTACTGGGGGAGCACCTCGGTGATGCCGTACTCGGGCGAGAAGTAGGCGATCGCGGCGGGCGCCGCGGTCAGCGGGCCGCCCTCGGCGTCACGGACCCGCTGGAACCAGCGCGGACCGGTCAGGTAGCCGTTCAGCACCTGCGCCGCGGCGTTCAGCCGGCCCAGGAAGTCCTGGTCCGACGCGAGCGCGGCCAGGCGCTCCGGGCGCAGCCTGCCGAGCATGGCGATCGGGTCCCCGCCGGACGCTTCCCACGCCGCCGGGTCGATCGACGCGAACAGGTCGACGGTCTCGGGATGCCATGACCAGCGGAGGTTGAGCATGAGATCGTGCAGGGGAGCCAGCGGCTCGGGCAGCACGGTGCGCACGGTAAACCGGCGGATCGCTTTCACGAGGAGTGACCCTAACCCGTTCGCGCCGGTAGCGGGGTATCAGCCGCCGTTTTCGTGCCGGTCGCCACGTCACTGCCCGCCTGCGGTGCTATCACCACTAGGGACACGCCCAATCATCTCGGAGACAAGCACGTCGCGGCACTTGTAGCACATCTGCGCGGGCAGGGGGCAGAGCCCAAGGGGCCCCACGCGGCAGGAGCCGCCAGATTCCGTTAAATGTTTGTAACCCGCCGCCGCGCTGACCCCAAAAGCGCCACGGGTCCCATCAGGTCCGTTCAGCCGTCCAAAATTCTCCAGCCGGGACGGGACCGGCACGGAAGTTCCCGGGCTGCATGGGTACAACACTGGCATGCCTGCTGCCCCTCTCGATAACGTGACAGCCGTGATCGGACGAATCCCCATTTTCAATGTTCAGCCCGCTGTGGAAGGCGGCCGCTGGCCCGCGAAATCAGTCGTGGGCGAGACCTTCCCGGTGAGCGCGACCGTGTTCCGCGAAGGGCACGGTGTCATCGCCGCCGGTGTGGTCCTTCGCAGCCCGGGCGGAGTCAGCCAGCCGATGGAGATCATGCACGAGCTGGTGCCCGGCACCGACCGGTACGGCACGGACGTCACGGCCGTCGCGGAGGGCACCTGGTCCTTCCGCGTCGAGGCGTGGGCGGATCCGCTCGCCGACTGGCAGCACGACGCGTCCATCAAGGTGCCGCGCGGCCTTGACATCGAGCTGATGATGGCCGAGGGCGCGCTGCTGTTCGAGCGCGCGGCCAAGTCGATCATCAGATCGTCCCGGATCCGGCTGCCCGGCCCGGACTCCGGCGAGCCCGGGGCGGACGGCAAGCCAATCCCGCCGGACGTGGCCCGCGCCGCCCTGGCCGAGGTCGCGGCCATGCTCAGGGACCCCGGCCTGACACCGTGGGACCGGCTGGCGGCTACCCGGCAGCCCGAGATCACCCGGATCCTCTGGGCCTACCCGCTGCGCACGATGGTCACGCGGTCCCGGCGGATGCCGCTGGTCGTCGACCGGGAACGCGCACTGTACGGGTCCTGGTACGAGTTCTTCCCGCGGTCCGAGGGCGTCCAGGTCGACCCGATGGGCCGCCGCGAACCGGTGTCCGGGACGCTGCGCACCGCGGCGCACCGCCTGGACGCGATCGCGGAGATGGGATTCGACGTCGTCTACCTGCCGCCGGTCCACCCCATCGGCACGGCGTTCCGCAAGGGCCGGAACAACACGCTGGAACCGCGGCCCGGTGACCCGGGCTCACCGTGGGCCATCGGCTCGGCGGACGGGGGCCACGACGCGATCCACCCCGACCTGGGGACGTTCGACGACTTCGACGCGTTCGTCGCGCGGACCCGCGAACTCGGCATGGAGGTGGCGCTCGATTTCGCGCTGCAGGCCTCGCCGGACCACCCGTGGGTGAAGGAGCATCCTGAGTGGTTCACCACCCGGGCCGACGGCACCATCGCCTATGCGGAGAATCCGCCCAAAAAGTATCAGGACATTTACCCGGTCAACTTCGACAATGACCCGGCGGGAATCTACGCCGAGTCGCTGCGAATCGTCCGGCTGTGGATGGATCACGGCGTACGGATCTTCCGGGTGGACAACCCGCACACCAAGCCGCTGGCGTTCTGGGAGCAGCTGCTGGCCGAGGTTCACGCGACCGACCCCGACGTGCTGTTCCTGGCCGAGGCGTTCACCCGGCCGGCCGTGATGCGCGGCCTGGCCATGGTCGGCTTCCACCAGTCCTACACGTACTTCACCTGGCGGAACCACGCCGACGAGCTGGCGGAATACCTGCGCGAGCTCGCCGGGGAGACCGCACCGTACATGCGGCCGAACTTCTTCACCAACACCCCGGACATCCTGCACGAGTACCTGCAGCACGGGGGGCCGCCGGCGTTCAGGATCAGGGCCGTTCTGGCCGCCATGCTCTCGCCGACCTGGGGTATCTACTCCGGGTACGAGCTGTGCGAAAACATTCCGCTACGGCCCGGCAGCGAGGAGTACATGGACTCGGAGAAATACCAGTACCGGCCGCGCGACTGGGAACAGGTGGCTCGTGACAACATCGGCATAGCGCCTTTCATCACGAGCCTCAATAGAATCCGAAAATCACACCCGTCACTGCATCGGCTGCGTAACCTACGCTTTCATACAGTTGATCAGCCGGACTGGCTCTGCTTCTCCAAGCGCGTCACCCCGCGGGAGGAACCGGCAGGAACGTCCAATGCGGAAGGCCCCGGCGGCGCGCGAGCTGACACCGTGCTGGTGATCGTCAACCTCGATCCCCACCAGGCACGTGAGGCCACCGTCTCTCTGGACCTGCCCGCGCTCGGGATGGACTGGGGAGCCGGGTTTACCGTCACCGACGAGCTCACCGGCGAGTCCTACCGATGGGGGCAGGCCAACTACGTCCGCCTGGATCCGTCCACGACGCCGGCGCACATCTTCACGGTCAGACCGACTTAACGGGCCCGGTTCACGGCCCGGTAAAGAGGGCTGACCGGCTCAAGAGGGCTGACCGGCTCAAGAAGGCTGACCGGCTCAAGAAGGCTGACCGGCTCGCAGAGCCGGCCGGCTCAAGAGGGCTGGCGGCTCGCAGAGCCGGCCGGCCTGGCATGTAACAGCCAAGCACTACGCAGGAGAACCAGTCGTGACAGAGCTCGACGCCGCGAGGGACCGGCCCGCATCCACCCCGCACCTGCCAGATTTCACGGCGTCGCCCGGCGAGCCCGTGCCCGACCCCTTCTCCTTCGACCGGCCCCGGGACCCGGAGTGGTACAAGCGCGCCGTGTTCTACGAGGTGCTCGTGCGCGGGTTCCAGGACTCCTCCGGCAATGGCACCGGCGACGTCCGGGGACTGACCTCGCGGCTGGACTACCTGCACTGGCTCGGCATCGACTGCATCTGGCTGCTGCCGATCTATGAGTCCCCGCTGAAGGACGGCGGATACGACATCTCCGACTTCATGAAGGTGCTCACCGACTACGGCACCATCGGGGACTTCGTCGAACTGGTCGAGGAGGCCCACAAGCGGGGCATCCGAGTCATCGCCGACCTGGTCATGAATCACACCAGCGACCAGCATCCCTGGTTCCAGGCCTCCCGGGCCGAGCCGGATGGCCCGTTCGGCGACTTCTACGTCTGGTCCAGCACCGACGACAAGTACGGCGAAGCCCGGATCATCTTCGTCGACACCGAGCAGTCCAACTGGACCTACGACCCGGTGCGCGGCCAGTACTACTGGCACCGGTTCTTCTCCCACCAGCCCGACCTGAACTTCGAGAACCCGGCCGTCGCGGACGCGATGATCGAAGTCCTGCGGTTCTGGCTCGACCTCGGCATCGATGGCTTCCGGCTGGACGCGGTGCCCTACCTGTACGAGCGGGAGGGCACCAACTGCGAGAACCTCAAGGAAACGCACGAGTACCTGAAGCGGATCCGGGCCGAGATCGACCGGCTGTACCCGGACCGGGTGCTGCTGGCCGAGGCGAACCAGTGGCCGGCCGACGTGGTCGAGTACTTTGGCGACCCCGAGACCGGCGGCGACGAGTGCCACATGGCGTTCCACTTCCCGCTGATGCCGCGCATCTTCATGGCCGTCCGGCGGGAGCAGCGGTACCCGATCTCCGAGATCATGGCGCAGACCCCGCAGATCCCCTCCCGCTGCCAGTGGGGCATCTTCCTGCGCAACCACGACGAGCTGACGCTCGAGATGGTGACCGACGACGAGCGCGACTACATGTGGACCGAGTACGCCAAGGATCCCCGGATGAAGGCCAACATCGGGATCCGGCGGCGGCTCGCGCCGCTGCTCGACAACAATCGCGACCAGCTCGAGCTGTTCACCGCGCTGCTGCTGTCGCTGCCCGGCTCGCCCGTGCTGTACTACGGCGACGAGATCGGCATGGGCGACAACATCTGGCTCGGTGACCGGGACGGCGTCCGCACCCCCATGCAGTGGACCCCGGACCGCAACGGCGGCTTCTCCAGCTCCGACCCGCAGCGACTGTACCTGCCGCCGATCATGGACCCGATCTACGGCTACCAGGCCCTCAACGTCGAGTCACAGACGCGCAACCCGGGCTCGCTGCTGCACTGGACCCGGCGCATGATCGAGATCAGGAAGCGGCACCCGGTCTTCGGCACCGGCGCGTACGAGGAACTCGTCTCGTCCAACCCGAGCGTGCTCGCGTTCGTCCGCACCAACGGCGAAAACGACCAGGGGCCCGACGGGTCGGACATGATCTTGTGCGTCAACAACCTGTCCCGTTTCCCGCAGCCGGTGGAGCTGGACCTGCGGCGCTTCCGCGGGGTGACGCCGGTGGAGTGCATGGGCGGCGTCACATTCCCCCGCATTGGCGAGCTGAACTACCTGCTGACCCTGCCGGGGCACGGCTTCTACTGGTTCCAGCTCCCCCCGCCGCGGGACGACCACGAGCACTAGGGAACGATGGCCTGTACCAGTTGTGCCGCTGTGACCCGACCTGACCGGAACACCGCGCCCGAATTCTCCCGGGACACTCGATTCCCGGGGGTTTCAGGAGACCCTGCAGGGGGAGTGGGTATGTCAAGGTGATGAGACTAGACGATGCACTCGCGGTGTGGCTGCCGGAACAGCGATGGTTCGCGGGCAAGGGCCGGACCCTTCGTGACCTGGCGATAGTTGCCGACACCGAGGTCGTGGCGGGCAATCCAGCCCTGCGGCACCTGATCGTCCTGGTCTCGCACGGCGCCACTGCCGACCACTACCAGATCCTGATCGGGCTGCGCTCCGAACTGCCGGACTGGCTGAAGCACGCGCGCATCGGGCAGACCGAGGACGGCAAGCACGTCTACGACGCCCTGCACGATCCGGAACTGACCCGCCACCTGCTCCGTGCGATCGCGGACGGCCGGACCATCGAATCCCTGACCTTCTCCCGCGAGCCCGGCACCGAGATCGAGACCGAACTGGACAGCATCGTGCTCACCGCGGAGCAGAGCAACACCAGTCTGGTGTTCGGTGAGCAGTCGATCCTGAAGGTGTTCCGCCGGGTCTCCCCCGGGCCCAACCCCGACCTGGAGGTCACCTCCGCGCTGTCCCAGCTCGGGTCACCGCACGTGGCCGAGCCGTACGGCTCGATCGAGACGCTGATGGACGGGGTCACGACGACGCTGGCGATCCTGTCCAAGTACCTGCGCACGGCCACCGACGGCTGGACGCTCGCGGCGACCAGCGTCCGCGACCTCTACGCCAGCGACCTGTACACGAGCGATCCGTACACCACCGGCCCGTTCCCCATCGTGACCGGTTCCGGGGACNNCGACGGGGCGAGCGTGGCCGGCGCGGGCGGCGACTTCGCCGGCGAGGCGTACCGGCTCGGCGCCGCCACCGCCGCGGTGCACTGGGACCTCGCCGACGCGTTCGGCACCGACGAGCTCTCCCCCGACTCGCTGCACGACCTCGCGGAGCAGATGTACCGCCGCCTCGACCTGACCACCGCCGCCGTGCCCGAACTGGCCCGGTACGGCGACATGATCGGCGCCGCGTACTCCAGCCTGGCCAAGATCAACGAGCCGGTCCCCGCTCAGCGGGTGCACGGCGACTACCACCTGGGCCAGGTCATGCGGACCGAGACCGGGTGGATCCTGCTCGACTTCGAGGGCGAGCCGGCCAGCCCGCTGGCCCAGCGGCGGGCACGGTCCTCGCCGATGCGCGACGTCGCCGGCATGCTCCGCTCGTTCGACTACGCGGCCCGGTTCCAGTTGCTCACCCATCCGGACGCCGAACGGCTGCATGGTGTGGCCCGGGAGTGGATACGGCGTAACAGCGCGGCGTTCTGCGCCGGGTACGCCGAGGCGGGCGGGCTCGACCCGGTCGCCAACGAGGTGCTGCTGCGCGCCCTGCAACTGGACAAGGCGGTGTACGAAGTGATGTACGAGGCCAGGCACCGGCCATCCTGGCTGCAGATCCCCCTCGAGTCCCTGGCCGATTTCCCGACCTGATCACCTTTCCCGACCTGATCACCCAAATCAATCGACACGGACGTACGGTCTTCTGATGCCACCTTCCTCACCATCTTCCGCCGGGCCCACGGCCGGGCCCGCCCGGGCACCCGGCGCGACCAGCGGGCCCGGCGCGGCCAGCCCGCACGGCGCGCCCAGCGCGGACGGCACGCCCGGCCGTCCTGACACGCCGGCGGTTCCCGGCGTGCCGGACGCTCCTGACGTGACCGGCCGGACGACGGTCGCCGGAGCGGCCCCGGAGCCGGAGCGGCCCCGGCAGGCCGCCGCCGCGGCCGGGGTCAACCTGGGTGAGATCGAGCGCATCGTCGCCGGTACCCACCACGACCCGCACTCGATCCTCGGCATCCACCCCCGGCCCGACGGGTTCGCGGTCCGCACGCTCCGGCCGTTCGCCGCGACCGTGGCGGTCCTGCTCGAAGACGGGCGCCGGATCCCGATGGAGCACGTGCACCTGGGCCTGTTCGCGGCCACCGTGCCCTACGATGAAGGGAGCGGCCCGCCCGGCGTGTCCCCCGCGTACCGGATCGCCGTCGCCTACCCCAGCCCGGACGGCTCCACCGGCCCCGAGACGATCACCGACGAGCCGTACCGTCACCTGCCCACCCTGGGCGAGTTCGACCTGCACCTGATCGGTGAGGGACGGCACGAGGAACTGTGGCGCGTCCTCGGCGCGCACGTCCGCGATCTCGGCGAGGACGGCCTCGGCCGCATCACCGGCTCGTCGTTCGCGGTCTGGGCCCCCAACGCCCGCGGTGTCCGCGTCATTGGCGATTTCAATCACTGGAACGGCCAGGGCCACCCGATGCGCTCCCTCGGCGGCTCCGGCGTCTGGGAACTGTTCGTGCCCGGGATCGGTGAGGGGTCCCGGTACAAGTACGAGATCTGCGGGCCGGACGGCACCTGGCGGGCCAAGGCCGACCCGATGGCCGAGGGCACCGAACGGCCGCCCGCGACCGCGTCCGTCGTGGTGGCGTCGCACTACGAGTGGCAGGACGGCGCGTGGATGGCGGAGCGGCCGCGACGGCAGGCCGTCCGTGAGCCGATGAGCATCTACGAGGTGCACATCGGCTCCTGGCGGCCCGGCCAGTCCTACCGGCAGCTGGCCGAGGAGCTCACCGCGTACGTCACCGAGATGGGCTTCACGCATGTGGAGTTCCTCCCGGTGGCGGAACATCCGTTCGGCGGGTCCTGGGGTTACCAGGTGACGTCGTATTACGCGCCGTCGTCCCGGTTCGGCAGCCCGGACGACTTCCGCTGCCTGGTGGACCGGCTGCACCAGGCCGGCATCGGCGTCATCATCGACTGGGTGCCCGCCCACTTCCCGCGGGACGACTGGGCGCTCGCCCGGTTCGACGGGACCGCCCTGTACGAGCACCCCGACCCGCGGCGCGGCAGCCACCCCGACTGGGGCACGCTCATCTTCAACTACGGGCGCACCGAGGTGCGGAACTTCCTGGTCGCCAACGCCCTGTACTGGCTGTCGGAGTTCCACATCGACGGGCTGCGCGTCGACGCCGTCGCCTCCATGCTCTACCTGGACTACTCCCGCCAGGAGGGCCAGTGGGCCCCGAACCAGTTCGGCGGGCGGGAGAACCTCGAAGCGGTGGCCTTCCTGCAGGAAGTCAACGCCGCCTGCTACCGGCGTGAGCCCGGGATCGTGATGATCGCCGAGGAGTCCACGGCGTGGCCCGGGGTGACCCGGCCGGTTCACCTCGGCGGCCTGGGGTTCGGCTTCAAGTGGAACATGGGCTGGATGAACGACACCCTGACCTACCTGAGGCGCGACCCGATCTACCGGCAGTACCACCAGAACGAGCTGACGTTCTCGCTGATCTACGCGTTCAGCGAGAACTACATCCTGCCGCTGTCGCACGACGAGGTGGTGCACGGGAAGGGCTCGCTGCTGGGCAAGATGCCCGGCGACGACTGGCGGCGGTTCGCGGGCCTGCGCACCCTGCTGGCCTACATGTGGGCCCACCCCGGCAAGCAGCTGCTGTTCATGGGCTCGGAGTTCGGCCAGGGAGCCGAGTGGTCGGAGGAGCGCGGCCTGGACTGGTGGGTGCTCGGTGACGAGTACCACTCCGGGGTGCAGCGGCTCGTCCGCGACATGAACGCCTTCTACCGGGCCTCGCCCGCGCTGTGGGTGCTGGACTCCTCGCCGGAGGGATTCAGCTGGATCGACTCGAACGACGCGGCCGGGAACACGCTGTCCTTCCTGCGGTTCGCCACGCCCGCCCCCTCGGAGGCGCCGCCGCCCCCGCCCGCGCCGTCGGGTCTGGTCGCGCGGCAGGCCGCCGATACTTCGCCGGACGGGGCTCCCGCGCCGGCCGCGCGAGCGGTGGCTAGCCCGGCCGCTGCTCCGGCCCCGGCTTCTCCGGCGCCGTCGGCGCTCACGGACCCGATAGGGTTCCCGCCCTCGGGGTTCGGCGCCACGACGCTCGCCTGCGTGGCGAACTTCTCCGGCGGCCCGCACGAGAACTACAAGATCGGGCTGCCGCACGCCGGACGCTGGGTGGAGGTCCTGAACACGGACGCGGCGATCTACGGCGGCAGCGGCGTCGGCAACCTCGGGGCCGTGGAGGCGGTCGAGGAGGAGTGGCACGGCCGCCCGGCCTCCGCGACCATCATCGTCCCGCCGCTCGGCGTCCTCTGGCTGGCCCCCGAGTCCTAATGCCGGGCTTTGCGTCAGCCCGGCGAGCCGTGTCTGGTGGCAGCTAGGTAAGGGGGCCTGCTCGCTCGGCGAGCTGCCGCAGGCCGGCCGGTCGCTTTCCTGGTGCCGCGTCCCAGGCCGGGGCGTTACTCCTGCTGGAAGCCGCCCAGGTCACCCGGGCTGGGAGCGGTCCTGTCCGCTGGGCTGGCCCGGTGGTGCGCCCCGCGGGCGGTGCACGACCCGGGGAAGATCCTCACCGGCCTGGTCATGGCCTGCGCTGATCGGGCAGGGCATGGAGATCCTTCATCGCCCGGGACCACTGAAGCCGGACGGGCCAGTTCATCTAGACCGGCTCGCCGAGGTCTCGCGACATCCAGCCGGCTGTGTCGAAGCGCACGGGCTGATCGCCGACCAGCGCTGCCAGGTGCGTCTCAAGGCTCTCGAGCTGGGCGGTTCCGATCTGCCGCTCCCATTGATCGCGCAGCTCGTCGAAGATCGCTTCACCTGTGCGCAGCACCTCGAAGCCGAGCGGAGTGACCTGAAGGCGCATGCGGCGGGCGTGGCGGGGGTCTGTGCCGCGTGTCACGTATCCGCGTTCCTGCAGCACCGCGATGGTTTTCGCCGCTGCCTGCTTGGAGACTGACAGGCGGCGGCCGAGTTCCGAGGCGTTGCCGGCGCCGGCCGCGATGGCCCGCATCGCGAAGTCATGGACGGGACGCACATCCTCGTAGCCGCGGCGGGCTAGCTCGGCTGTCGCGGTGTCCACCAGTGAGCGGAAGCCTCCGAGCAGGAGCAGGGCGAGATCGGCGCCGGAGCGGGACATGGCAGAAGGCTACGGCAGCGACTGGACAGTGACAACCAGGTTGGCTACAGTCAATGACATCCAGGTTGTCCAAGCAAGGAGAAGACATGGACGGCATGCCAGCTGGTCCCGCGCTGCCGGGGATCACGCACCACTATGCGGAGGTCAACGGGACCAGGCTGCATTACGTCGCGGCGGGAACCAGCGGCTCCCCGGTCCTGCTGGTGCACGGGTTCCCCGAGACCTGGTGGGCCTTCCGGAAGCTCATCCCGCTGCTCGCGGCCAGCCACCGGGTCTTCGCCGTCGACCTGCGCGGCTTCGGCGACTCCGGCAACGAGCCGGGCGCGTATGACAGCACGACGTCGGCCGAGGACCTGCACCTTCTCATCGGGCAGCTCAATGTCGGCCCGGTCCACCTCACCGGGCAGGACATCAGCGGGGCGACGGTCTTCCGCCTCGCGGCCACGCATCCGCAGGACGTGCTCAGCCTCAGCGCCATCGAGATGGGCCTGCCCGGGTTCGGCCTGGAGATGCTGGCCGACGTCACCCACGGGGGCACCTGGTACATCGGCGTCCTCGCCGCGCCCGGCATCCCCGAGATGCTGCTCGCCGGCCGCGAGCGCGAGTTCCTGGGACAATTCGCGTTCCCGGCCATGAGCGCGACCCCGGGAGCGATCACCGGCGACGACATCGACGAGTTCGCCCGCACCTACTCGCGCCCCGGCGGCTGGCGCGGAGCGACCGGCCTCTATCAGTCGATGCTGCGGGAAGGCCCCGAAATCAAGGCCCTCGCGCAGACGCCCGGGCTGACTGCGCCCGTACTCGCGGTCGGCGCAGGCGGAGGCTCCTTCACGGCCGGCACCATGTCCCGGGCCACGCCGGCCGGAGTCAGCTCGGTGTCACTCGACGGCGTGGGCCACTATGCCGCAATGGAGGCCCCGGACGAGCTGGCGAAGGCTCTTCTCGACTTCGCCGCAAGCGTCGACGCCGCCTAGCCCCGGGCTTCGCCCGGGTGAGCCCTGGGCGTTTGCTTTCATGAAAAAGCGCCTTTGGCCTGGCTGGTCAAGGCGTACCGGGCCAATGCCTGTCGCGACCTATGACCGGGCTGGGCGCCGCGTCGCGGGCGGCGGCGCGCGCACCGTTCCCGCTGGTTATCTCAGGAGCGGCGGGCGCCGGAAACCCCCTGGCGGAGCGCGGCCAGCGCATCGGGGTAGTCGGCCAGCTGGTACGGCTGCCCCGCTGGCTCGGGCGGGCCGTTATAGCTGGGCACGGACAGCGGCACCAGCGGGACGTCGAGGATGAGCTGGTAGCCGGCATGCTGCCAGGAGGCCAGCACCGGCTGCGCAGACAAATCGGAGACTGGCTGATGCTCGGGCAGGAATGCCTCGGCGTACTGCAGGCGGCCGCCGAGCAGCAGGCCGAGGTCGTTCGCCCCGGCCGGGTTGCCCGCGTCCGCGCCCAGGCCGGCCAGCAGCGGACCGGGAGGGACAGCCTGGTCAGAGGCCACGTGCTGGACCGCCCAGTAGACGCCGATGGCGTAGTGGGCGTGCAGCCAGGCCAGCATGCGGGTGATGAACGCCGGGTCGTCCTGGCCGCCGAAGCTGTGGAAGTCCAGGCCCCACTCGGGGATGGCGATGGGCTTGCCGGTGAGCTGGGACAGCTGCGCGAGCCAGTCGAGGCCCGCCGGCTGGGTGAGGATCTGCCGCCACTTCGCGTTGTGGTCCAGCTGGCCGGAGGCGGTGTGCGGGTAGGTGTTGTCGGGGCCGCCGTACCAGTCGTAGACGTCGGTACCCACCAGGTTCACGTAGGCGGCGCCGGGCCACGCGTCGGTGGCCGCGGCGGTGCCGGGGAAGACGGTCCACAGGAACCGGAAGTGCTGCCCCGGCACCGACCGCATGGCGTCCACGGTGTGCCGCCAGGCCAGGACGTAGCAGTCCGGCTCGGTGCGCGGGCATTTCCGCTCGCTCCAGTTGTACCAGCCGCCGGTCATCTCCCGGCCGAGGTCGATGATGGCGCCGGCGAAGCCGTCTTTCACGAGCAGCGCGCCGAGCGCGCGGAACCTGGCGTCCTCCGCGCCGGCGGCGGCAGCCTCCAGCGCGGCGCTGGGCTGCTCCCAGTAGCCGGGCGCGGTGTCCGGCGTTCCCTGCCGCAGCAGCGCGGCAAGCGCGGCTGGTGAAGATGACGGGCTGGCGTGCGGCCGCTGGCCGAGCACGAACAGGATGATCCCGGCCACCGCGATCAGGGCCGCAGCCGCCAGGACTTCAAGCCGCACCCGGGACCGCTGCGAGGGCGGCGCGCGTCGCGCCACCTCACCGTCCTGCCGCGTCGGTGTGGTGCAGGTCTACCATGCGGTACGCAACATGGGGCTGCTGCAGACCGGGCAGGGGCGCGCCGCCGGCCAGGAGGGCGAGGAGGAGGTGCTCGCGGATCTGCCCGTGCGCTTTCCCGTAGGCGGGGTGGCGGCCACGCCTCCACGGTACGTCCCGCAGCGCATTCCTCCACGTCCCGGGCCAGCCGGACGGACGGACGGCCCTGGCCGCGTTGACGGTCAGGCCGCAGCACCAAAACCCTGTTATGCGCGGCGGTAACCGCCCGGAGGCCCGCACGGAACCCGTACCTAACGGCGGATCGGGAGTTAAGCAGTTTGAAGCCTTCACGGGACGTTGACGGGATCGCGGCCTCAGCCCGTCCACACGAGGTCGAAGACGCGGATCAGGCCAGCAGTTTCATCGACCGCGAATACGATGAACCCGAAGTCGCCGACGTCCGCGACACGCCGTCGCGGCACTCCGGTCGGCGCGCTTAACACCGGGTCGTACGGGTCGTCACAGACCCTGGCCAACAGCGTCACGAGCATTTCGAACGCGTGGTCCGGAAGACCGTGCATCTGCCGGAGCGCACCGGACTCCAGGTGCGGCCGGTAGCTCACGCCTGGGTGCGACCCAGCCGGATGTAATCCTCCAGGAGCATCCCGCCGCCGGTCCCGGTCAGCGCTGCCTCCTGCGCCTCGTAGAAGCCTGGCCGGTTCGTGGCGATCACCATCCCGTTCCAGAGCCGCAGGATGCGGCGCAGCTGACCCCACCCGGCAGGATCTCGCGCACCGTCCAGGGCGGCCCGGTAGGCGGCGAGGAAGTTCGCGCGTTCCCGGTCGGGCAGTTCCCGGAGGATCCGCTGCGGGTCCAGCGGGTCCTCGTAATGCTCAGCGGGCTGGGCGCTCATGGCGTCATAGTACGGGCCGGCGCTGAGCGGGTGCCACTAGCCGCCCGGCGTCATCAGCCGGCTGTCCGCAAGCCCCGGTCCACCTCATGCACCACGGCTAATCAGGCGCCTTCCGGCGGCGTAGACGAGACAGAGCACCAGCTCTGCGCAGACTTCAGGCGGCTGTGTCATGCACCAGCTGCCGCGCATAGCAGCTCAGGGCGCTAGTACGGAGCTGACCTTGCGTGCCGGGGCGTCCCACGGCTTGACTTAAACCATGGTTGAAGTTAAAGCCTAGACCCATGAGTATCACGGAACGGCCGCCGCTGGCCCAGCTCGGCGATCCGGCCGTCGTCGCGAACCCGTACCCGGTGCTGGCCGCGATCCGTGCGGCGACGCCGTTCGCCGCCGTGGACGGCAAGCTGATCGTGCTCGGGCGGCACGCCGACTGCTCCCGCATCCTGCGCGACTCACGCGTGAGCAGTGAGCGCGGCCGGTCGGCGCTGGCCCCACCGGGCGGGCCCCGGCGGGAGGGGATGTCCTTCCTGTCGATGGACGCACCCGACCACACCCGGCTGCGACGGCTGGTGGCCAAGGCGTTCACCCCGCGCGTCATCGCCGGGTTCGCCCCGCGGATCCGCGAGGTCACCCACGAGCTGCTGTCCGCCGCGGCCGCGCGTGACCCGCACGAACTGGAGATCGTCAGCCAGCTCGCCTATCCGCTGCCGGTCCAGATCATCTGCGAACTGCTCGGCGTCCCCGCCGGCGACCACCAGCGCTTCGCGGGATGGTCGGCGCGGCTGGCGCACTCGCTCCAGCCGCGGTTCATCGAGCAGGATGAGGAGGGCTTCGCGGACGCGGCCGCGGCGCGCATCGAGTTCGCCGAGTACTTCCGCGAGCTGATCACACAACGCCGCGCCGAGCCGGGCGATGATCTGCTGACCGAACTGATCAGGGCCGAGGACGAGGGCAGCCGTCTCAGCGAGGCGGAGCTGCTGTCCACGTCCATCCTGCTCCTGGTGGCCGGGCACGAGACCACGGTCGGGCTCATCTCCAACGCCGTGCTCGCCCTGCTGCGCCACCCCGATCAGCTGGCCGCGCTCCGCGCCGACCCCGGGCTCGCCGACGGCACCGTCGAGGAAACCCTCCGCTACGACCCGCCCGTGCAGCTGACCGCGCGCATCGCGCGCAGCCCGATCCGGATCGGGGAGGTGGAGGCGCAGGACGGCGGAGTCATCCTGCTCATGCTGGCGGCGACGGGGCGCGATCCCGATGTGTTCCCCGAGCCGGACCGTTTCGACATCACCCGCGCCGCCGGCGGCCACCTGGCGTTCGCCGCGGGCCCGCATTTCTGCCTGGGCGCGCCGCTGGCCCGGCTGGAGGCGTCCATCGCGCTCACCGCGTTCGCGGATCGTGTCACCGCACCGGAACTGGCCGGCGGCGGCCTCACCTACAAGCCCAACTTCAACCTCCGGGGCCCCGAGCGCCTCGTCGTCCGCACCGCCGGCATCCGCCCCGTGCCCTGACCGCTCGCGCCCCCGGCACCGCTCGCATCCGCTTTCCGGCGTGGGTTTTCCGACGGGCTGTGTACTCACGATGATCGGGACCGGGTTTCCGCAATCGGCGCGGATTTCCGGCGCGATCACGGTCCGCGCTGCCCTAGCGGACGCGGGCGACGAAGGCGGCCAGCCCGCCGTTGCGGGACGGCAGCGCCGGGAGGTCCTCTTCCGCCACGCCTGGCCACCACCGCAGCGCTTCGGTGATGCCGGGCGGCACCACCTCGAGCGAGCCGGGCAACGCAGCGATATCCGCCGCCGAGTAGGAGTACAGCGACGGGCCGCTCTGGCGGTAGGTGTCGATGAAGCGATCGGACACCTCGCCGTCGCTGCGGCCGACCGAAAGGATCACGTAACTGCCGGGCGCCAGGGCGGCCGCGTACCGGCCCAGCAGATCCCGGCCGACGTCGACCGGGAAGAAGTGCAGCAGCGACCCCATCATCAGGCAGGCCGGCGTCTTCAGGTCGATTCCGCCGGCCACGCCGGCCAGAATCGCGTCCACATCATGCAGGTCACCATCGACGACCGTGACGCTGGGATTCCCGTGGGCAAACAGCGCCCGCAGCCGGACGAGCACAATCGGGTCGGTGTCGACGTACGCCACCCGGGCATCAGGGATGACCGCCTGCGCAGTTTCCTGCGTGCTCGGCGAGGTCGGCAGGCCAGCACCCAGATCGATGAACTGCCTGATTCCCTCGTTCGCCACCCAGGTCACGGCGCGGGCGAGGAACTGCTTGTTCTCCCGGACAATATCGGCCGTCACCGGATACTGAGCGAGGATCTTCTCCCCCAGCTCACGGTCGGCGGCATAATTGTCCTTGCCGCCCAGCCAGAAATCGTAAACGCGGGCGATGCTTGGTGTATATACATCAAACTCGGACACGCCCGAATCCTAGCGCTCTTCCGGCCTTAGCTGACGGGACAACTCCGGTAGCGGACGCGGCCGAAGCCGTCGAAACCGGGCGGCCGCCGCCGCGACGTCGATGACCTTCGCGGCCGGGCGGGCCCGGCGGGCATAGGCTGAGCCGTCCGGCTCTCACAGAGCCTGGCTTCAGGAGGGGTGGGAGCCGTTGAGCAGCAACCTGGCCAGGGAGCGCAATCTGCCTCCCGGCCGCCCGGGGTCCGGGCTCGGCTCCCTGGGCCGGCCGAACTCCATTGTCGCGCAGTTCAACTTCTGGGATGACCGGTACGAGGGCCGGCGGCTGTTCGCCGAGGTTCTCGGCACCTTCTTCCTGGTCTTGGCGGCCGTCGGCGGGGGGATGGTGAACGCCAGATTCGGCGGCCACGCCATCCCGGCCACGGCCCAGGTCGTCGCCCCGGCCCTGATGGTGATGGCGGCCATCCTGTTCATGGGGACCGTCTCCGGCGCGCACCTCAACCCGGTGGTCAGTGCCGCGTTCGCCCTGCGGGGTGACTTTCCCTGGAAACGCGTGCCCGCCTACGTCGTGGCCCAGTTCACCGGGGCCGTGCTGGCCACGCTGCTGCTGTGGGCGCTCATCGGGCGGCACGGCAGCGCCGGCCTGACCCTGCCCGGCCACGGCATCCCGGTGCCGGTCGCGATGGTCTGGGAAATGGTGCTGACGACCGGGCTGGTCAGCGTGATCCTCGGCACCTCGTCCGGCGCGCAGCAAGTAGGCGCGTTCGCCGCGATCGGGGTCGGCAGCTACATCGCGCTGGCCGGACTGTGGGGGGCACCGGTGAGCGGCGCCTCGATGAACCCGGCGCGCTCGCTCGGCCCCGCGCTCGTGCTCGGTGACTGGACCGCGTGGTGGGCCTATCTGGCCGGTCCGGCGGCGGGCGGCGTCCTGGCCGCCGGCATCGCGCAGATCCTGCGAGGCCGGGGCGGTGGCTCCCACGGCCGCCAGGCCGCGCAGGGCACGCTGGGGACGGCGTGGCTTCCCGGAGGGCGCGGGCCCGGGGCAGCGCGAGCCCCAGGGACGGCTGAGGCCAGCGGATCAGGGGAACGCCCGGGCACCAGCCCGGAGCCTAAGACACGGTAATGGCGTCGAGCTTGCTGGCCAGGTATTCGTGCGCGATGACCGGCGGGAAGCTGGTCCGGCCGATGGGCGCGGGCAGGGATTCGACCACGGCGTCGTGGTTCAGCTCGTAAAAGAAGATCAGCGAGAGCAGGTCCTCGCCCGGGGCCTCCGGCTGCGCCGGTGACGAGGAGAAAGCCCGACGTGCGCAGCGCCCGGTCAACCTGCTGGGCCACCGCCGCGCGGTCCCCGGCGTCACCGTCGAACCAGGGCGCCAGATCGATGACAGGAACTTGCTCCGGCACGGCGCCGTCCCTCCCGGTGAAGATCGCGGTACGGCCTTGATGCCCCGGCCCGGACCACCGCAACCCCGGACCGCCCGGTACAGGCCGGACATCCGCCCGGCCCGGCTGCGGCGGCCGCCGGGCCGGGCGGGATAAGAAGCGTGCCCCGGCGTCCTCCTCGTCATGACCGCGATGCGGGCGCCACTGAACCACTTCGAGCGGGGCCGCCGAGCCCCCGGCGGGGCCGGTCATCCGCACCTCCGGCCGGGCCGCCTCAGGCGGGGCTGCTGATCTTGAAGACCGGGTGGTCGGGAGAGATCCGGCGCAGGTCGGCATCGGGGGCGTCCGGCCCGACGCCGCCGAAGAACACGCCGGTCTCGGCCTTCCACCGGGTCAGGTAGGCGCGCAGGATCGCCGGCTTGTCGTCGTCGGAAACCTCCTGGGCGGTGAACGGCTCCGCACGCCGGCCGAGGCGCAGCTCGCCCTCGCGGGAGACCCGGAGGTTGCGGACCCACTGCGAGTGACCGCGCGGCGAGACGAGGTAACGCTGGCCGTCGATGGTCAGGAGGTTGACCGGGGTGGTGCGCCACTCACCGCTCTTGCGGCCCCGGACGGCCAGCACCCGCGAGCCGAGGACGCTGATGCCGAGGTCAGTAAGGCCGGCGACGAGCTTATTGAACACGTTGCGGGTAAACCAGCCCGGCTCTTGGTACCGGTGCGGTGTCTGTGCGGTCATGGAGGGCTCCTCGGTTCCCGGGCCTGCTCGTTTCGAGAGCACTGCTCTATCTAGAGAGCAGTTAACACTCTGCCGGAGTCAGCGTCAAGAGCGGCGCGTCGAGGCCCGGCAGCCACGGCCCCCGGCTGGTCACCTCAGCGCGAGGCCGGCGCCCATGAGCCAACACCACCGATGCGCTCGACGGAGTAGCGCACGACATAGCCGGGACCCTTCGGCGCGGGGAACTCGGTGTCAGGTGCCACGTAGACCTTCGCCAGGCGGTTGAGCAAATTCCAGGCCTCGTCGCTCGGCTCAACGGTGGCTCGCGCCCGCAGCACGGCGTACGGGTTCATAAAGACCCCGGGCGCCCGCGGTGCATCGAAGGAAAGCACGACCCGCGGGTCCCGCTCGATGTTGCGCAGCTTCGCGTACCGCCCCATATGGGCACTGACGAGATCATCGCCGTCCAGCCCGATCCAGATGACGCTCACCTGCGGGCTCCCGTCGGCGTTGATGGTGCTCAGGTGAGCCATGGGGCCGGACTCGATCAGGTCCCGCAATTCACGCGGCAGACCGCTCATAGCTTGATCGCTTCTGTCACGGGACAAATCGTACCGATCATCCGACCGGGGCAACGGTGGCCGGCGCACACGGCTCCGGGGCCGTAGCCGGAAGGGGACGAAGGTCAGGTGACCGGGACGATGCTGGCCTGGCGCAGGCGGCCGTCCGACACCGTGAGCAGGCCAATCGTGCCGTGCGGCTGCCGCCTGCGGTCGGTGGGGGAACCGGGGTTGAAGATACGCACGCCGCCGGCGGACTGATCGAGCGGGATGTGGGAGTGCCCGAAGACCACCAGCGCGGTGCCGGGGAACCGGCGGCGCAGGCGCGCGAGACGGCCGGCGGACGGGCCACTGTCGTGAATCATGGCCACGCTGAGCCCGGCCAGGTCGAGTTCGAGGGTCTCGGGGGCGCCCCACGCCGCGACGCCGGGATCGTCGTTGTTGCCCAGTACGGCGTGCACGGGCGCGAAGGCGGACAGCTCGCCGAGGACGGCGGCGGTGCAGACGTCACCGGCGTGCAGGATGACATCGGCCGAGCGCAGGTGCCCAGCCACCCGTGGTGGGCACGAGCGCCACCGCCGGGGGGCGTGGGTGTCCGACAGCACGACGATCTTCATTGGCCCATCATGCCGTCCCCACTGGGAGGGGCGGCGCGGCCCGAAGGGGCGGTGCGGTCAGACCCGGCGCGGGCTGCGCTCGTCGTTGATGGCCGGCATCACGGATGTCAGCGCAGCGCTGGCCTTCTGGTTGGCTCTTCGATCTTGTTCCCTGGCCTCGGCCCCGGCTACGGCGGCGCCGAGACGGTCCACGGCATTCCGGCGGAGGCGGGCCCGCTTCCTGGCCTTCACACCGCGATCAGCGGCGAAAACCGCGATGACGAACAGAACAGCAACGACAACGATAAGCGCAACCATCAGCATCTTCAGTAGAGGGTGAGCGGGGGGACACTTCAATGGTATGTGCCGGGCGGCCGCCATCGCCTGCGCGGCACGGGGATCCGCGTCACAACAAGGCGTACAGCCACGACGGCCCGGCGACCTGGGCCCCGGCGGCCAGGCTCCGCCGGCGAAGCTCCCGGTCAGCCGTCACCACGATGCGGCGCCCCGCACGGGACCGCGCCAGGCGGACGATCTCGTCGTCACCGGAACCGGGCGCGGACACAACGTGGACACCTCCGGCGTCACCCGCCCGCACTCGTCCGCTCTCCGCCGTCCGGGCCCGTTCGGCGATCCGGGGTTCGGCCGCGCGGGCCGCCCCCTCCAGCACCAGGATCACCCGGACCTGCACCAGGCCGGACGGATCCCCGCCCAGGCCGGGAGGCCCGGACGGCTGGTCTCCGTCCGCCGTGGCCAGGAACTCCGCCGGGATGCCCGCGGCCCCGCGTGCGGCCAGCTTGGCCAGCTCGTCGTGCAGGCGGACCGCGGCGCCGGCCCGGTCCCGCCACCAGCCGTCGGGACGTGAACCCACCACGTTGGCGCCGTCCACGATGATCGTGACCGCCGGGGCGTCCGCGCCGGTCCCCGCGTCCTTCCCCGGGCCGCGCTCCCCCCGGCTTCCGCCGGGGCCGGCTTCGTCGCCTGCGGTCATTCCCCAGCCCCTCCCGTTCGGCGCTGATGGACCGACCATAACGCGGCCGCGCAGAAAGCCGCGCAGAAAGCCGCGCAGAAATCGGGGACCTGCGCCGGTCCGGGCCGAGGGTGGCCCGCCTAAGCTGGGCCGCATGGCAGATGCGATCCTCGGCGGGCAAATCACCAAGCTGCGGCAGCGGCGGACGGCGCCGCTCATCCTCGAGCTGGACCTGACGCTGGGCGTCGCGGAAGGGCCGCCGGCTGATCCGGTGACCGCGCTGCTGTCGCGGCACCGGACACGGCTCGCCGACGTGCTCGACGGCCTGCGGCGGGCCAAGGCCGACCCGCGGGTCAGGGCGCTCATCACCAAGGTCGGCGGCCAGCACATCGGCCTGGCCACGCTTCAGGAGCTGCGCGAGGCGATCACGGACTTCCGCGCGGCGGGCAAGCCCGCCTACGTCTGGGCCGAATCGTTCGGGGAGTTCTCCGGCGGCAACCTGCCGTACTACCTGGCCACCGCGTTCGACCAGATCTTTCTCCAGCCGTCCGGCAGCCTCGGGCTCACCGGCATCGTGGTCGAGCAGTTGTTTCTCCGGTCCGCGCTGGACAAGATCGGCGTCAGCTTCCAGGCCGCCGCGCGGAAGGAGTACAAGTCCGCGACGCAGCAACTGACCGAACGCGGCTTCACCCCGCCGACCCGGGAGGAAAACCAGCATCTCGCCGCGTCCATCGCCGATCAGCTCACCAGCGCCATCGCCGAACGGCGCGGCAAGAGCCCGGCCGACGCGCGGGCCCTGCTCGACCGCGGCCCGTTCCTCCCGCACCAGGCTCTCGCCGAGGGGCTCATTGACACCGTCGGCTACCGCGACGAGGTTTACGCGGCGGTCCGCAGACAGGTCGGCCAGGACGGGCCGGACGGGCCGGACGCGGTCCTCCAGTACGTGGGCCGTTACCAGCGGACCCACACCCTGGCGCAGCGCGCCCGCAAGCTGCCGAACCCCCGCGAGCGGTACGTCGCCGTCATCTACGCCACCGGCCCGATCCGCCAGGGCCGCAGCGGCCGGGGACCGATGTCCGGGCCCGCCATCGGCTCCGACACGGTCGCGGGTGCGCTGCGCACCGCGGCCGCCGACGAGCGGGCGCGGGCCATCCTGCTCCGGGTCAACAGTCCCGGCGGCTCATCGACCGCGTCCGACACGATCTGGCGTGAGGTCGTGCGCGCCCGGGCCGGCGGCACGCCGGTCGTGGTGTCCATGGGCGACGTCGCGGCGTCCGGCGGGTACTACATCGCGATGGCGGCGGACGAGATCGTCACACAGCCGGGCACCATCACCGGCTCGATCGGCGTGGTGACCGGCAAGCCCGTCATCGAGCAGTTGCTGGACCGGGCCGGTGTCACCACCGACTCCGTGACCGAAGGCGCGCACGGGCGAATGTCCGCCCCGACCCATCCGTTCAGCGAGGACGAGTGGGCCATCGTCAACGCCTGGCTCGACCACATCTACGACGACTTCACCGGCAAGGTGGCCGAAGGGCGCGGGATGTCCCGCGAGCAGGTGGAGGAGGTGGCCCGGGGCCGCGTCTGGACCGGCGCGGACGCCGTGAGCAACGGCCTGGCCGACTCGCTGGGCGGGCTGGCCACGGCGGCCCGGTCGGCTCGGCGGCGCGGCGGCCTGCCCGCGGACGCGCCCCTGCGCCTCTTCCCGCGGGTCACACCGCTGGACCAGCTGCGGCCGCACGAATCAAGCGAGGACCGGGCCGCCCAGGCGATCCTGGGCGGTGCTCTCCCGGCGCTAGCGGGCCTGCTGCCCGTGCTCGGGCCGATGATGGAGACATGGGGGCCGGCCTGGCGGCTGGCCGCGCAGGCTGGGCTGCCGCCGTACGGACCGCTGACGATGCCGGGTTACTGGAGAATCGGTTGACGGAACGGACCTGCGCCGGAGGTTCCGCTCCGGTGGCCCTGGCCGGCTGGGACAGTGCGCTGTCCGCCTACGCGGCGGGCGTCACCCTCGTCACCATCGCCGACGGCCGCGACGACATAGGCACGACGGTCAGCGCGTTCTGCCCGGTGTCGCTCGATCCGCCGCTGGTGCTCATCTCCCTGCTGGGGACGTCCTATCCCGCCGAGCTGCTCGGTACTGATTCCGGCGGTACTGATTCCGGCGGGGCTGATTCCGGCGGGGGCGCTCCGCACGACGGCGCGGGCGCCCCGGGGGCCGGCGGCGGGGCGGCAGCCGGCCGGTTCGCGGTCTGCGTGCTGGCCGCGGACCAGCGCATGCTGGCGGGCCGCTTCGCGGCCGCGGGCCGGCCGAACGCCCGGCGGATGCTGGACGCGGTCCCGCACACACGGGGCGCCGCGTCCGGCGCGCTGATCCCCGACGGTGGCCTGGCAGCGCTGGAATGCGAGGTGGCCCAAAGGGTCCCAGCCGGTGACCACCTGGTGCTCATCGCGCGCGTGCTGGCGGTGCCGTACCTGGCGCCGTCCGGGGAGCCCCTGGTCAGGTTCCGCGGCCGGTATCCCTCGCTCTGCTGAGGCAGGCCGCCGCTTGCGCGGGCCCTGCTGAGGGCGGGCCCGCCGCCAGCCCCGGCCGATTGCGCCCGCGCCGGACTCGGGGTTGGATATCGGTTATTGCCCGCAGACGCCGTGACGGGAGGAGCGCCCGTTGGCCGACGCCGCAACCAGCCCGTCCCGGCCGGCGGAGCTGGGTGCCTCGCTGCCCCCGTTAACGGCCGGCACCCGGCTCGAGCTGCGCGAACTGCGGATCATCCCCGAGGGTGACGATTTCCTGGTCGGCGACCCGGCGCGGGGCGAGTTCGTGGCCGTGCCGGAGGTCGCCATTGCGGTGATCTCTTCGCTACGTGACGGGTTCACGCTATAGCCAGTCGACGGCCCGGGAGCGGTTGCTCCGCGGCCGGGACACCCGTGGCGCGACCGCCGCGGCCAGCGCGATACCGGCGCTGGCCGCGGCACACCGTTAGGCCGCGCGCTTGTAGGCGCGGACCGCGAGCGGCACGAACACGATGAAGATCCCGGCCAGCCACACCAGGCTCTTCCACAGGCTCGCCTCGACCGGGCCGCCCAGCGCCAGATTGCGCATCGTGTTGATGACGTAGGTGACCGGCTGGTTGTTGGCGAAGGCCTGCAGCCAGCCCGGCATGGTCTTGATGGGCACGAACGCCGAGCTGAGGAACGTGATCGGGAACAACCAGATCAGCCCGAAGGCCTGCACGGACTCCTCGTCGCCGATGGCCAGCCCGGTGAACGCGGCGATGCAGCAGACCGCGATCCCCAGCACGATCGCCAGCAGGATCATGGCGATGGCGGCCAGAGGGCCATTGTCGAACCGGAATCCGACCGCGTAGCCCACACCGACGACGATCAGGATCGTCACCGTCATCCGCCCGGTGTCCGCGACCAGCCGGCCGACCAGCACGGCCGACCGCGCCATCGGCATCGACCTGAGCCGGTCGATGACCCCCTTCTGCAGTTCCGTGGCGAGCGAGATGGCCGTGCCGAAACTGGCGAACGCCGCGGTCTGGCCGAGAATCCCCGGCATCAGGAAGTTCACGTAGCCGCCCTTGACCTGCACGGGGATCGCGCCGCCGAAGACGTAACGGAACATCAGCACGAACATGACCGGCTGGATCACGGTGAACACGATGTAGGCGGGGACCCGCGCCCAGACCAGCAGGTTCCGCTTGCTGATCATCAGCGTGTCGCTCACGGCCCAGCGGGCCTGGGTCAGCAGGCTGGGGCTGTCCCGCGGCGGCTGCACGGCAATGGCGGTCATGACGATGCCCTCTCCACGGTCTCGGCGCTCTCGGCGCCCTTGCGGCGGCCGCGGCGGCGCTTGCCGCCCTGATTCTCGTCCTCGGCGGCGTGCCCGGTCAGGGCCAGGAACACGTCGTCCAGCGAGGGGCGGCGCAGCCCCAGACCGCTGGTCTCGACGCCCGCCTCGTCCAGGCTGCGGACCGCCTGGACGAGCGCCTCGGACCCGTTGCCGCCGACTCCCGCGCTGACCACGCCGGTCCCGTCGTCGATGTGCGGCTCGCCCTCGGCGAGCTTGGCTATTGCCCCGACGGCGTCCGTCAGCCGGGTGCGGTCCGGGACGGTGAACTCCAGGACGTCCCCGCCGACACGGCCCTTCAACTGGGCCGACGTGCCAGCCGCGATGACCAGGCCCCGGTCGATGACCACGATCTCGTCGGCCAGCTCGTCGGCCTCATCCAGGTACTGGGTCGTCAGCAGCAGCGTCGTGCCCCCGGCGACCAGCGAGCGGATGATGTCCCACATGCCCAGGCGGGACCGCGGGTCCAGGCCGGTGGTCGGCTCGTCCAGGAACAGGACCTTGGGCCGGCCGACCAGGCTGGCGGCCAGGTCCAGGCGGCGCTGCATGCCGCCGGAGAAGCCCTTGGCGGGCCGGTCGGCCGCCTCGGTCAGGTCGAACTGCTCGAGCAGCTCGACGGCCCGAGCTCGCGAGCTGGCGCGGCTCAGGTGGTACAGCCGCCCGATGATCTCCAGGTTCTCCCGGCCGGTGAGCTCCAGCTGAATGGCCGCCGACTGGCCGGACAGCCCGATCGACCGGCGGACCGCGCTCGCCTCATGTACCACGTCGTGCCCCTCGACCACGGCGCGCCCGCCGTCCGGGCGCATCAGCGTGGTCAGGATGCGGACCGCGGTCGTCTTACCCGCGCCGTTGGGGCCGAGCACCCCGAGCACCGTCCCGCGCGGCACCGACAGGTCGATACCGCGCAATGCCTGGACCTCGCCGAACGACTTCGTCAGGTTCTCCACGAGAATCGCCGGCCCTGAGCCGATCTGTGACACCACGTCTCTCCTCAGCAGACCGCTACCCCATCAACGTCCGCGCCATGAAAACCTACGCCAGCGGAACCCCTGACCGCGAACGAAAAAACTGCTCGTGATCAGCATGCCCGAGGGGTATGACGAAACGGCGGCCACAGACTCATCGCTGCGGGGCCGGAAAGGCCGCCGGCGGGGGCGAGGAACTGAGGGCCGGACGGGAGCGGGGCCGGACGGGAGCGGGGCCGGACGGGAGACAGGGCCCCACGGGAGACAGGGCCGGACGGGAGGCGGGGCTGGACGGGAGGCGGGGTCGGACGGGAGACAGGGCCCCACGGGAGGCGGGCCGGACGGGAGGCGGGGCCAAACCGAGGGCGGGGC
>PLRW01000283.1:0-688 GCA_003164955.1 Actinomycetota bacterium
GTGGCCCGCAGCGCCCCGGTCCGGGTCAGGATGCCGACGCAGCGCCCCGTCTGATCGACGACCGGGGCCAGCCGGTGCCGTCCCTCGTATAGCAGGTTGAAGGCCTTCTCCGGGTCGGTTCCGGCGGGCACGGTCACCGGGTCCGCCGACATGACCTGGCGGAGCTGGGTAAAGCGGTCCACCCCCTGGCAGTCGGCCTCGGTGACGACTCCGACCGGCTTGCCGTTCTCGATGACGATGACCGCGCCGTGCGCCCGCTTGGGCAGCAGGCTGAGGGCCTCGCCCGTGGTGTCGGATGGTCCGAGCGTGATCGGCGTGTCGTGCACGCGGTCGCGGGACTTGACCCAGGCGATCACGTTCGCGACGACATCCACGGGGATGTCCTGCGGCAGCACGGCCAGGCCGCCGCGGCGCGCCACGGTCTCGGCCATCCGCCGGCCGGAGACCGCGGTCATGTTGGCGGTGACGAGGGGAATCGTGGCCCCGCTGCCGTCATGTGTCGACAGGTCCACATCGAGCCGGGAGGCCACTGCCGACCGGTTCGGCACCATGAAGANNGACGTCGCTGTAGGTCAGGTCTTGCGCCGGGACCGTTTCGCCGATAAATCGCACGTCATAGATTGTGCCCGCTGCGGCCGGATGCTACCGCCCAGCCAGTCCGGTGTGCTGGCCCGGGGGGCGACCCAGT
>PLRW01000283.1:706-7443 GCA_003164955.1 Actinomycetota bacterium
CGCGCGGTGGTACTTCGCCGACACAGGCCGCTCACCCAGGCCTCCGGCCCGGGGTCGCTGGGCCGGTAACGAGCGCCTCGCCGTAGGGCCTGCTGCGGTGCTCGCCGACAGCACCGGCCGCTCACCCGGACCTTCGGCCCGGGATCGCTGGGCCGGTAGCGAACGCCCTCGCCGTAACACGCGTGCAGTGCTCGCCGTTAGCACCGGCCACTCGCCGGGCCGTTGGCCTAGGGTCGCTGGGCCGGTAACGAGCGCCTCGCCGTAGCCCTCTGCATGCGCTCCGCGCCCTGCGGCGGCGCCTCGCCGACACACCGCCACCGCAGGCCAGTCCGGCGGGGACGGGGGCGAGCGGGGACCGGGTGAGCTAGGCGGGAGCGAACGCCGCGAACATGATGTCCGCGATGCGGTTGGCCATCTCGTCGATGGGGAGTTTTACCTCGGCGCTGAGCAGGTAGTTCACCCGCTCCAGCATCATGAGGCACGCCACGGCGGTCAGCTCCGCGTGTTCGGGGAGCTGCCCGGCGGTGCGGGTGGCGGCGGTCATTCCGGTGGTCATCGCTTCGGAGATGCTGAACAGCATCTGCAGGCCGTCTCCGTACACTTCCTCCGGGACCAGATCGGCCTGGCTGAGAATGCGGATAACGGTCGCGTGCGCGGCGTAGACGTCGAAGAACTTCCGTACCCAGCGTCGCAGCACGGTCTTGCCTGCATCGTCCCTGGTGACGATCGGGAAGTCGCCCGCGACGGTCTCCATGTCGCGCAGCGCGTCCAGCAGCAGGGCCTTGAACAGGTCCTCTTTGTTGGAGAAGTAAAGGTAGAAGGTGCCGTGCGAGATGCCGGCCCGGCGAACGACGTCGTCGACCCGGACGCCGTGGAATCCCCGCTCCTCGAACTCGATCATCCCTGCTTCAAGCAGGCGCTTGACGGTGGCCCGTCCCTGAGCGCGAAGCTCCCGGTCACGAGCGGGAACACCGCCTCCGTGAGAGGGCTGATGGGCCGGTCCCTGCGCTCCTGGCGTGGTCCCCGGTGCCTGAGTCGGCGGCCGGGGGCGGGGCCGGTTCGCCGCGGTTTCCGGTGACCCGGGGCCGCGGCTTCCCTCATGAGTCATGGTAAGAGAGTAGCCGTCTGGTTCCCGCCCGGGTGGCACTCGGCGGAGGTGCCGGCCTCTATGCCGCTGCTACCCTTCGAGCGGTGAGCAGTCCGGCGCAGGCTGACGGAGCCAAGGCTCGCCCCGGCGGCACCGGGCCGGCCGGGCAGAACGCCGCGCCCGCCGCACGCTCGCGGGCCACCGTGATCCGGGTCGCCGCCCTGACCGCGGCCGCGGCCCTGATGTACGCCGCCGACGCGCTCATCCGGTTCCGGCGCTTCCTGACCAGCACGTTTGACCTGGTCATCTTCGACCAGGGGGTTCGCGGCTACGCGCACCTCAGCGCGCCGGTCTCGATCGCCCGCGGCGTGGCGGACGGCGGGACGTCGCACTTCGTGCTGCTGTCCGACCACTGGTCACCGATCCTGGCCGTGCTCGTGCCGCTGTACTGGGTCCACGACGGGCCCGCAACGCTGCTCGTCGCGCAGGCGGTGCTGTTCGCACTGGCGATCCCGCCGCTGTGGGCGTTCACCCGCCGCCAGCTCGGGGCCCCGTGCGCCTACTTCGTCTCCGCGGCGTACGCGCTCTGCCTGCCGATTATGGCGGCGGTCACGTTCGACTTCCACGAGGTGGCGTTCGTCCCGGTGCTCACGGCGGTGATGGCCGAACGATTCCAGGCTGGGCGCCGGCTGACCGCGGTCCTCGCGGCGCTGGCCCTGCTGCTGGTCAAAGAGGACATGGGCCTGCTCATCGCCGGGTACGGCGTCTATCTGCTGGTGACCCGGCGCCGCTGGACCGGGCTCGCCTTCGTGGCGGGCGGCGTCGCGGCCACCTGGCTGGCCAGCCGCGTGCTGATCCCTGCCTTCGGCGGGTCGGCCAGCTTCTACTGGGCGTACGGCGAGTTCGGCCGCACGGCCGGGAGCGCCGCCGTCAGCATCGTCACCCACCCCCTGCACGCGCTGCACGTCCTGGTGACCCCGGGGGTGAAGGTGCGCACGATGATCGGGCTCCTGGTCCCGCTCGGCTTCCTGCCGCTGGCGTCCCCGCTGACCCTGGCGGCGGTGCCGTTGCTGGCCGAACGGATGCTGGCGTCCGGGTACCCGCTGTGGTGGCAGGCCAAGTTCCAGTACAACGCCTTCGTCGTGATGATCCTCTTCCTCGCCGCGGTCGACGGCGCGGCCCGGCTGCAGCGCTGGTGGCGGGCCACCTCACTGCGGCTTCCGCGGGACTGGGCGCCGGCCACCATCTGGGCGGCGGTGGTGTTCGCCGCGGCGGTCGGCTACCTCCCGTTCTCGCCGTTCGGCCAGCTGCTGCACCCGAAGTACTACATGGTCAACGCGCGGATACAGGCCGCTGACCGGGCGACCGCCCGGGTGCCGTCCGGCGTCGAGGTGGAGGCGGCCGACAACCTTGGCCCGCGGTTGTCGGGACGGGACACCGTGCTGCTGCTCGACGGCACGCCGCGATGGGCGCCGTGGGTGGTCGCCGACACCAAGGGCCTGGACTTCCCGTTCTGCACCCCGGCCCAGCAGGCCCGGGACGTGTCGTTCCTGCGGGCGCACGGGTACCGCCTGGTTTTCGGCGACGATGGCTACGTGGTCCTGTACCGGCCGCCGGACGCGCGGACCCGCGAGGCCCTGATCCACCCCGTTCCCGCCCCCAAGATCCACACCAACGTTTGCTACTGACGCGCCCGGCCGGGGCCCGTGACCTGCGGGATGTCCCGGATACCCCCAGCGGGGGCTGTATCCTGGGGGCAACCCCGGCTAGCCGCGCCGCGGGGGCTGCGTCCCGCGGGATCTCCAGATAAGGTTGTCAAATTGTGGGAGGAGTGATCTGGCGCAGGCTGGCAGTGATCACCGCGATGGGCTCGTTCGCCGCCGTTGGGGCCACGGGCGTCAGCCTAGCCAACGTGACGAGTGCGCCCGGACCCTCCGGTCTGGGCCTGCCTTACGCTTACGCGGGCCCGCCCACCGTCCAGTACCCGGGCGCGGCCACCGTCCAGACCACGGCCAGCACGCAAATGCCCCGCCAGCTCGTCGTGCCGGATGTGCTCGCGCTCATCCAGACCGGGATCGCCGCCTCCGACGTGCCGAAGATCCGCAAGCTCAGCGGCGTCCGCGGCGTCCTGACGGTCAGCGGCGGCGCGATCAGCATCGGCGGTAAGACCGCCAACGTCATCGGGGTCGATCCCGGGTCGTTCCGCTCCTGGACACCGGTGGCAGCCGCTGGTGACCAGGCCATCTGGCAGGCGCTGGAGCGCGGCCAGTTCGTCACGGCGACCGCGGCGCAGCGCACACTGGGCCTGGCGCGGGGCCACTCCTACCAGGTCAGCGCGGCGACCCGGGCGCAGCTCGGCTTCGGCGGGGCGGCCGTTCTCGGCATTCCCGGCGTGGACGCGGTGGTGAACAGTTCCGTGGCGGCGCGGCTCGGGCTGGTCCCGGACCTCGCGGTGCTCATCAACGCGCCCGCCGCCAACCTGGCCACGCTGGTGACGCAGGTCCGCGCGGTAACCGGCGCGCAGAGCCACGTCATCAGCCTGCAGCCGACGACGGCCAGTACGCCTAGCCCGCTGCCGGTGGACACCTCGGTGCCGACCGGGCGGCCCACCACCTACATGCAGCTCTACCAGGAATCGGCGGCCCGGTACTGCCCAGGTCTCTCGTGGACCGTGCTGGCGGCGATCGGCGAGGTCGAAAGCGGTGACGGCGCCAACGTCGGGCCGTCCAGCGCCGGGGCACTCGGGCCGATGCAGTTCATGCCGTCCACCTGGAGCACCTGGGGGATCGACGGCTTCGGGGACACCGGTACCCCGAACATCATGAACCCGTACGACGCGGTGCCGAGCGCCGCCGCGATGCTGTGCGCGGACGGCGCGGCCGAGGGCGGTTCGTCGCTGCGGGGCGCGATTTTCTCCTACAACCACGCGGTCTGGTACGTCGACGAGGTGCTGGCCATCGCCCGGGAATACGCGACCGGCGCCTGACGGGCCCGCGCCAGCGGCGCTCGGCCAGCCCCCCGCACCCGCCCGCGGACGGTGCGGCGGATGGGCCTGGTTGGATGGTGAGCATGCCGGATTACGACGCGTTCCTGCTTGTCTCGTTCGGGGGCCCCGAGGGGCCGGACGATGTGATGCCCTTCCTGCGGAACGTCACCCGCGGACGCGGCATCCCGGAGGAGCGCCTGGAGGCCGTCGCGGAGCATTACTACGCCGTCGGCGGCGTGAGCCCGATCAACCAGCAGTGCCGGGACCTCATCACCGCGCTGCGCACCGAGTTCGGCGCGGCGGGCCTCGACCTGCCCATCTACTGGGGAAACCGGAACTGGGACCCCTACCTGACCAACACCGTGGCCACGATGGCGGCCGACGGCGTGCGGCACGCGCTGGCCTTCGCCACCTCGGCCTACAGCGCGTTCTCGAGCTGCAGGCAGTACCTGGACGATATCGGCCGGGCGCGCGAGCAGGCCGGCCCGGGCGCGCCGCACATTGACAAGATCCGCCGCTACTTCAACCACCCGGGGTTCGTCGAGCCCTTCGCCGAGAACACGCGGGCGGCGCTGGCCACTCTGCCGCCCGACGTCCGGGATGGTGCGCACCTGGTCTTCACCGCGCACAGCGTGCCGCTGGCCATGGCGGCTCACAGCGGGCCGCCAGGGAACGGGGCGCCGGGACCGGGCGGCCGGTACGCGGCCGAGCTGGTCGAGACTGTCTCTCTCATTGCCGAACGGACCTACGGCGGGGTTCATCCCTGGGATCTGGTGTACCAGAGCCGGAGCGGACCGCCCTCCCAGCCGTGGCTGGAACCCGATGTGCTGGACTACCTCGGCGAGCTGGCCAAAGCGGGCGCCCCCGCGGCCGTGATCGTCCCGGTCGGGTTCGTGTCCGACCACATGGAGGTCCGGCACGACCTCGACAGCGAGGCGGTGGAGACGGCCGCGGCTCTCGGCCTGCCCGTCGCCCGCGCGGCCACACCCTGGTACCACCCCCAGTTCCACGCCATGGTCGTCGATCTGGTGCGCGAGCGCCTCGGCCCGGCGGACGCGCCGCGCGCGGCACTGGGCCGGCTGGGCCCGTCCACGGACATCTGCCCGCCGGGCTGCTGTGCCTTTGCCCGGGCCGCTGGGGCCCGGCCGGAGGGAGCCCGGCCGCAGGGAGCCCGGCGGGCAACGGCGGGCGGGGCAGGCGAGGCGTGAACGCCCCGGACGCGGAGGAACTGCTGGCGCTCGCGGCGGACACCGCGGCGGCCGCGGCCGCGCTGCTCGCCGATCAGGGCGCCCAGGGGCGTCCCGAGGTCGTGGAGACCAAGTCGAGCCTGACCGACGTGGTGACCGAGATGGACCGCCGGGCCGAGGCGCTCATCACCGAACGGATCCGCGCGGCGCGCCCGGGCGATGCGATCCTCGGCGAGGAAGGGGGCGAAACTTACGGCGCTCCCGTCCAGGACAAGGACGCGGGCGCGGGCCAGTTCGGGGGGCCGCCCTCCGCCGTACGGTGGATCGTCGACCCGCTCGACGGCACCGTCAACTACCTCTACGGGCTGGCGGACTGGGCGGTCAGCATCGCCGCGGAAGTCGAGGGCACGATCGTGGCCGGTGTGGTGGCTGTTCCGCTGCACGGCGAGACCTTCACGGCGATCCGGGGTAAGGGCGCCTGGCTGTACAGCACCGCCGCGCAGGGCAGCGCTACGGGGGAGGCCAGGGCCACGAGGGAAAGCCGGGCGCCGGGAAAGGGCCGGGCCGTGGGGGACGGTAGCGCCACGGGGGAGGACGGGGCCACGGGGGACGGCAGCGCGACGAGGCAGGGCCCGGCCGCCAGGCTGCGCTGTAACCGGGGTGTCCCGCTCGGCCAGGCCCTGGTGGGCACGGGGTTCGGCTACCTGCCGGGGCGCCGCCGCGTCCAGGGTGAGGTCGTCGCCGCGCTGCTGCCGCAGATCCGGGACATCCGCCGCGGCGGGTCGGCGTCGGTCGACCTGTGCATGGTGGCGGCCGGACGGCTGGACGCGTTCTATGAGCGGGGCCTGAACTACTGGGACTACGCCGCCGGTGCGCTGATCGCGCAGGAGGCGGGCGCGCATGTGACCGGTCTGGGCGGCCGCCCGGCGGGTTCCTCCCTGACCGTCGCCGCCGGTCCCGGCCTTTACGAGGAACTCACCGCTGTCCTGGCGACCCTCAACCCCGAACGCGACGCCTAAAGTGCGTGATGGGCCTGTGTGAACGCTGCGACCGGCGGGCCCGCCCCGCAAGCGAAACCTTTACACGTAAAGGCGCCATTGCGTACATGGGAGCTAGCCAGGAAAAGCTTAGCGGAGCGGGCTGGACGGCGCCCGGCCAGGCGGCCGCGATCGTGCCCTAGTTACTGGCCTGCGAGCCAGGTGGTGACCGCAATACCGGATCAGCTCAGCACGCGGGGGAGTTGCTTCGCTTTCTGCTCCTAACCTGGCCTCCAGACTGATAACAGCAAGAAGCGCTGCTGACCAAGGTTCGTGGCCGTAGGCACGCTGAATGTGCGATGGCGCCTTGGGCACGCTTGGACGTGCGTGATGACGTGTGCGGGCACATTCGGACACGCTGGGTGCGCCAGGCGGGCGCGGGCCAGGGATGGCGCGTACGGGTACGCGGACACGCGCCGGACTAGGGCCGGACTAGGGCC
>PLRW01000313.1 GCA_003164955.1 Actinomycetota bacterium
CCATCTGGCCAGCTGGGCGCACTCTTCGCCCAGGCCATCCCGAGCCTAATTCTAGAGTGAATCTCTAAGTCACCAGCGACTGACTGACCTTGGTGTTATCTGCGCGATCCGTACGTATTAAGTAAACGCAAACGGTTGCATCACATTCTGTGATTTTGCGGAACAGGTGGTCAGTTTGAAAGGAGATAAGAAAGTCCGTTTCGCAGACCTTGGGCCAGCTTCCGCCTGTACGCTTTGGTTGCTCCACTCGTGCACCATCTATCAGCTTGTTCCCGTCCCTACCAGGAGTCAGACTGTGGCTCATAAATTGAAACGGATCGTCGCGTCCTCGGCGGTGGCGTTCACCGTCGCCGCGGGCGCGGCAGCCCTCGCTGTTCACTATCAGCCCTCTGCGGCCCCCAGCCACCAGGTAACGGTCCGCGCTACGCTCGATGGGCTGTACATAGAAGGTTTAAGAGGATGCAGCTCTTAGCACCCGCCACCCTGGGTACGCGACACGGAGTAACGATCCTGTCGTACTGCTGTAGAGTGCTGTGCCGCTGCCTGGGCCCCGGCTAAGGCAGCGGCACAGCATAACCAAGCTCGAGTAATGGTCCGCCGCAAGCCTTCCATAATGCAGAAATAATCCCGTGCTGCATATCACTGATGTCGCCTATGACCCGGCAGGGTAGGTGTGCGTCGACCCTGCGGACCAATGCCGGGAACCGTCACTCTTTGGCTCTTACACGAGCCGCGCGCCCTATGCGGCAGATGCGGCCGTCGGCCAGGTCGCTGCCAAGTGCGGACTCAACCTAAGCGGCTCAAGCCGCGTGCTGCACACTGTGGGAATGATCCGGCTTGGAACATCTGCCGACCTCGCCGCCGCGACCAGCGTCTACCGCCGCGCTTCGCTGTGTAATGCAGGCGACCGCGACAACCTGCTTGCTCATCCGGAATACCTGATCCTGGGGCTGGAGGGGCTAGCCGAAGGCCGCACTCATGTCGCGGAAGAGGACGGCTCGCTTGTCGGCTTCGCCACCTGGATCGAGACCGCCGGCACGATAGAACTGGAAGACCTATTCGTGGACCCGGGATATATGAGGCGCGGGATTGCCGCTGCACTCATCAACCGCATCGTCGAAGTCCTGCGGGCACGGGGCGTAGAGCGGCTGGAGGTGACCGCCAATCCTCACGCGCTGGGATTTTACCGCGCCGCCGGTTTCATCGACTGTGGCGCCGCAGAAACGGATTTCGGCGCCGCACCCCGCATGGAACTCGCGATCTCCTGACTGCGCCGGCACCATCAGGTCTCGATGCCGCAAGGCAGGCAACCTGACAGCTCACCCGGACGGCGGCATGACCGGAGGTTTTGCGGGTCGCGCTGGGGCGCTATATAGCGTGCACGCTTATGTCATCTGCCTGATGGCCGGAAATAGCGCAGGATCTGGAGCGCGTAATAAACCTCCCGCGCTCCGCCGGGAGCAAGGGCCGTGTATGGCCGGATCGGTTGACGATCAGCCTCCACCGCCGGATATCCGGCCCGAGATACACGCAGCAACGGGGAGGGTCAGGTCAGCGAACTTCGGTGTACTGGCTGCGGTCCAGCTGCACGACGTCGGTGAAGTCGCTGCCCTTGGGCTCTGCGACGCCGGTGTACTGGCTGCCATCCAGTGGCACGACACGGAAGCTACCCCCGGAGAGCAGTTTGCGCAGGTGCCGCATCCCGCTCATGCCCGCGAGCACGACAGCTATAGCGGCGGCGAGGATCGAGCCGCCGAACAGCGCGAGCCCGCCGGCGACGTGTCCCAGCATCATCATGACCACCGCGGCCAGCAGGGCCACCGGCACGGCCGCCACCAGCAGCAGCGCCAGCAGCGTGACGGCGATCACGGCCCTGGCCGGCCTGCCCGGTGCCCGCTCCGCGTACCAGCCGTTCATCACGCTCACCTCTCAAGGCCCGGAACTCTTCAAGGGCCCGCGCCTGCCAGATCAACACGATATGTCGTGTTCTTAATGTCAACGCCCCTCTCGATCAGAATCATCCCGTGACCGCCCGACGCGCTGATCGTGGGTGGACAGCCTGCCGCCGGGGTAGCCCAGCGCGGCCGGGCTCCCGTCGCTTCATAGCGGACGCGGTCACGCTGGGCGGTTCAGGCGCCACAACGGAGCAGGTAGACGGCGAAGGTGGGCGCTGGCCCGGGCGGAAGCGCCCGTCGCAGGCTGCGGCCCCTGACGAGCCGACCGGATGGCAGCCGCAGCACGCCAGCACCGGCCGGGTCCCACGTGCCGGTCACCAGGCCACCCTAGGCAAGGGACGCGAAGGCCGCTCCACCACCTGGAACCGGGGCGCCCGGCGACGCAGTGTGCGCGCTCGTCGCGGCATGTGAGCGCGCCATGAGCATGTACCTGATTGGTGCGCTCCCGCAGGGCTTAGACATCGTCATTCTTGCGGAGCTCAGCTAGCTGCGCGGCTATCTGTAGTTCGGCTTCTTCGTCTTGCTTTCGCACTTCCGCGGGCAGATCGTCCCCGTGAGTCATGGCATGTCCCTTTTCGCCGTACCCACCCTGCTTGTGGTCCTAACGGGCAGATACGGCAAATGCCCCGGCTATTCTCGGCCTACACGCGACCTTGGTCCTGTCCACTCGTGACCTTAGTCCTTGCCGTGTGCCCGGCATCGATATGCGGACGGGCGTACGCACTCTTCTCGGCATGATGTGCGGGCTTTGGGTGCATCAGTGAGCAGCGCGTGCCGGCCCGGGCAGATTCCTTGTCGGCAGGGCCGGGTAGCGTCGGGGTGACGCCGCGGGAAGGACGGAACGCTATGTGCGGTCGGTACGTATCGGTGGCTCGCCTGCAGGAGCTGCAGGAGCACTACCGGGCCACCGGCGCCGGTGACGGCACGGAGCTGGCGCCATCCCACAACGTCGCCCCGACCAACAAGGTCTATGCCGTCCTGGAGCGCGGCCGGACGGACGGGGCCGGGACCCAGCGGCAGGTGCGCGCCGTGCGGTGGGGACTGGTGCCGTCGTGGTGGAAACCGGGCATCGACCCCAGGACCAGCAAGCGAAAGACCATGCCATCGCTGCACAACGCCCGGGCCGACAAGGTGTCGGCCGCTCCGTCGTGGCGCGGCCCGTTCGCCAAACGCCGGGCGGTCATCCCCGTCGCCGGCTACTACGAGTGGCTGCCCACCCAGAACGCCGACGGGAAGCCGTTCAAGCAGCCGTATTACATCCACCCGGCCGGCGGCCTGCTGTCGTTCGCCGGGCTGTACGAGCTGTGGCCCGACCCGGCCAAGGAGGAGGACGACCCGGACCGATGGCTATGGTCGGCCACGATCATCACCCACCACGCCACCTGGCTGGCCGGGATGATGAACGACCGCACCCCCGTGATCCTGCCCCCGGACCGGATCGACGCCTGGCTCGACCCGGAACTGACCGACAAGATCGCCGCACTCGAGCTGATCAGCGGGATAGAGTACGAGCCGCTGCAGGTCCGGGCCGTCTCCACCGCAGTCAACAAGACCGGGCGCGGCGGTTCCCGAGGGCCCGAGCTAATCGAGCCCATCGGCGAGCACGGTGACCAGCCCCTGCAACTCGCCCCGGCCTGACCACCAACCCTGGCCCTCGCCTCCGGCGCCTCCGGCGGCCGCGACGACCCGCTGCAGGCCGGCAGCAGACGATGCCAGGCTGCAGAAAAGGAGCGCAGCTCCCGGCGGCGGCCCAGCGCGGCGGCCGCCCTGCACCTAGTGACCAGACACCGGCAGCCACCACCGTCGCAAATTAGGCCATAACCGAACCGCCGTTCGGTGCGAAGGAATGCGCGCACCGCTCATGATCCGGGCGTTGTACTCGCATTCGCGCAGAACCGCTCATTGACGCTCACGTCGCGATCAGCTAGCTTCTCTGACAACGTTATCGGGCCGCAGTAGGGTCAGCCGGCCGCAGGACCGAGCCGAGATGATCCGCGAGGACCGGGCGGAGGAGGCCAGCGCTCGCGAGCGTCCCACCACCGGATCACCCACCGAGCGGGGTTCACCCCGCAGCCGGGAGAGGTACGAACGTGAGCCGAAGCGCCGCCACCCCAAAACCCGCACCACCGGCCCGCCGCTGGCTGCGGCCCGCTACCCGGACACGGTCACTGATCGCGGCGGCCGTTGCCGCCGCGCTACTCCTCCCGCTGGGCGTGGCGTCGGCCGTGTCCGCTGCTCCGGCCCCGGGCCAATCCCCGGCTGGCCCGGTTGACGCCCAGAACCCGGTGGAGGCCCAACGGGCCGTCGCCACCTACCAGGCGCTGCAGGACAACCTCTACCTGCCTAAGTACCGGCTTTACCAGAAGAGTGACCCGTTGCAGAAGTTCGGTTACCTGTGGGACTTCGTGAACGCCTGGGCCGCGACCGACTACGTGGCCGCCATCCCCGGTATCGGCGGCCGCTACCACAGCGACATGCAGGCCCGGGACCAGGGGGTCCTGGACTACTACGACACCCAGGAGACCGGCCCGACCGGGCAACCCCAGCCGCCGGCGTTCGCGTCCGGTGTCCTGCGACCGGTCGACTCAGACCAGCCCACCTACTACGACGACAACGCCTGGGTTGGCCTTAATTTCCTGCAGGAGTACGACCTCACCCACGAGCAGCCTGACCTGGCGCGCGCCGAGGGCATCTTCCACTTCGTGGTGAGCGGGTGGGACACCAGAACCACTGTGGCCTGCCCCGGCGGCGTGTTCTGGGAGGACGTCGCCAACTCCTCTCGCAACACCATCTCCAACGCTCCCAACGCGGAAGTCGGGCTCCAGATCTACCAGGCCACCCACGACCCGTACTACCTGACGTGGGCGACGCGCATGTATGACTGGGTTCGCGGATGCCTGATGAACTCCAACGGCATGTACTACGACAACCTGGATGACAACGGGAGCGTCAGCACCGCACTGTGGAGCTACAACCAGGGGACGATGATCGGCGCGGGGACGCTGCTCTACCAGATCACTGGCGACCGCACCTACCTCCAGCAGGCGGAGCAGACCGCCGCCGCCTCGGTCAGCTACTACAGCTCCGGCGGCAACCTGTACCAGCAGCCCGACGTGTTCAACGCCATCTTCTTCCGCAACCTGTTCGCGTTGGCCAAGATCGACCATGACCCGAGCTACGCCCGGCTGGCCGCGTCCTACGCCGATACCGCCTGGCTGCAGGATCGCCAATCGAACGGCTTGTTCACCGACCCGGATCCCACCGGCGGGGAGTCCCTCGTCAACCAGACGGCGCCGATGGCCGAGATCTACGCCCTGCTCGCCCAGAGTCCGCCGGTGTTCGCCGCCACCGGCTCGACCAGCCCTTCGTCCGTGGTTGTTCAGCCGGCCAAGTCGGGGACGACCACGCTGGCCCTGCAGTCGGTTACCGGCAGCCCGCAGACGGTGCAGTGGACGGCGAGCGCGCCGTCCGGGTTCACGGTGAGCCCGTCGTCGGGGACCCTCAACCTGCCGGCCGGCGGCGCCGCCAGCACCCCGGTTGCGATCACCGGGGGCGCGACAGAGGGCAGCTACCAGGTGACGTTCAAGTTCACCAGCCCGTCCGGGCCGATCAAGTCGATCTCGGTGTCGGTGATCGTGGCCCGGCCTGGCGACCTGGCGCCGTTCTTCAATGACGCCGGCATCTCCGATGACACCAACCAGGCGGCAGCCAACTTCGACGGCTTTGGGTTCAGCTACTCCGAGCAGGCCCTCGCTGCCGCGGGCCTGGCCCCCGGTGCCGCCATCACCAGCGGCGGGGTCCTGTACGACTGGCCCGGTGTCGCCGCTGGCCAGCCGGACAACCTCATCGCAGCCGGCCAGGTGATCACCGTCCCGCCGGTGGCGGGCGCCACTGAGCTCGGTGTCATGGGCTCGGCGAGCAACGGCCCCTCCAGTGGACCGTTGACGATCACCTACACCGACGGCACCACCCAGTCGGCCACCCTGGGATTCACCGACTGGACGTCCGGCAGTCCCTCGTTCGGTAATGGGACCGCCGCGGCGATGCCCTACCGCAACAGCGCCGGCGGCACCTCACAGCAGATCGGGACGAAGCTCTTCACCACCAACATCGGCCTTCAGCCGGGAAAGACGGTGGCGTCGGTGACCCTGCCCAGCCGCGCAAACCAGGGTGGGCTCCACGTCTTCGCCCTCGGCACCGACAAGGGGCCCCTCACCACCGGCGGCTGACCACCGCCGGCCCCGGGGTCTGCGGGCATGAGCCCATCAGGTGCGCTGCCGGCGGGGTGCGCTGCCTCGTCGCCCTGTCAGAGAGCCAGGCTGGCCAGCAGGTTCTGCAACTGGGCGCCATACGTCCACACAGAACCTTGACCACCGCGTACACTCTCAAGACGTTGGCTGGCCTGCGTCGCCGCTCGCGCCGCGCGCCGCTTGCTCCGGCGCTGGCGGTTCAGGCCTGTTTCCGATCCAGCGCAGGAGCCGGAAGGCGCGCTCGCTCAAATCCAAGCTCCCGAACAGGGCAGTGCCCACGAGCGTGAGCACGACCACCAGTTCGACGAGGAGCACGATCTCGCCGAGGATGGGATGCAGCGCCCCGCCGGCAACCGGGACTCCCGCTGCGGCCAGGGTAGCGACGACCGGTCTCAAAGAGCGAGGCGTCACCGCCGGGCTGTCATCGGTCTTTCTCATCGTCGCTTCCTCTTCCGTCGTGTCCATGTCGCCGTCGGCGTCACGATTTCCGTGACCCGGGGCGGCGTGCTCTTGCCGTGACGCCACCAATGTCGGTCGCCAGCCATGCCTTTGGCGGGTCACCATGAGCCTGCAGCCGTCAGTCAGCACTGGAATGCAGCCTGACCTGCGGTGAAGTACCGGAATCTTGTCATCAGGGAATTTCAGCGCTTGAATGGCGCTGAAACGACGCCGCCAGGGGTTGGGGAGTGGGATGGCGGTCATGAACGGATTACCAGTGCCCGAAGAGCCGGGAGAGCCAGGTAAGCGGGAACAGCCCGGAGACCCGGATGCGCCGGAAGAACGACTGCGGCATTTGCTGAGCGAACTTCGGGAAGCGAAGCGAGCCAGGCGCGGCGGCGGAAGCCTGCCGCTGAAGATGATCGCGGACCTGACCTACGACATGCGGCGGAGGACGATCCGGCGCGGGGAGGCCCCGCCCACCGAGGACGAACTCCGGAGCGGGCTCTCGGACGCCACCTTGTCGGGCGTCTTCAACGGCAAGGCAAGCAATCCCGATCTCGTCTACGACATCGCCCGCGCACTCGGCGGCGACAATATCCACCTTGCGCGGGAAGCGAAGCGATTGACTGGGCTTATCCGCGCCAAGGCTGAGCAGATCCGGGCTGACGAGAAGACGACGTCACGGAAACAGCCGGCCGCCGCCGACGCGGTGATCGACTCGATCCTCGTCCATCTGCCCGGCCAGGCCCAGCCCGCCACTAGGCGCACAAACCGGGAGAAGCTCAGGCTCGCCGTCGAGATCGCGCTCGGCCGCGCCATCATCAGGTACGCCACGAAGAACGGGAAGGCCAGCCTGGCCGGCCCGCTGCTGAACCCGGTGGGGTTCCTCGCCGACCCCGGCGCTGCCGGGATCATCGCTAGGGCGATGACCGGCGACGGGACACGCGACACGCGGGCACTGGGCCAGGCCTGGGCGTATGCGTTCCTCGGCGGCACGCGAACCCGCGACCTGACCGAGGACGCCAGCGAATTCATCGGATACATACGGAACGAATGCGGCCTCCTCGCGCCCCTCCACGACTTGTCGGCAGCCGCGGGACCCGACACGACGCGCGGCTTCGCCGACGAGCCGACGAAGGCGCGGCGCACCACCCTCAAGGCCCTGGAACAGACCGCGAGCGAGGTGCGCGAGGAGCTAGAGGACGTGACCCGCCCCGTCACCGCCGGGACCGGCGACGCGGTCCGGGACCTGCCGCCGCTCATCCGCACGCACCTGTACGACCAGACCAGCCTCATCGCCGCGTCCACCCGCGACTTTACTGGCCGCGAGTTCGTCTTCACCGCCCTGCGCGAGTTCATCAAGCAGGACAAGTCCGGCTACTGCTTCGTCCACGCCTATCCCGGGGTAGGCAAGACCGCCCTGCTGTCCAGTTTCGCCCTCGCGCATCCGGGCTACGCGCGGCACTTCAACGTGCTGACCGCGGGCGTGAATACCCCCGACGCGTTCCTCAAGAACATCTGCGCGCAGCTCATCGGCGCCTACGGTCTGCCCTACGACCGGCTTGACAACCGTGCGGCCTACGACAGCGGTTTCCTGACCGAACTGCTCGACCGCAGCGTCCGCGCGAGCACAGAGACGGTGGTCGTCCTGGTAGACGCGCTCGACGAGGCACTGACCCCGGTGGGTGCGGAGAACCCGCTGTACCTGCCGAGCTGGCTGCCGGACGGCTGCCGCTTCATCGTGACCGTCCGGAAGGGCGCCCGTGGGTGGAAACCGCGGCTCGACTGCCTGTGGCGCGACGTGAAAATCAACGAGCTCGGCGTGCCTAACATGAACGATCTGCGCGCCCACATCCGCGCCCGCGCGGATCGCCCAGGGATCGGCGAGTACCTGCGGTCGCGCAGATTCAGCAAAGAGCAGTTCGCCGACACCCTGGCGGCGAAGGCCGAAGGCAACTTCATGTACCTGCGCTACGTCCTGCCCGAGTTCGAAGAGGGCGGTTCACGCACTGACGCCGAGCTGGACCAGCTGCCGGCGGGGCTGGTCGGCTACTACGAGGAGCAGTACAAGCGCATGCACGGCCCCGACGAGGACGCGTGGCATGACCTGCGGCTCCCCGTGCTGACTGCGCTCGCCATGGCACTGGCACCGGTAACGGCCGCAGAACTCGCGGCCCGGGCAGGCCTGCGCAGCGCCACGCGCGTGCTGGCTCTGCTTGAGGAATGGATGCAGTTCCTCGTAAGGGTCGAGGTGACCAGGGATGGCCGGCCGCGCACGGGCTACCGAATCTTCCACGCGAGCTTCCACGAGTTCCTCAGGGAAAAGGCCAGGGACATCGCGAAAACCGAGCGGGAGCGGAGCGAGCTCCTCGCCGACAGGGCCCGCCACCTCTTCCTGGACGAAGACGACGAAGGCGACGGCACGGATGGATAAGGCTGGCGACCGCGCGAAGGGCGGCAGGGCGGGCGAAACGTACAAGGCCGGCACGGAGCCCGGCCGCAAAAAGGCGGCCGGGCGTGACCGCGGCATCCCGGACTTCGCCCAGTTCGCCGCGCTGCTCGAGGGTTACCGGCAGGACGGCGAGTGGGATGACTACTTCCCGCTCGCGGGCGCGCAGAAATTCCAGGCCGCCCTGGCCGCCGAGGCGGCCCGCACCGGCGAGATCGATGCCCTCGGCCCGCTGAGGGTCCTTGACGAGGCACTGGGGCACGCGGTCGAGCTCGGCCGGGTCACCGACGCGGCTGGCCTCACCCTCGCCATCGCCCGCTGGACCCGGCGGCTTGAGCTGCGGACCGCGCTTGGCGCGCTGCGTCCCGGTGGCCTGGCCGCCGCGCCGACACGAGCAGGCGGCTCCGGCCAGCCGCCCGTCAAAGATCCGGTCGATGTCCTTCGTGCCCTGCTGCACGCCTGGGAACTCGCCGACGACGACAACCCCGGCGACGCGCGCCAGGAGCTCGGCAACCTTGTCCGGGCCCAGCAGCCCGTGCTCGACATACTGCACGGCGACCACTGGATGGTGGCCCTGCTGCGCCGCGCCTTCGCGATCGACGCTCTCCGCGCCGCCGAACTGCTCCGCCTCGTCGACGACAACACCCTGGTCGACCTGGCCAACAGCCTGATCGGGGCAGGCGAGCTCGACCACGCCCGCACGGCCGCCCTGGCGATCCGCCTGTTCACCGGAAGCAAGGTGAAAAAGCTCGCCGAGATAGCGATCAGGCAGGCCGAGGCGGGAGACTCCGCTGGCTCGGCGCGGACCAGCGAGCTGGCCCTGGCCGCGAGCGAGGAGACGGGCAGCGACGGGGGCAGGGACGCGGACGAGTCCCGCCCGGACTGGCTCGCCGCGCTCGCCGCCGCCCAGGCGCGGCGGGGCGACCCCGACGGCGCCGCAGCCGTCTTCGCTGAGGCGGTCACTGCTGCGCGCCGTCAGGCCAGCCCGGCCGGCGCCATGCGGGCCATCGTCGAGGCACAGGTGCGGGTCGGCCTGCTCGCCGCCGCCGACCGGACTATAGCGGACTTGACCGGCCACGACCTGCCCAGCGCCGACCACGGGTGGGAGGCCGCCGCCACCTTGGTGACTGCCCTGGCCGCACGCGGCGACCTAGCCGCCGCCGCCAGCATGCTCGGCCGCATCCCGGACTTCGCCCTCTGCTACCCCCGCGCGGTCCGCGCCCTGGCTCGTGCCGTGGCGCGGACCGACCCGGCCGGCGCCGAGCAGCTGGCGGCGAGACTGCCCGAACAATCCCGGGGCCGCGCCCTCGACGCGGTGGCGACGGCCGCGCTGGCCGCCGGGCACCGTCAGGACGCGGAGCGCATCGCCAACGCGATCGAGGTCCCCGGCTGGCGTGCCCAGGCCCTCATCAGCCTCGTCGGCGCGCTCCCGTCGGCGGACGCGCTCCCGCCCGGCCTCATCGAGGACGCGCTTGCCGCCGTGACCGACCCCGTGACCCGCGCCAGGCTACTCGCCGAGTACGCCGGGACCCGCGACGCCCGGGACCGGACCAGGCTGCTCGACGAGGCCAAGCGGCGGGCCCGCAAGGCGGATCGCGAGGACCGCTGGTCGGTGCTGGCCGAGATCGCGGTAACCGAGGCGGAGGCGGGCTTGCCAAGCGCGGCGGAGACCTTCGCCGCCGCCCGTGACCTGCTGCTCGCGGACTTCGACGAATCAGACCGCGACCTTCTGGAACTGTGCCGCCTGCAGATGCTGGCGGGGGACTCGGCCGGCGCCAGGCAGACCATCGCCGCCGCCCTGCCGCTGCTGGCGCGGTCCCCGGTCGCCGGGCGGGCCGGTCCGGCGCTCGTCTCGCGCATCACGGCTGCCCTCGGGCGGCTGTCCCCGGCCCGGAACCGTGACGCGGACGAGGACCTGGCCGGTACCGCGCCCGAAGGTGACCGGCTGCTCGCCCCGGCCACCCTCGCCAGCATCGCCACCCGTCTCGCGGATTCGGGCGCCACCGGTCAGGCGAGAGAGACCGCGGCCACCGCGGCCCGGCTGGCGGCGGGCCTGCGCGGCGAGCAGCGCGCGATCGCGGCCGACGCGCTGGCGCACGCCTACGTCGCGGTCGGCGACTTCGACGCTGGCGAGTCCCTGGCGCTCAGCTTGCTCCCGGAGGAGGACTGGGACGAGGAAGACGGCAAGGACTGGGAGGACGAAGACGCTGACGACGAGGACGGCGAAGAAGATGGCGAGGGTTTCGGCGCCCTCCTCATGACAGCGGTCGGCGTCGGCGGCATGGTCGCCGATGCCCTCAAGGCCGCCGGGCACCACGACCGCGCCGACGCCCTCGTGCGGCAGATCATCAGCCAGATGAGGGCGCTGCGGCCCGGCCACGAGATGGAATTCCAGTCCATGGAGGACGAGTTCGACATCGACCAGGCTCGTGCCCGTGCGGTCACGGAACCGGCGGGCCACGCCACGGTGTGGGCTCCGCTGGAGAGGCTGCTGACCAGCGCACTGTCGGACGCCGGCCACGGCGGTGAGGAGCGCCCACTGAACCTCTCCGCGGTGCGGCGGTTCATCGACGAGGTACCCGAGGGCGACCCTCGCACCCGGGCGCGGATGATGGTCATCGACGGGCTCGTCGCGGCTGGCCGCTACGCTACCGCGGCCAGCCTCGCGACGGAGGTCTCGGCCGACGCCGGCGTCCAACTCGCCCGGGTCGCCGCCACGCTCGGCGCCGCCAGCCAGGACGCCGGCCCCGCCGCCACGGTCGCGGGCACCGCCCTGCTCAGCCTGCTGCCCCGCTGTGCCCGCTACCCGGAGGCCGCGCACGCCGCGTGCGCCGCCCTGGCCCGTGCCTTCCCCGCGCACGCCGCCGCCATCGCGCGCACGGTGGCCAGAAACGCGGCGGTCACCACCCCTGCCACTGCAGCCCGTAGCCGAGGCGCAACTCCGGGCGGCTAAACCGCGCCCTGACTTTGCAGGGCGGATCCGCAGCCGTCTCAGTACACGCCGTACCGTCGAGGCTCCGAGGCGAATGCCGAGGCCACGCAACTCGCCCTGAATCCGCCTGGAGCCCCGGCCCGGGTTCTCCCGCGCCATCCGGCAACCGGTCATGACTTATCGGCCGACAGGCTTCCCCGCTGAGGAGCGTAATCGTTGGGCGCTACGGCTTGCAGTCGGTAGTCGCAGGTCACATTGGCGCCAGTGCTGAAGGTGCAGTCCAGCCCGACGTCCCAGGGGCCTGCTCGCGAGTCGATCTCTCCCTCGAATGTGGCCTTATTGGCAACGAAAGTGCCTCGGAGAGGCCCAGCGCCGGATAGCAGGCCAGACCAATTCACTTGCGCCGTTGTGGCTCCGCCCGCAGGGTTGACCTCATTGACCTGCAACCGTACATTACCGATCGCTCCGCCGTTGAGAGCGCTGCCATAATACATACCGGAATAATCCGGTGTCGTGGCTGATGGCGTGGTAGCGATAATGGTCTCTGGCGCCGTCACAGCAGGCCGTATCGAGGCTGAAGCTGGTCGCACGCCGCTTAGATTCAGTGCCGCAATGATCTCAGCTGATAAAATAGTTGCGACTATGCCCATAGTCCACCAGAACAACTTCGAGCTGGTACTTTTCTCCTCAGCCATGAAAACTCCATTCGGTCTCTGCTACGCGCCGCGCGGCCGAACCAGCCCGGTCTTCAAGGGAGCGAGGCGGATGACGCCCACTTGGTCGCCGGACGTGGTCCAAGCGACGTAGTCGCGGTCGGCGGCGGGATCGAGTAGTCGCCGCGCGCTAGCCGGGGCGAATCTCACCAGTACTGATTCGGCGCCCAGCATGACCAACTGCTCCGGGGAGGTGAGCTGGCGAAATGATTCGTCGGCTGCGGTAGCGCCCATCATCCAGGCGGCGTGGTCAAGGACGTACCTGGAGACCGGGGTCGGCGATCCGGAGGCGCGCGCTGTTAGTTGTTCAGGCTGTGTGGGCGGCCCGGACACCGCTGGGACCAACACAGGCCGTGCGTGGTTGATAGGCGGCATGCGGGAGGCGTTGGCCAGCAGGGCAAGCATGAGGACGCCGCCCGCGATGTCGGCCGCGACGTAACCGACGCTGAGCCGACTCACCTCGACGGCGAGCACTACCGTAAGGGTAACGACCGCGCAGGTAAGTGATAGCAGGACTGCTATCGCCCAGCGACGCATCCGCGTGCCGCCTGGCCTAGGGTCATCCGGGGCGAGATCGTCATGCGGCTCGGCCTGAGCGTCGTCTTGCTCGTCCCCCGGCTGGGGCTCATGCTCGTCGGCGTGCGGCCAGCCGACCCAGGGAAGCACTGCGACGGCGCCAGTGCGCTCAGGCAGACCGTCGATGGCCCCGGCCGTCTGATCAAACATCTCGATCGCGGTGAGCGACTCGATGAGGTTCGCCACCGTCTTCGTTCCGTCCGGATCGGCGTCACTGAACGCGAGCCGGGTCGTGGTAGACCAGCCAACCCGCCAGCCCACACCGCACGGGTCGCCCACCCACAGGACGGGCACCCGTGCGGTGTCCACCGATTTCGGCACGTCCAGGTAGGGAGGTTCCGCCGGGGCGCCGACTACCGCGCAGAGCATCCGCCCGAAGGTAGGCGCCTGAAGCAGACACCGGTACGCTTCCGCGTGCTCGGCGAAATCGGCGGCGTCGTCCACGACGAGCAGACGCCCGAAGTTGAGGATCCGCCATCCGCTGATGGATGTGCCGCCCTGGGTGCCGGCGCTGGTCCTGGCGGCAGACGCGCTACGCTGGCGCTCTTCGAGGGTCTGCTCGTCGACGCTCGCGGGGCCAACCGCGTCGGGGCCGCTGGCTGCGGCCCGGAAGTCGATCAGGAGGACGAAGGCGGTCTCCGGCCGGCCGTCCGGCCGGGTCCCGGGCGCTGTCATGACCGCGGACCTGCACACCTCGGCGCTTGCCGCTGGCACCGGAGTCTCACGGCCCTAGACGTGGTCGAGGGCTTGGAGCGTGTTGCCCCGTCCCGGCTGTCCGGGGATCGGCATTTTCCACGCGCTGTCCACGGTGTCCTTCCAGAAATCTCGTAGGCCAGTGACCTGGAGGCAGTCGTCGGGGCTGAGTGGAGGATCCTGATCAAGCAGGGCTTGAAGGCGCGGAATCTCCTCATCCCGCGCCTTGAAGAACGCCTTGTAGATGTTCGAGGCCTTAGCCGTCCGCCCGTCGTCGGGATTGCGCCTGGGCGTCACCTTCATGAGGCTGCGGTACATCTCCTGCCGGTTTAGCTCGTCCCCGGCCAGGATGGATTCTTCATAGGCATGTAGCAGATCGCCCCATGGTGAGTCATCGTCCCAGGACCGCAGCGCGATCTCCAGGTGCGCCGCACTGCCGCCAGCGTCGTCGCCCGCCCGCACGGCTATCAGCGTCGGCCGAGTTTCAGCGCCTGGCACCGCCTCCACCCAGCCGTTGCGCATCGCGATCAGCAGCCGCTGCAGGATGTTCACCCGCTGTTCCTCTGTCGTCAGCAGCCAGCCGTAGTCGTAGCCGAGCCGCTGGCGCCAGCGCAGCGAATCCTCGATGTCACCCTCGCGCAGCGCGCTTGACCACAGACTCATGACCTTGCGCGCCTCGGGGATGTCGGTGATGCCGAGCGCGGTGCGCATCGTGACGACTGTGAGCGTCTCCGCGGCGGTAGGGCGGAACTCGTAGTTCACCCTGCCCGGCTGAGATCCGAGGTCGATCGTCTCCTTAAGGAAGGCCTCGACCTGCTCATTGGCGGGCAACTGCGGGATGCCTGCGGGCTCTCCCGACGTGCCGTCGCCGGCCACCGGGACACCGGTGTCGATGCCGCCGCTGATGGACCGGACCGGGTAGGTGATCAGCACCTTGGCCGGGCCCGCCGCCTTCATCAGCAGGCCGGTCGGGACTAGGCCGCGCAGTGCACTGCGGATCGCCGCGGATCCCGCCCGGCCACCGGAGGCGGAATCGTCCGGGACGATGAGGTCGGCCAGGTGGGGCAGCAGCCGCTGGTCGGTGTCTGTCCTTTCCAGGATCCGCGCGCTGACCTGCGCGTGCAGCCGGGACACGGCCTGCTGCGGCCCGATGTCGCGGTCTAGCGATTCGATGATCAAGGTTTCCCATGGCCGCGGCGTCCCGAGCAGTGCGGCGAGCAGCTGTTCCGCGTTCGTGTCCTCGGTGCTGAGCTCCAGAGACCCGAAGAGCTGGCCGGCCAACCGCCGGTAGAACTCATGGGCCTCTCTGGGCAGTTCGTACAGGAAGTGCCGTATGGTCGCGTGATCGGTGAACAGTGCCGAGAATTCCCTAGTGAACTTCTTGCCGCTCTCGTTCCGGAAATTGCGCAGCGCGTCGGTGAGGTCCTTCAGAGTCTTGATGCGCCCGGCGAGGTTGGGCTCCCAGACATCGGACTGATCCGCCCACTCCGCGACCCAGATGGCCGCGGCGCTGGCCTCCAGCCAGGCCCGTACCTGCCCCTCGCTTGGCCGTGACCGCAGTTCTCCCGGCTGCATGAGCGCCGGGTTCTGCCCCAGGAACTTGGCGACGGTCTTATCGCTGTCACCGCAGACCGCCCGTTCGGCACGCCACGGGTCGGCGGATTCGCGTGCCATCGCGGCCAGGCCCTTGCCCGGGAGGAACTCGCGGACCATCGTGTCCACTCGCCGGAACACCAGCTCCTTGTCGCCCGCGATCTCGTCGTGCGCGGCAAGGCCCCGGCGCCTTGGGTTGCTCATCTGCGCGGCGCCGCGGTCGTCGAGGTGGGGGCGCCTTTCCAGGTCAGTGAGACCTGTTGCGGTGAAGAAGGCATCGAGCAGCGGCTCGTTGTTCTCCCGGGAGGGGGTTGTGTCGACCTTTTCCGCGATGACCTCCGCGAGCAGGCGCGCGGCGAACAGCCGGAGGATCTCGACGCGGGGCACCGACAGCGATGCCACGGCGGCGGTGGACATGCCCCGCCCACCGATACCCGACGACGCAGACGCCTGACGGTCGACGCCGTCGTTGATGAACTTGCTCTGCGCCGGGGTGTTGTGCCCGTCGAGAGCGCTTGCCGCGCTGCGGATCCCGGCTATGGACAGGATGAACGACACGATGGACCCGTGCAGCTCGGCCGAGGTGAGCGCGGCGGTCCTGGCGAACAGGAAGGCGGTCTGCGCCGTCGACGGCGCGATCTGGATCCGCTTTGCCGCCCTGCCGTCGCGGTAGCGGACGCTCAGCCCCTTGTCCCGGTCCGCGTCGTCCGGCCGGAAGGCCACATTGGCGTCGCGCATGTTCTGGTCGTCGATCAGTCGGGACAGGTCGAGCAGTCCCCGGCCCGCGTTCAGCTCCGCGTTGCGGCCGCCGCCGCTGCCCTCGGGGAACGCCGAGGGCATGACCACGAGGGGGTAAATCTGGATCGCGATGCCGGTGTGCTGGAACGCGTCGGCCACGAGGTGGATGTAGTCGTAGAACATCCCGTTCCCCGTTCCCCCGGCCACGGAGAACGCCACGAACACGTCGCACGAGGTGGGGTTGAGCCCGCCGACCGCGGCCAGGTCCACAGCGCACTTGCGGATCTTCTCGATCGCGTCGGTCACGGGCTGCTGCGCGGCGCTGACGCCGGCCTCGGCCATCCGGGCGAACATGCAGGCCCGTCCGACCGTGGGCAGCTGGCCGGCGCCCGCCGACAGCGGCGCGACCTTCGGCTGCCCGTCGGCCGGCGGCAGCCAGCTGCGGACCTCCTCAGGGCACCTAATCCGCAGGTACTGCGCGACCTCCGCGAAAGACCGGTGCGACGGCAGCAGCTCGGAGGCGATGTGCATGTTGCGGGCCACGGCCTGCCGGTGGCCCGGCACCTGGTCCTTCAGCCGCTGCAGGTCGTTGTCGTCGATGTCCACATAGACGAACTGGAAGCAGGACGGCAACTCGTACGGCAGGTGCCCGCCGTCGCCGCCCCCGAACCGCCGCTTCCCGTCCGGCCCGCGCACCTCATCACGCAGCCGCCGCTGCAACTCAAGCCCGATCTTGCCGCCGGTTCCGCCGATACCGACGAACAGCAACGGGTGATCTATCTCCATGGCAATCTCCATCCCCATCGCGCGCTGCGACCGGTCCCGCTAGTTGTCCGTGTCTGTGAGGGGGTCGCGGATGATCGGCCTTTAGCTGCGTTTCGGCCGGTTGGCGGCCTGGGCCCGCTACGGCCGGGAATCGTGAAGCTGGGCCCGCTACGGCCGGGAATCGTGAAGCGTGGTGGCGCCCCGAGAGCCGCTTGCCCGGCGTGAACCCTCGCCTCTTCCCTGTCCTGCCGTTGCCGCAGGAGCAGCAGGACGACAACGCCGATGGCCGCCGCGAACGCTACCGAGAGCACGGACAAGAACCACGCCTGCTGTACGAGGGGTGTCCCAGGGTAGGCGATGGTCACCTCGAGCGAGGCGGCCGACAGCCAGTCTGACGGGGCCGAGTCCTGGCCGGCCGGGGCCCACTGGATCGTGCCGAGGGCCTCGCCGAGCCGCGCCGTCTTGGCGAAGTCGATGGTCAGCGTGATGGGCAGCCGCCCGGAGGGAACCCGCACCGCGCCGAACGGCGAGGCCAGCGATGCGTTGACGCCGTTGCTGAGCCCGGCGAGCGCGAAGACGATGCTGGTTCCCGGCTGGCCGTTCGTATCGACCGTGCCGGAGATCTGCAGGGTTCCGCCGGGCGGCACTGTCCGGCCGCTCGTGTTATCCAGCGTGACGCTCAGCTCGCCGCCGGGCCGGACGGGGAAGGAGGTGTCCGCCTGCCCCTGCACGCCGGGAGCCGCGCCGGTAAATACCGCGGTGGCGGTCCCTCTCAGCCCCGGCGGGACTAGTACCTGAGCGGTGAAGTCCCCGCTCGCCGGTGTCCCCGCGGACGTGTTGAGGCGCGCCGGCCGGGACACGCGCTGACCACCCGGCCAGGTGACCGTGAACCGCCCGGTGAAACCGGCCAGCGCGCTGGCCGGGACGCGGGCCGACCGCACGACTGGCTGGACAGCGAGCGTGTACCGCTGGCCGGGGTCGCCAACCTGCTGGTCAGTGAACTCCAGGTATACGTTGCCCTGCCAGATCACCGACAGGCCTACTTCGGTCGCGGGGCCGCCAGAGGGGTCGGTGAACGTCACCGTCCAGGGGCCGGGCAGCGGATTGTCGACCAGCAGGGTCTCCAGCACTGACTGGTCCGCCTGGCCGGTCTGCTGGCCGCCCGTCAGCACGCCGCCGACCGCGCTAGCCCCCTGCCCGCTGGATGAGGTGTCGGAGAACTCATGTCCAGCCGGGTCCTTGTAAGTGACGATCACGCCAGGGGCGCCCTTGTCGACAATGAAGGTGGCGGTCGTCGCCAGCGGGCTTATGGTCACGATCTTCGGTGCCGAGCTGGCCGCCGGCAGTGGTGACCACCCCGGACCTCCCGGCACGGCGCAGCTAGCCTCGGCGAATGCCTTGATCAGGCCGGACTGGATGCCCTGTGTCTCCTGCGCGCCGAGGACAGTCGGCGCGATGATCGTCGCCTGCGGGTTCGTGCCGGAACCCGCGGGGCAACTGCTCTGTGCCCCGCCCCCGGCGAACAGCTTCAGCTCATTCGTGTCCGCCTGGCCGAACCCGACCGGCCAGATCTCCGCGCCGATACTCTTCAACCGGGCCAGCAGGCCATTCGGCTCCGTAATGAGCGCCTGCGCTGCCTTGTCCCCGGCGAGCCCTAGCGGGTCGCCGGCCCCCTTGGCGACGTAGGGGGAGTCTGGTCCCTCGTCGAGTTGACCGTCAGTCATGAAGAAGACGAGCGGCAGGTGGCCCGCCGCGCGGGAGGCGGCAAGCGTCTCATACGCCTGCTGCAGCGCGGCCGCGAAGTCGGTGTTCCATCCCTGAGCCTTGGTCCGCCCCTTGATATCGGCGGCGCATTGGTCAAGCGTGGCCCGGGCTCCTGGACTGGACAGCGTGGTCAGCCCGCAATACTGGTCAATCGCCGCCGACGCCAGCCGTCCTCCCGGCGGCGCGCCGCCGAACCCGTAAATGGCCATCCGCGATTCCCCGGACCACTCCGCGTCGACGATCTGAGTCGCGGCTTGTTGCATGCCGGTGATCTCGTTCGGATACGTCAGCATGCTGCCCGACTCATCAGCGAGAATCACCACGTCGACTGGCTGAGGGGTACCGGGAGAAGTGGTAAGCCCGGCAGCCGCCGGCGAAGCGATGGCGGGCAGCACGGTGATCAGTGCCGCGGGCGCCAGAACCTTCGCAAACCGAGTCACGCGCCGCAGGATTTCCTGTCCGGCCATACCGTGACCGCGCATGTCTAAAAAACGCGCACTAAGTCTCACGTAGCCCCCTCCTAAGCCCGCCTTATCTAAACTATAAGGCGGTTGGCACCAAAACATATATCTTCACGGCGAGGGTGGGCGCGCAGGCTGTCGCAGCCTCCATCGAATGGCTGATTTCAGCGTACAACTCCGCTCGGGTGAACGGCCATTACTAACACTGGGCATCGTCTGCCACACAGCAGGCCGTGAATGATAATTAGCACCTGTGGCCCCTTTCCCACAGCTGGCCGATACCTGGCTATTGCGGCACGGGGGGCCCAGCAGTACGACGATGACGAACTGCGTGCCGTCGCGCTCGGCTGCCGTGCTTTCCACGCCACAGAGATGCACGGGACTCTGGGACCCGGTGAGGAAGCCGCCTGCATGCGGCTCTTGGAGTCAAGCCGGAAACACGCCGCCGACGCGGCCCGTCCGTGGCTGTCCGTG
>PLRW01000326.1 GCA_003164955.1 Actinomycetota bacterium
CTCAGTTGCCAAGGCGCCCGCTTCCTCCCGCAGGGCGGTCAAGAGTTCTTCCACCCTGTGCACTGCGGCCACCTGCGCCTCCGGCTCCGTGGCGGATGGTACGGCTGCAGTTGAGTTGGTGACCATGCAGTAGAGGAATTCCGGCCGATGTTCGGGAAATCCGAGAAGGATTTGAGGGGTGCTTTCCGCGATCCTGGTCAGCTCTCGCAGCCGTGCTGGGACCGTAGTGTCGCGGGTGGCACAGGCAGCGATCCGGGATGCCGTGGCATGCGGCAGCGGGCCGGTTACCGGGAGGACTCGGCAGCGGGCAGGGCAGCGCCCACAGCCGGGGAGTTCTCTGGGCGGGCGGGCTCCGATCGTACGGGCCAATTCGGCCTGGACCGCGACGGCTACCGCCCGGGTGGTGTCATTCCATTCGGTGGCTGTGGACCAGGACGCACAGAGGCGGGCGATCGAGCGCGCGGCACGATCCTGACGTAGGAGGTGGTCGGCCGACACCGCCTCGCGGTCTGCGAACTGCCCCAGCCAGCGGAAAGCGGCTTGCGATGACGCGCAGTAGGCCGGGCCCTGATCCGGCCAGCTAGCGCGCCACGCGGACCAGTGTTCCCAGGCCTGGTCCGGGCCGGCGATCAGGAGCGAGCGAAAGAGCGGAGCCAGACTGGTATCGGTGTCGGCCGCCTTGGCCAAGGTGAGGTGCAGGAATGAGCAGGGTACCGGGCAGCGGCGGCAGGCTCCGTTCCGATGCAGGTATGACCGGTCCTGCGGTCCGGCAGCGGGAGCGGGAGCGCTGACGGTGGCGGGAGCATCGGCCATCCGGACGAGAACGGCGGAGCCTATCTGCTCGTCGTGGACCACGGCATCGCCAGGCGCCAGGTTGGCCAGGTGGCGAGCCTGGGCTTCGGTCAGGTTGATGGCGCCCGCCACGACCGCCCGGTCGTCGACCGAGACCAGCCTGTGGATGATCTTGAGATTGGAGTTCTTCACGATCTCCGGAGCGAGCTTGGTGGGGATCTGGTCGGCCACGATGAAGCCCTCACCGTAGGCGCGCATCTCGGCCAGCATGTCGGTGAACATGCCCACCGCCTTGGCCTGAGCGTCGGGCGTCTCACCGCCGGACGGCGGCCGGGCGGCGCGGAGCAGCCGGTGCGCCTCCTCAATGAGGGTGAGGTGCTGGAGCTGGTGACGGCCGGCCTGCCTCGATTCGGCGTACTCGTAGAGCTTGCCCAGAAGCAGTGCCATGACGAAGGATTTCTCCTCGTCATCACCCAGGTTCCGCAGCTCTATGACGCAGGGCTGGGTGAACAGTTCCGCGTCCGGGACGGAGCGGCGAGTGTCGAGCGCCATGCCCTTGGTGCCGACCACCAGGCTCTGCAGCCGCGAGCGCAGGGCCGCGCCCAGGTTCTGGTGGACTTCACGGCCGTACTGCTTGCGGTCCAGCACCTTCTCGATCTTGTTATGCAAATCGCCGATCGACGGAACGAGCGCGCTGAGGTCCTCGGGTGAAGGATGCGGGCCGAGAAAGTCGTTGGCCGAGGTGTACAGATTCCAGCCGCGCTCGGTGTACACCTCAAGCATCGCCTCCTCCAGCACGTAGGACATGCCGGCGAACATCGGGAACGAGGCGTTGAATACCGCTTTGAGCAGGTCGATATGACGGGAGAGCGGTACAGAGCCCACGGGGACGAAGGGGTTGAGCCGCAACGGCAGCGGAACATCCGAGCCGATCGAGTAGACCTGAAGCCGGCCCCGAAGGGCGGGATGACCGACCAGCTCACGGTACTCGGCCTTGGCCGGCTCGATCACCAGGAACGGTATGCCCAGGGTCTGGTAGGTCTCGACGAGCAGGTTCTTCGCTGTGGTCGTCTTCCCGTAACCGGTCATGCCGGTAATGAAGGTGTGCCGGTTGAGCGCCGCCGCGGTGATCACGATCGGCTGAAGGTCCCGGTCGAGTGAGTCCCGCAGGCTGCCCAGCCGGACGCCGCCGGCCACCGGAGGCGGCGCGGCCAGAGCGAACTCGCCGACGTCACGCATGGGCAGGCCGGGTATGTCACGCACCGGCAGCGCCAGCAGGACGGCCAGCTCGTCGGAGGTGACGCAGGTAGCCAGCGCGTCGAAGGAGGAGCCGAGGGGATGCCCATGTTTTTCCGACACCGGTTTCAAGGCGAGCGACTGCCCGCGCATCATGGCGGAACGCACCGTCGAGGGATCAATCCGCAGGACCCGCATCGGATCCAGAGCGGTAACCTCCCCGCTGCAGATCGCCCGCAGGGCGCTGGTCACGGCCTCCAGGGTGCCGTCGCCGTCCGCCGCGACATAGATCGTGCTGCGCCACCATCCACTGCTGCGGGCCGCCTGCAGCCGGTCGATGTGCCGCTGCAAGAGCTGCTCACAGGCTTCGGCGTTAGCGTTGAGCAGGTCGGTGCTCCAGCCGCGGGTGCGGGACTCGGTGGTCGTGGTCTGGACCGTCGCCGGGCCGCCGGTCCATATCGTCATCAGGTTGAGCGCCGACGTGACCGGAGCCCGGATCGCCGCGGCGCCGGGCAGCCACAGGCCTGCCAGACTGGCGAACTCGGCCAGGGAGGCGAGATAACGGGGCAGGTCGGAGCCTTGGCCGCCGGGCTCCGTGCTGGAGACCGAGGACGTTCCCGCCAGCTCGGACTGCTGGACATTCCTGCGGGCGAGGGCATGGACCTCGCTCTTCAGCCGACGGCACCGGTCCATGGCCTCATCGAGTTCGGCCGCGCCGAGCGGCTCGGCCACGAACACCAGCGCGTACCGGCGGTTGCCGACCGCCCCGATCAGCCGGTCGAGGTTCTGGAAAGCGGCGGTCGCCTCGCGGTCCCGTGGCGAGGGGATGCCGGTCACCAGGGCCAAGGCCGGGGCGGCGTGCAGGAAGGCGGAAAGCTCCGGTGTCCTCGTGCCGGTCAGCGGCGCCGCCTCGGTGAGGTCGAGCCCCGGTACATGCGCCCGGAGCAGGCTGGCCTGCCCGTCGAGAAAGTCCTCGGTGGACCCGCGGGCGATGCCCGCCAGCCGACGCCCCCCGATAAAGATCCGGTGTCTGGAGCCGTCGCCGTACGCCACGGCCACCACGGCGTGGCCCTGCCCGTGGGCGGCGGTCAGCACATGCGGCATGGCCCGGCCGCGATCCTCGCCGGCCTGCGGCCGACCCATGCCGCGGACCTCCCGGAGCAGGGGCCGGCCCGGATCGGCCGACGTCGGGCTGACCTGCCAGCGGACCGACTGGAAGTCGGCGAGATAACGGCGTTCGAGCAGCGAGATCAGCAGCCGCGGCATCGTCTCGCTGAAGGTCTCAGGGGCAGCCGGGACCGCTTCGGTCGCGGCGGGGCCGATGTCGTCGCTCATCAGGACGCCTTCCTTGCGGGCGGCGGTCCCAGGCCGGTCAGCGCAGCCACGGCGGCTGCGGGGCCTGGGAATCGGTCGTGGTCTGAACGCTGGGTTCGGCCGCGTGGCCGCTCAGCACGGCCGGATCGGGGACGCCGGAGAAAAACGGCTGCAGCACCGGCCAGCAGGCCGCGCCGACGGCCAGATCCTGTTCCGGTTCCCTGCTCTGCCACAGTGGCGCGAGCTCGCGCAGCGCATCTGGGATAAACGGCCAGACCGCGCATGGGCCGCCCACGATCAGCAGGTCGGGTGCCGAGGTCGCCCGGACCAGCTCACATACCGTGGTGGTCACCCGTTCCACGCTCGGCCGCGAGCTCAGTTCATGGGGCGTGAACATCAGCGGGGCGAAGAGCTGGTCGGTCAGCGGCCCGGCCCATTCGGTGGTCTCCCCGTCCCGGAGCGCTGACGCCAGCTCCAGGACACCGTCGAGCAGGGGCAGCAGCGCCGTGGCCGGGATCCCTTCGCGGCACCGCTCCAGCACGTTCGAGGCCAGTTCTGTGCACCAGGACCCGCCGCCGACGGCCCTGGATACGCAACCGCCGGTCCGGGTCACCACGATGCGGCCGCCGGAGCGCTCGACGGTGTACGGGGTGGCCATCGTCCAGTTCTCGCCGCAGGCCACCGTGGCGACAGCGCCTGTCCAGTCGCCGACGGCCGACTCGGCCAGCCACCGGCAGATCAGGGCCTCGCCCGATTCCACCGGAACCGTGTCGGCGAGACCCGCGGCGGCACAGAGTTCCAGGGCGTTGCCCGGCGTGTCGGGGCCGGTGCTGAGGTACACGAAGTAGCCATTGGAATGAATGGGCCTGACCTGTCCGAGAAATCCGGTCAGCCGGTCGTGCACGCCGGTCAGGAACGCCTCGGACCACGGATCGGTGCGCCACCGGGAAAGCCACTCGGCCTGCGGGGATCCGCCGCTCAAGATGGCCTCGGCTGCGGGGCTTCCCCACAGTGTGCCGATCTGGGCGTTGGGCACCAGCCTGCGCTGTCCGTCCCCGACCGGCAGCCGCTGGGCTCCCTCCCGTACCACCATCATGGTGCGGGAGGGTTGCACGTCCAGCCCGGCGCCGCCGATCATCTGCCCGGCTCCCAGCCGCGGGCCTGCTGCCGCAGGCGGTCGATCAGCGTGGACAGGACGCGGGCGGGGGCCTCATCCGGCCTTGGCGGCGGTGTGCCGACCGGGCCGCAGTAAGCCAGCACCAGCTCATGCACCCGGCTCCGCTGGCCGGCCATCTGGCTGGCCGCCTGCTCGGCTTCCGCGATCGTGTCCGCCTGGACCTGAAGCCGGTCAGCCTGGAGCACGGCGTTGGCGCCTTGGGCCGCGTTTTTTACCCGGTCGGCCAGGGTCGAGCCGTCCTTGCCCGCTTCCCTGGCCCCGTCGATGGTGCGGCGTCCCTTCTCGGCGATCTTCCGCACCCGGCCGACCATCCGCTCGGTGGCGGGAACGGCGCCCGGCGGAAGCACGGCCTCCAGGCGGGGAACGAGCGCGGCCGGCTGGGCCGCGCGGTCCGGGACCACGATGGCGACGGACCTGGGCAGCAGCAGAGCCCGGAACTCCACGATGGCCTGGCTGGGCAGGTCGCGCCGGCCGTGCTTGACGGCGCATGGGCCGATCGCCTCGAACAATTCCAGCGCCAGGCCTTTGGCCAGGAACTCAAACTGCGCCGACAGCCGGACGCTATAGCTGTCGTCCCGGCGCAGCGGAGCCCTGTTCATCTCGGCCGCGAGCGTGGCACCGGCCTGCGCGACGGCCGGCAGGAACCGGTCGAAGCACTGGGTGATGGTCCGCACCAGGTCGGCCTCGAAGGCGCGGGTTCGTCCGGTGACCTCAGCCTGCCAATGCTGGTGCCTGGCCCGGTCCGCGGCCAGCCGGGCCTGTTCGGGCCGTAGCCGCGCCTCGAGCTCGCGGGTCAGCCGGTCCAGCTCGCCGGCGGCCCTGCGCCGGCGCACGGCGCGGATCCGGGTGCTGCCCGGGTCGCTGAGCTCGGCCAGCAGCCCACGAGCCTCCGGACCGCCGTAACCCCCGGCATCGGCGCCCGCGGCGCGCGCCGAGATGAACGCGACGGGAAACGAGCCGGCCTCGTCCCGCAGCGCGGCGATCCGGTCCCGGTGGTAATCAGACCGGTCGGCGAGAAACCAGTCCCACTCGCCGGCGGTGTCCTGGCGCAGGAACACGTTGACGAGGAATGCGACCGCCTCGGTCCCGTGCTCGGCGATATAGGCCCGCAGCAGCCCCTCCTCGACCATCGGCAGGGACTGCCGCGAGTTGACGATCCAGATCAGGGCGTCGGCGTTGCGGGCGACCTCGAGGGCACGGGTGGTCATCGCCTCGGTGTCATTGATGCCGGGCGAGTCGATCCAGGTGTCACCCGGTGGGACGGCGGACCGGGTGAGCGTGATCATGATGCGGCTGACCTGGCCGATCTCCTCCCGGTACCCGCCATCCTGGCCGATCAGGGACACCCGGCCGGCCAGGGCATCCGGGCCGAACGGCAGCTCGATCAGGCCCTCGCTGGTATCGGCCACGATCCGCTCGGTCTCCCCGCGGCGGATGACGCAGGCCACACCGGTCTCAGGGAAGTCGCTGGCGGGCAGGAGCACCCGGCCGGTCAGCGTGTTGATCATGGTCGACTTCCCCGAGCTGAAGTGGCCGCCGAAGACCAGGGTGACGTGCGGACGGCCGAGTGCCTCCCCGATGTCCCGCAGCCGGGCACGCAGGTGGTCGCTGACCTGCGTGCCGTGGTAGGTGGCCAGCTCGTCGAGCAGGCCGGGCGGCAGGCTGGCGGCCAGCGATCCCGGTTCCATCTTCTTATCCTTGCTGAGCGATGGTGACCGCCCGGCGCAAGGTCGCGAGGTGCCCGGCCACTTCCGTCTTGCTCTGTTCGAGCGAGGCCAGCATCCGGTCGCGGTCGGCCTGATCACGCTGGTTGGCCTCGACCATCTCTCGGATGTTCCGCTCCTCCTCCGTGATGGCCGCGGTGATCTCCCTGGTCACCACGGTTTCCAGCGCCGCGAAGCTCTTCCCGATCTGCTGGGCCATCTTGGGGTTGAGTTCGGCAGGCAGGCCGCTGAGCATCTTGTCCGCCTCGACGAGGCCGTGGTCCTTCACCCGCTTCTCCAGCCCATGGCCGACGAAGGTGGCGCTGCCGAAAAAGGTGGCGGCCAGCAGGACGGGCAGCGCGATCGGTGCCGCCAGGCCGAGGCCGAGCATGCCGAGGATGAAACCGGCCCCGATGGCTCCTGCCACGGACCCGGCCGCGCCGCGCCAGCCGGCGTACCCGCCTGCCACCGCGCCGGCCACGTCGCCGAGCAGGATGCTGGCGGCGGCGGAAAGCACGCGTTCGGTGGTACCCACCATGGGCTTGTCGCCCGCGGCGATCTCCCAGCCGGTGAGGTTCAGGTGAATCTCACCGAACTCCTGGCCGATCGCGGTGATCTCTTCCTCGATCTCCGCGTTCAGCCGGTCCAGGATGGACCGCAGCAGCTTCTGGGCCTCGTCCTGTTCCCATCGCGCCAGGCGCTCGCGGACGAAGGAGGAGATCAGCTCGGCGACCTGGTCGACCGCCTGCTTCTGCCGGAAGACCCCGGTGACCTTGCTGAGTCCCAGGTCGGCCAGGGCCAGCTGCCCCGGGAGGTCCGCGCGGATGCGGCCGACCTCCGCGGTGAAGCTAGCGGCCAGCGCCGACTCGGTCTCGGTGCGGTACCGGCTGAACAGCCGGGGCAGCTTGGCCGGCCGGCCCCGGAGAGCATCAAGCGCGGGCAGCATCGCCTGGAAGGCCTCCGCCAGCCGGGCCTGGTCGGTACGGCCGGCCCGGATGCGCTGATCGATGTGCTGGTCGATGGTCTCGGTCAGGTTGGTGGCCTGCGTCGCGTAGCGCTTCAGGTGCACGTGGTGGCGTTCTCGCAGCAGGAAGTCGGCGAGCCGCCGCTCGAGCTCGGCCAGGCCGCAGTCGGCGGCCAGTTGCTCATCGCCCTGGTAGCGCGCCTGGCGGGCATGCTCGGCGTCGACGAAATAGATGTCGCGGGAGCCGACGTCCTGCCCGTCCCAGGCCGGGCCGCCCTGATTATCCCGCACGTAGCGGTTCCACACGAAGCCCTTGAGGCGGTCATCGGCAGCCCGCGCGTTCATCAGGTTGACGACGGTGAAGATCCGCGTGCCGTCCTTGATCAGGTCGGTGGCATTCATCAGCTCGTTCTGGCCCATGAGGACGTCGCTGCGGTAGACAAGCACCGCGGCGTCGCAGCGCTGCACCGCGTCCTGGGTGATCTTGGTGCGGTCGTCGTGCTCGTCCAGCCCGGGAGAATCGTAGATGGTCACCCCGGCCTGGCAGAGCCGGGCGGGGAAGCCCATCTCGAACTCCCTGATGTCCTGGAACCGCCGCGCGCTTTCCAGCTGGTCGACGTCGAGGGTTGATTCCCGCAGATACCGGTCGAGCGGCCAGTCCTGGGAGGTACCGTCGAAGCTCCACACCCTGATGTAGGGCTGCTCGGCGTAGACCACGCCGGTGAGCGTGGCAGTAGCTGGCAGGTCATCCACCACCATCGGCCCCTGCTGGCCGCCCAGGTCGACCGGCGCGGTGGTCCCGCCGAGCAAGGCGTTGAGCAGGGTCGACTTGCCGTTCTTGAAACGGCCCATCACCATCAGGTTGAAGGTGTCTGAGCGCAGCTGGCGCGCGGTTTCTGTCAGCTTGGCCTCGGTCTCGCGCATGTCAAGGCGGCCGGCCACCTCGGCGAGTCCGCCGATGGACTTGTCGGCCTCCGCTTCGGCCTTCTCGACACCGCGCATCATCATGTCGGCCAGCGAGCTGGCCCCCGTGTGTGACAATGTCATCCCTCCCTTTGCCGGGGTCCTGTTGGTCAGGTCAGTCGGGCCGGCTTAAGCCGCGGCGGCCCGCAGGCGCTCTCGGAGCCCGGCAAGCAAACCCGCGCCGGAATCGGTCTCCGCGGCCCTGGCCTGGTCAGTCAGCGCACGCTCCAGATCGTCGAACGCGTCGGTAACCGCGGCGCGCTGCTCCGCAGCGGCTTGCCGGAACCGCGTCAGCGCGGCGTCGCGGGCCGTGGCGGTGCAGGCGGCAATGAACTTCCTGGCCTTACCGACCATGTGCTCCACGTTCCGGTCGGTCAGGATGCGATTGAGCACGAGTGCGCCCGCGGCGCCCGCGATCAGCCCGGGCGCGAACCCCACGCCCGCGCCGAGGATTGCTCCCACCGAGGCACCGACGGCGCCGCCGATCACGACGTTAGCCGTCCCCGGCGTGAGCTGGTTCTTGCCGGTCGGCCGGAGCTGGGGAACCGACGCCTCGCCGGTGGCGAGGGAGGCGTCCAGCCTGGACCCGGTGAAGGCCGTCCGCGGGTACGGGCCGCCCGCCCGGTCGATCACCTGCCACTCCATGCCGTCCACCAGATCGCGGAGGTTGTCCGCGATCCGCTCGGACTGGGCTCGCAGCGACGCCTCCGCGCTGGCCTGCCAGCGGTTCAGACCGTCCTCCGTGTACTGGCCGACCAGGGCCCGCGCGGCGGCCACGTCGGTGACGTCATCGCGATGCTCGGCGATGAAAGTAGCGACCCCGTTGAGCAGATCCTGCTCCTGCATGGCGAGGGAGGCGATGATCTCCCGCTCGGCGTTCCGCGTATCCGCGTCCAGGCCGCCGAGAACCCGGCGGCGTCCCTTTATCACGGCCTCCTGGCCACTGGCCAGGCGGCGCGCGGCGATGGCCGGGTCGGGCAGGTCACCGAGCCGCCGGCCGCCGGGTACCTCGGCCAGGTCCAGCGCACAGGCGACCCGCTCGGCGCGCAGCCGGTCGGTCACATCGACCTCTGCGGCTAGCCACGTCGCCAGGATCTCCCGGTCGCTCGCCATCCGCTCGGCAAGGAACGCCGCCGGCTCGGCGTCGCTCCACAGCACGCAGCCGTGCTCGGCGAGACTCTGCCCGGCCCATTCGTCACCGTGCTCGGAGAGCACAAGCCGCCACATGCTCCGCTGGACCAGAGCCAGGTCATCCTCGCTGCGGATCAGTTCCGCACCGGTCATCACGATCAGGTAGGAGCCCGCCGGGCGAGAGGCGACGTGGGTGCCGGAGTCGACCGCCTCCGGGGTGAGCAACTCGCCGCATCGGAACGCGACGATCACGCGATTGGCCTGCAGGTTCAGTTCGGGACGCCCGGCGAGAGCCTCCAGTGATTCCGCCCGCACCGGCACCGAGGGAGCGACCGAGCCCACCCACCGGGCCAGCGGCCCGGGTTCGGCGTCCGCGGACGCCAGCAGCAGGACGGCGGGGTCATGATCGCCGGGCAGGCCGGCCGCGAAGTCGCGCAGCCGACTCCAGTGGTACTTGTCCGCCGCCGCTACCGCCTCGTCCAGGATCGCGCTGATGTCCTGCATGGTCATGACCGCTCCAGCCAGTCGAAGAAATCCGGTGTCAGGCCCCGGTACCAGGGCATCACCTCAGCCGGCAGCACCTGGCTGAGTATCTCGGCCAGGTCTCCCCGGACCGTGCCGTCACCGCTTTCCCCGGCGAAGAAGGCGGGCGCCATGGCGGTCAGCAACTCGCCGAACAGCCTGCGGTCTTCCCGCACGGCCGAGAGCGCGCGCCCGGCGGCGGGTACGGTCACCGGGCCCTCCGGCATCAGGTCCATGAACGGAACCGCGGAAACCAGTCCGTACGCCAGCAGGCGGCCGTGCTCGGCGCCGATCGCCCACCACCTGTCCGGCGTTCCCAGCTCCAGCGGCTGCCGGGGGATCCGCACCGCCGGGCCGGCGAACCCGGCGTACGCCGGACGGGCCCAGCGCAGCGTGGGCAGCGGGTGAGAGATATGGTGCTCCACCGGGACCTCGGCGGTCCGGAGCGGATGCTCGGCGAATTCCTTGGCGGCTTGCTCGTACGGCTGGATCATGAAGCGGTCCTCTGCTCGTTTGCCAGGTGCCCCCGGTCCGTCACGACGCAGGTGCCTCCCAGTTGCACCCAGGCCTCGTCCATGGTGGCGGCGTCAACGAACCGGCCGGATTCTCCGGTGCCCGTGTCGTTCACGTAGAAGCCCTGAATTTGCCCGGTCTCAGGGTCGCGTGCTACCCCGATGGGCGTGACAGCATGGTTGGCCCGGCCGTCATAGTAGTTGGCGTCATCCCACAGGACACCGCAATCAAGCGCTACAATCACGCCCCGACCGTGCTCCAGCGACGCCGCTAGATCCTCCAGCGAGCAAGTGCTCTCATGATGTGCGGGCACTCCGAAATCGGACAGAATCCGCACTTGCTCCACGACGGTGCTACCACCACGCATGCCTGAGTCGCCTTCCACATAGCACAATCCGTGCGCGATGGCGTATGCGACGACGTCCGCCTCGGTGACCTCCAATCCGAACTGGCGCATGATCCCCTCGCACGAGCACAATCCACAAGTGCCGCGGAAACCGAACGGATTGTCGCCCTGCCGGTGGCAGTACTCACTTAAGGTCTTCACGTCGCCGGTGACCAGCGTCTCCCTGCCGTCCGGCAGGACATCAAGATGGTACGGAACGTCGCAGCTTACGTTGGGAGACAGGCGCGGAAACTCGTACCGTGCATCCCGCGATTCCAGCGGGTCCTCAAGGCACACCGCTTCTCCCCCGGACTGTCGTCAATGATCCTCGTCTACATAGACCGGCATTGCCCATGCCTTTACAAAGGCTCCACAATAATTCACACGCAACGCCGATCCCGTCTCCGGGATTCCTGCTTCAGGATCGAACCATCGGTCCCAACATGATCTATGTCTTCAGGACCCTCATTCATCCCCCTCACCACGCCAAGTTAGATGACCCCACATCAATTAGGCGCGCAAAGCAGCCATCTGTATGACATCAGAATCGTCACAGAACCATAACTGACTTCCGCGCTATATTAGCCTTACCTGGCATTGCAGGGCCCAGGGCCCAGGGCTCCGGCGCGTTCCGGATTTACCCGATTGGTCCGGTAAGCGGCGGCAGGGCGGTATCGCGCCGTTTGTGGGCGCGGGCATGCCACGTGATCATGTAGGTCTCTAAGGTCTACGTGAACGAGGTATGGCATGCCCACGATGGCATTGCCGCGCGTGGCTGCGCGCGTGGTCGGATCCGGTCCTGGCGGCGAGAATCTGGCAACGGGGACGTGGCGGCGGCTGGAGGCGCTGCCCGATTCGCGTTCGCGGCAAGGGCGGGTCTATCCGCTGGCCTGCTTGGTCGCGGTCGCGGTCCGCGCGTTCACGGCCGCCGGGAACGACCGGTTCACCGCGGCCGGGCAGTGGATCAGGCGGGCCAGCCAGGCAGACCTGGCCCGCCTGCGCGCTCCGTGGGATCCGCAGCCGATGCAGGTAGAGCACGCTCCCGCACTCCCCGATGTGCCCGTAGTACCAGCTGCCGTGACCGGGCTCGGCGAGGCGCGGGCAACGGCGGGGAGAGCAACTGTGCTGGTCAGATCTGTGGACGAGATTCCCGGCACGCACCGGACCATTCACCCCTGCCGATGCCGTTCAGCCAACTGCCTGGTCCTTACCAACTGGACCAGCCACCTGCAGGCAATCGCCGACGCCCTCCGCGCCCGCGGGCACGACCCGGTCACCCTCAAGGGCGGCATGGGTGCAAAGGACCGCGCCACCGCCCTGGCCCGGCTCACCCCCCAGCCCGGCGGGCCGCCCCTCCTCGCCGTCGCTACTGGCCCGTATGCCGGGGAAGGACAGTTCCCCGGAAGGTTCAGCCGTGTTGCGGCACCGCCGCCCTGCGACGGCATTTGGGTGGTCTTGCAGTGATCTCGTCATAGACGTCACGTCCGGCTTGGCTTGATAGCGGAATGCTTCTGGCCGACGCCGTGGCGGGCGCGGCGCCCCGTTGAGCCAGTGCGGCTGGAGCGGGAACAGCTGACTGGTGGCGGTGAGCTGCTCCAGGATGCCGATGGCGGTGTGGACGGGCGGGATCACGGTCCACTGCCGGGTCTCGCCGTCGGGGGCGGGGGTCCCGTCGTCGTTGCGGGCGGCCTTGAACTTGACCCCGTGCAGCCGGTAGCGGACCGGCCCGGTGCCGTTGCCGTCGGGCGCGGGGCAGCATCCGGGCTGGAGGTGGAGGATTTCGGCGGGGCGAAGCCCGCTGAGGTAGGCGACCACGATCAGGCAGGCTGCGCTCAGGCGCAGCGCGAGGGCCGGGGCCTGGTGGTAGCTGATCGGGCCGGTCCACGGCTTTCCGCGGAGCTGCCCGGTGACCGGGGTGCCCAGCGGCGCGGTGCTGCCGGCCGGGAGCCGGGCGCGGCGCAGCGCGTTGCCGGCCTGGGTGTTGCTCGCGCCGGTTGTCCCGGCGAGGTAGGAGACGGCGGCGCAGGTGCGGCCCTTGATCATCTCGCCGGGCAGCGGGGTGCCGGTACGCGCGTGCTCGTCCAGCAGGGCGGCGAGCCGGGGCGCGGCGTCCGGGTTGTGGCGGGCGGCGATGCGGGACCGGAGCCGCTCGTGCTCGGCGAGGGCGGCGAGGATGTCGGCGGCGAAGTCCTCGGTGAACCGCAGCGCCCAGGCCAGCAGCGGGGACATCACCGCCGGGTGGACCGGGGCGGTGCCGTTCTCGCTGCGGCCCTCGTCCGGGGGAAGGTAGTGGCGCAGCCCCTCGGCCTCCCATGGCGGCATGGGGAGGCGGTCGGCGGCAGGCAGGTGCGGCGTCATCCCCCACAGCACGCTGACCGCGTTCAGCGCCAGCCCGCGGGTGCGGCCCGCCACCGGGAGGCGTGCCACGTGCAAGGCCCACTCGCTATGGCAGACGGCGTCGATGTCAGCCAGGCGGGTGACGCCCCGGGCGGCGAGCCAGGCCACGTAGCGGCGCCAGTGCTCGGCGGTGCTGGCGATGGTGCCGGTGCCGGGCTGCCGGGCGCGGCAGGTGGCCACGCGTTCCAGCAGCGTGTCGGGGGTGGGCAGGTTGACCAGCGCCCATCCGGCGCGCTTGAAGCTGGCGCGCAGCGCGACCGGGAACAGGTCCCAGTTGATCCGGCGGGCCGGCTCATGCTGGCGCCGCGACAGCGGCGACAGGTCCCAGGTCGGGTCGCCGTACCGGGACAGGTTAGCCGCGCTGGTGCCGTCGGGCAGTCGGTCCGGGCAGACGAAAGAGGCGCCGGCCGGGACATGCCAAGCCCTGTCGCCGGCTCCGGGGAGGGTGAGCGGGGCGGCGGTCATGGGTTGTACCTCCCCCTGAGCAGCCCGGCGATCAGCTCGCGGTCGTCGTCGCTGGCGGTCAGGGCTGCCGCCTGCCGCTCGGCTGCGGCGGTGTTGTCCTCCAGCAGGCTGGTCAGCCGCAGGAAGTGAGCCTGCCAGTCCCGCTCCCACGTCGCCGGGGGCGCGGTCGCGCGCAGTTCGTCCAGGGCGCGGTGCAGCCAGGCGAGGCGGGGCAGGTGCCGCCTGGTGGCGACCGCGTTGGAGCACGCCAGGCAGTCCAGGAACGAGGCGGTGCACGGCTGCCCGGGCGTGCCGAACGGGCTGTTCGTGAAGTCCAGGCACGCGCCAGTGGCTGTGTCCAGCGTGCCGTCCGCCAGCGCCTGCTGCTGTCCGGCGGCCCCGGCGGCGAGCTGGCCCGGCCCGGCTTCCAGCAGCATCCGCATCTTCACGGTCGCGCGGGCGTGGCTGACGGCGTTGGTGAGGCCCTGGGCGGTGACTTGCTCGGCTTCGGGCAGGGCCGCAGGGTCACGGAGCACGTAGGCCGACTCGTGGACCTGCTGGCTGTTCTGGGCCGGCTCACGGCGGATCAGCACCTGGACGGTGCGGCGCAGCCGCCGCAGGCTGACCTGCAAGGGCTCCCCGTCCGGCCCGGCACCGACCGCCCAGCGGCGCATGCTGTCGCCAGGCGGCGCGCCGAGGAAGAACATGTCCTGCCTGCCGCGGAACTGGTCCCGGCGGCTGACCAGGAGCCGGTCCGTGGGCGTGCCGAGCGTCGCCAGGGTGATCCTCGCCGGCTGCGTCGCCTCGATCGCCTGGCGGATCAGCCGCCCCGGGCTGCCCGGCCCGGTGTCGGGAAGGTTCGCCGACGAGTACCTGGCGCGGGCCGGGCGGCGGCGCTTGACGATCCCGGCGCGGTAGATGTCCAGGCTGTCCTCGCCGGCCCCGGGCATGTCGTCGGGGACGGTCATGGCGTCCAGGACGGACCGGTTCCAGCCCTGGTCGCAGACCAGCAGCACGGCGAGCGCCGCGGCCTCCGGCATCGTCAGGAACAGCCTGGCCCAGGTGTGCTGCGGCCCGGCGCCGCCGAGTGCCCTGGCGTGCCGGGCGGTCACGCTGCGGTACTGCGCCTGGGAGAGCGGGACGTCGCCGGTGCGCTGCAGGACGTCGAGCGCCTCGCCGATCAGGTACCCGGCGGTCCCGGGCTGTGTCTGCCGGTACTGCTCGCGCAGCCCGGGCCTGGGGAAGTCGCCGGACTGCCAGCGGAGCAGGTGCTCCTGGCCGGCCCTGATCCTGACGAGCGCCGTGCCGAACGTGCGTGCCGCGGCGGCCTTGATCTGCCCGAACTCCTCGCGCGCGTAAGCGGTCTCGCTAGGAGCGGGGCCGGCCGGGATGCGCCGAGCGGATGCCGCGATGGTGGCGGCGGGGATACCCGGCACCTGCGGCAGCCACTGGCGGACGGTCAGCTGGCAGGCCCGTCCGTAGACAGTGCCGGGGCGGGACAGCCGCCACTGCGCCTGCACCGCCGGGGTGATGTCGTCCGGGGCCTGCGGCGGCGGGTCGAGGGCGGCGGCCCAGCGCAGGAACTCGCGGATCGCCTTGTAGCCGTTGTCGCAAGTCGCGGCGGCCCGCCAGGGGTGGTCGGGGCCGGCCATCCGGGCGAACCCGGCGGCGCATGCCGCGAGCAGGGCCGGCGGGCCGGGCAGCGCGCTGAAGTCGAAGACGGCCTCGCTGCCGCCGGACTCCCCGGCCACCGTGACCACCAGGGAGCCTGGGCCGGGCTGCCGGTCCCGGGTGTACCCGGCGGGCGGCAGCGCCGCCTGGCGGGCGTGCCGGCCGCCGGTCACAGCGGATCCACCGGCCCGGCGTCGATCACCAGGCGGCTGGAGGCGGCCACCCGCGACAGCAGCGTGTCGAGGTCCTCGTCGCAGTCCAGCAGCGAGGTGACCTGGAGCCCGTTCAGCGGCTCCAGGTAGACCAGCCGGGTCGTCTGCTCGCTGCTGTGACCTAGCAGGTCGCGGACCAGCACCCACGGGTCGCCGTAGACCTGCCGCAGGTGCTTGCGCTCCTCGGGCGTGAGGCCGAACCGGCGGTCAAGCGCGTGATGTAGCGCTACCAGCATGTGCAGGGCGAAAGAATGCCTGAGCATATGGGGCGAAATGGCAATGGGGGTCCGCTTTACCCTGTTCTCGCTGCCGGTGGCGGCGACCCGGGCGCTGGCCGCGTCGAATACCTTCTCCCACGACTCGTATGCCATCGGCATCCCGGATTCGCCCAGCCACAGCCACAAGGGCTCCAGCCCGTCCTCGCCCACGGTGAACAGCCGCATCCGCTCATCAGGGCTGATCGCGCCCAGCGGCACGTCCGCCGCCCGGCCGTGCTCGTCCCGCCAGGCAAGCCTGGGCCGGGTGCCGTGGCCGATCCGGGTGACGATCAGCTTGCCGGGGACCTGCTCGTAACGGCGGTGGCGGCGGGCGCGGCGCACCGCCTCCGCCCGGGTGGTGGCTGCGTAGGCGGCAACGCGGCGCAGCGCGGCGGCCGAGGCGTAGAACATCCGCTGCCGCCGCTTGGCGACCGCGCCCGCCACAGTGCCCTCGTAGTACCCGTGCCCGCCGGCCGCGTCGGGCACCTCCAGGGTGAGCAGGCAGCCGCCCTCCCGCAGCCGCAGCCCGCTGCTGAACAGCAGGTCCGTGAACGCCGCGTTCCGGCCGTCGTTGCGGCCCCGCCACGACGGGTCCGGCTGGCCGTCCGCATCGTAGCCGAGCAGCCCGATGTCCCGCCACAGCCGGTAGGTGCGCGGGGTCACCCACTTCACGTCCGCGCTGCGCACATCCCGGGGCGCCTGGTCAGCGACCGTCGCCGTGCCGCCGCCGCGCAGCCGCACCTGGTGGACCAGGACCGGGCTGCGCGCGATGCGCCGCTCCTTTTCCGCCCATTCGTAGACCAGCCGCAGGGCCGCCAGCTCACGCTGCCACTTGCTGCCGCCGATCCCCCGGCCCACCTGCTGGTCGCGCCGCCGCCAGGCTTCCCAGTCCAGCAGGTCGACCGGGTCCGCCTCGTGCCAGTACCTGCCGCGCTGCCATAGGAACGAGAAGAACAGCCGGTAGTCCTTCGCGTATGCCCGCCTGGTCCCCTCCGCCAGCCACGCGAACCGCGACCGGCTTAGGAACCGCGCCAGCACCGGGTCGAGCCGGTACTGCGGGTCGATCAGGATCGGGTGGCCCGGCCCGATGTCCGCAGCCTCCTCACGCTGGTCCAGGTCGGCCCATCCGGCGAGCACCGGCGCCAGGCGTTCCGACACGGGCCGCCCGCGTGAGGTCCAGTACAGCGACCACTCACCGTCCATAGCACCAGCCACGCCCGCAACCTACTGGAATCAGGCCGGGACCCTCCGTGAAGGCACGCCGTATGCCCTCCTGGAATGCTGCCGCTGCCGTTCCCAGCTCACTGCCTGATGTCGCGTACCGGCGGTGCGGCCGCACGGCCGACAGCGCGTCCGGCCCGGCCGCGGAGTGCCAAGTTAACTTGGCACTTCCTCCCGTCGCCGGTCATCGCTGGCTGTGGCGGGGATGGCGTTGTCGATGAGGGCGGCGGCGATGGCGGCGGCGGTGGGGAAGGCGTCGGCGTTGAGGACCCGGGTGCGGGCCGCGGCGCCGTCGATGAGCAGCGCGAGCTGCTCGCCGAGCTGTTCAGGGTCGGCGGCGCCGGCTTCGCGGGCGGTGTCGGCGAGCCGCGCGGCGACGGCTTTCTTGTAGTCGCGTGCGTACTGGGATGCGGGGTGCTGGGGGTCGTGGAGTTCGACGGCGGCGGCGATGTAGGGGCACAGGGGGGTGGTGGGGGGGATGTCGAAGGCGGCGAGGAGCCGTTCGCGGGGCGTGAGGTCGGTGCGGTCGAGCACGCCGGACAGAACGGAGGGGTCGAACCGGCGCAGGTACTCGGCGACGAGTTCGTCCTTGCCGGTGAAGTGCTGGTAGGCCGTGCGCTTGGACACCTGGGCCGCCGCGCAAAGCTGGTCCATGCCGGTGCGGTTGATGCCCTGCTCGCGGAACAGCTGCTGGGACGCGCTGAGGATGCGCTCGCGGGCGCCCCGGCCGCGGCGGCGGCCCTTGGGGCCCTTCTCCACCTCCGTCATGCGTCCATGGTACCCCAGCTGGGTAACGACCGGTGTACATAGTTTGCATCCCGGCCGCCGGTCCGGTACCGTAAGCACACAGAGCGGTGTACATAACACCGTCACCCCAGGTGCGCACGGCACCACCGACCCAAGGGAGCGACCATGGGAAAGCTTGACGGCAAGGTAGCGGTCATCACCGGCGGCACCACCGGCATGGCGCTGGCCGGCGCGAAGCTGTTCGTCGACGAGGGAGCGCACGTCTTCATCACCGGCCGCCGCCAGGACGCCCTGGAGGCGGCCGTGAAGCAGATCGGCCGCAACGTCACCGGCGTCCAGGGCGACGCCGCCGACCTGGACGACCTGGACCGCCTCTACGACACCGTCAAGCGGGAGAAGGGCAGCCTCGACGTGCTGTGGGCCAGCGCCGGCGGCGGCGAGCCCGCCCCGCTCGGCGAGATCACCGAGGCCCAGTTCGACACCTGGTTCGGGCTCAACGCCCGCGGCACCCTGTTCACCGTCCAGAAGGCCCTCCCGCTCTTCAACGACGGCGGCTCCATCCTCATGACCGGCTCCAACGCCTCCCTCGGCGCCTTCCCCGGCTGGAGCGTCTACGCCGGCAGCAAGGCCGTCCAGCAGGCCTGGGCCCGCGTCTGGCTCAACGAGCTCAAGGACCGCCGCATCCGCGTCAACGTCCTGACCCCCGGCCAGGTCGCCACCGCCAAGCAGGAAGAACTCTTCGACGAGGCCACCAAGCGCCAGTTCGAGTCCCTCATCCCCCGCGGCCAGATGGGCCACCCCGACGAAATCGCCACCGCCGCCCTCTTCCTCGCCTCCGACGACTCCAGCTACGTCAACGGCATGGAACTCGTCGCCGACGGCGGCACCACCGCCATCTAAACCGGACAACGCACAGCCAGGACAGGACATCTCATGAGCAGCATCAGCATCATCGGCACCGGGAACATGGCCCGCACCATCGGCACGCTGGCGGTAGCGGGCGGCAACACCGTCGAGGTCATGGGCCGCGATCAGTCCAAGGCCGCTGACCTGGCCAAGGCTCTCGGCGGCGGCGCCACGACGGGAGAATGGGGCACCGCCCCGGCCGGGGACATCGTCATCGTGGCCCTGTTGTACGACGGTGTCGTTCCGGTCGTCGCCCAGTACGGAGACGCTCTCGCGGGCAAGGTTATCGTCGACATCAGCAATCCCTTCAATTCCACGTTCGACGGGCTAGCCCACCGCGAGGAGACCTCGATCGCGCAGGAAGTCGCCAAGGCGGCCCCGGCCAGCGCCAGCGTGGTGAAGGCGTTCAACACCATCTTCCGTCATGTCCTGGAGAAGGGCCGTCCCGACGTCTTCATCGCTGGCGATAATGCGCAGGCCAAGGCAAGTGTGGAGGCGTTCATCGAGAGCCTCGGGCTGCGCCCACTGGACGTCGGCGGCCTGAAAATGGCGCACTGGCTGGAAGGAGCGGGCGTGGTCACGGTGGGCCTCGCCAACCACGGGGTGGGGAACTTGGACTTCGCCCTCAGCATCACCGAACTTCCCGTCTGAGCAACTTTGCCCCTGACCGTAGCTTCAGGAGTTCGAGGTCCTCCGTGAGTTCAGCCAGACC